>JANJSZ010000069.1 GCA_024711405.1 Acidovorax sp.
CCATCGGGCTGGCCTCCATCATGGGCATACAAGTGGCGAACCCAAACATCCTGATCTCCGTCAAGGAGATGTTCGCCTCGATCAACAAGTTTCCGCTGGCCGCCATTCCCTTCTTCATCCTGGCGGGCAACCTCATGGAAACCGGCGGCATCTCGCGCCGCCTGGTCGAATTCGCCAAGAGCATCGTGGGCGGCGTGCAGGGTGGCCTGCCCATGACCTGCGTGCTCACCTGCATGATCTTTGCCGCCGTGTCGGGCTCGTCGGTGGCCACCACGTTCGCCATTGGCGCCATCCTGGTCCCGGCGCTCATCAAGCACGGCTACCCCACCAGCTACGCGGCCGCCCTGCAGGCCACCAGCGCCGAGCTGGGCGTGATCATCCCGCCTTCCATTCCGCTCATCCTGTACGGCGTGAGTGCCGAGGTGTCGATTGGCGAGCTGTTCATCGCCGGCTTTGGCCCCGGCCTGCTGATCAGTACCGCACTGATGCTTTTCGTGTGGGGGTACTGCAAGTGGAAGGGCTGGGGCAAGAACGATGGCGACGGCCGCATGCCCATGGGCCGTGCCACGCTGCAAGCCGGCTGGGCGCTGCTGATGCCCGTGATCATCCTGGGCGGCATCTATGGCGGCGTGTTCACGCCCACCGAGGCCTCGGCCGTGGCCGTGTTCTATGCGCTGGTGGTGGGCGTGGTGATCTACCGCGAGATCCGCCTGGCGGACCTCTTCGCCATCCTGCGCAAGTCGGCCCTCTCGTCGGCGGTGATCATGTTCATCATTGCCAACGCCGGGCTGTTTGCCTTCCTCATCACGCGCGCCGGCGTGCCCGATGCCATTGGCCGCTGGCTGGAGGCGGTGCTGCAATCCCCTGCCCTGTTCTTACTGGGCGTGAACGCCGCGCTGTTCTTGATCGGCATGTTCATCGAGACCAGCGCGGCCATCATCGTGCTGGCGCCCATCCTGGCACCCGTGGCCATGCACTTCGGCGTGGACCCGGTGCACTTCGGCCTGATCATGGTGGTGAACCTCGCTTTGGGCATGATCACGCCGCCCTTTGGCGTGAACCTGTTTGCGGCCTGCACGGTGGCGCGCATCTCGCTGGACCGCATCGTCAAGCATCTGCTGCCGTTCGTCGGCGTGATCCTGGTATGCCTGATGGTCATCACTTACATGCCCTCGCTTTCGCTGTTCCTGCGCGATCTGGTGTACGCCAAGTAACGGTAGAATCGCCCGATTGTCAGGAGAGAGCCCCGCAGCACCATGCAAAAGGGCCGCCGAAGGCGCAGGCAGCAGCCGAACGCTCAGGCAAAAGGACTGGCAGCCGCCCGCAGCGATGCGGGCGTTCCCTTGCTGGAGAGAGATGTCCGCACTGCAGGTGCAGGCCATCCACCGAAGGAGCAAGCCGCGCGGCCAGCCAGGGCGCCGCGGTGAATCTCTCAGGTAAAGCGGACAGCAGGGCAAATCGCGTGGCATTCGTGCCACGCCCCCCATTTGCCCTGGAGCTCTTATGTCCGCACCTGCCACCGCCCTGCTCGCCACGCCCCTGAACGCCCTGCACATTGAACTGGGCGCCCGCATGGTGCCGTTTGCCAGCTATTCCATGCCCGTGCAGTACCCTGCAGGCCTGATGGCCGAGCACCTGCACACACGCCAGGCCGCCGGGCTGTTCGATGTATCGCACATGGGCCAGCTGAAGCTCGTCGGCCCCGATGCCGCCGCCGCGTTCGAGAGCCTGGTGCCCGTCGATGTGATCGACCTGCCCGTGGGCAAGCAGCGCTACGGCCTGCTGCTCAACGACGAGGGCGGCATCATCGACGACCTGATGTTCTTCCGCGTGGCCGACAACGAACTCTTTGTCATCGTCAACGGCGCCTGCAAGGTGGGTGACATGGCGCACATCCAGGCCCGCATCGGTCAGCGCTGCGACGTCGTGCCCATGCCCGACCACGCGCTCCTGGCGCTGCAGGGCCCCCAGGCCGTCACCGCCCTGTCGCGCCTGGCTCCGGGCATTGAAAAGCTGGTGTTCATGACGGGTGGCGATTTTTCCATCGCAGGCTGCGACTGCTTCGTGACCCGCAGCGGCTACACGGGTGAAGACGGCTTCGAGATCTCGGTGCCCGCCACCCAGGCCGAGACCCTGGCACGCGCCCTGCTGGCCCAGCCCGAAGTCAAGCCCATCGGCCTGGGCGCGCGCAACTCGCTGCGCCTGGAAGCCGGCCTGTGCCTGTACGGCAACGACCTCGACACCACCACCACCCCGCCCGAAGCGGCACTCAACTGGGCCATCCAGAAGGTGCGCCGCACCGGCGGCGCGCGCGCGGGCGGCTTCCCAGGGGCCGACAAGGTGCTGGCGCAGCTCGACAACCCCGCCAGCCTCGCGCGCAAACGCGTCGGCCTGGTCGCGCTGGAGCGCGTGCCCGTGCGCGAGCACACCGAGTTGCAGAGCACCGACGGCCAGAAGATTGGCGAAGTGACCAGCGGCCTGCTGGGCCCCACGGTGAACGAACCCGTGGCCATGGGCTATGTGGCTCCCGCCTTTGCCGCCATCGGCACGCGGGTGAATGCCATGGTGCGCGGCAAGGCCGTGCCCATGGAAGTGCGCGCCATGCCTTTTGTGCCTGCCAATTACTTCCGCGGCTGACGGAATGACCTACCCCCTGAGTCACCTGCGGCGCCTTCCCCCTGGAAGGGGGACGCCTCCAGCGCGGCGGGGCGGCCCTTGCGCGGTGGCACTGGTATGCGCCCGCGCACAGAGCGAAGGCCGCAGTTTGGCATGTAGCCGCTGGCTTCGCTAATCCGCTTACATTGCAGATTCCTTTCTTTTTTTAGTTGCTTGAGGAGCTTTCCCATGACCGTCAAATTCTCCAAAGACCACGAATGGATCAACGCCGCCGACACGAATTCGGCCGTGGTCGGTATCACCGTGCATGCCCAGGATGCCCTGGGCGATGTGGTGTTTGTCGACCTGCCCGCCGTGGGCACCACGTTTGCCCAGGGCGACGTGGCGGGCGTGGTCGAGTCGGTCAAAGCCGCGGCCGATGTGTACATGCCGGTCTCGGGCGAGATCGTCGAAGTGAACGAAGCCCTGCGTGCCGACCCCTCGCTGGCCAACTCCGACCCGCTCAATGCGGGCTGGTTCTTCAAGGTCAAGCTCAGCGATGCCAGCCAGCTCGACGCGTTGCTCAGCGAAACCGACTACACCGAGTTCGCCAAGAACGCCTGACCCTGTTTCCTTCTTCGAGACTGCCCCATGTTGATGCAATCCGCCCTGCCGCTCGGCGCGCTTGAAAACGCCACCGAATTCCTGCCCCGCCACATCGGTATCGACGCGGCCGACGAAGCGCACATGCTGTCGGTGATCGGCGAGGCCTCGCGCCGCGCCCTCATCGACTCCATCGTGCCGCGCTCCATTGCCCGCAGCCGCGCCATGGACCTGCCGCTGCCGGTCACGGAAAGCGCTGCGCTGGCCGAACTCAAGGCGATTGCATCCAAAAACAAGGTCTTGAAGAGCTTCATCGGCCAGGGTTATTACGACACGCACATTCCCGGCGTCATCCTGCGCAACATCCTGGAAAACCCCGCCTGGTACACGGCCTACACGCCCTACCAGGCGGAGATTTCGCAGGGCCGCATGGAAGCCCTGGTCAATTTCCAGACCATGGTCTGCGACCTCACGGCCATGCCGATCGCCAACGCCTCCATGCTCGACGAGGCCACGGCCGCCGCCGAGGCCATGACGCTGGCCAAGCGCTCGGTCAAATCCAAGAGCAACGTGTTCGTGGTGGCCGGTGACGCGCACCCGCAGACCATCGAGGTGATCCAGACCCGCGCCAAACCGCTGGGCATCGAGGTGCGTCTGGCCAACTCGGCCGAGGAGTGGAATGCCGCGCTCGATGGCGACTATTTCGCCGTGCTGGCCCAGTACCCCGCCACCAGCGGCCGCATCGACGACCTGCGCGCCGACGTGGAAAAAGCCCATGCCAAACAGGCCGCCTTCATCGCAGCCGCCGACCTGCTGGCCCTCACGCTGATCACCCCGCCCGGTGAATGGGGCGCCGACATCGTGGTGGGCACCACGCAACGCTTTGGCATGCCCATGGGTGCCGGTGGCCCGCACGCCGCCTACATGGCCTGCCGCGACGAGTTCAAGCGCTCCCTGCCCGGCCGCCTGGTCGGCGTGAGCGTGGACGTGCATGGCAAGCCCGCCTACCGCCTGGCCCTGCAGACGCGCGAGCAGCACATCCGCCGCGAAAAGGCCACCTCCAACATCTGCACGGCCCAGGTGCTGCCGGCCGTGATCTCCAGCATGTACGCCGTCTACCACGGTCCCGAGGGCCTGCAGCGCATTGCCCGGCGCGTGGCCAGCTACACGGCCATCCTGGCGAAAGGGCTGGAGCAGCTGGGAGCACCCGTGCGCCCGCAAGCCGCGTTCGACACCCTCTCGCTGAAAACCGATGGCGCTACCCAATCCATAGCCGCTCGCGCAGTATCCATGGGTGCCAACCTGCGGGTTTACTTCGAAAACTACCTGTGCATCTCGCTGGACGAGACCACCACGCGCGCCGACATCGAGCTGCTGTGGAACATCTTCGCCAAGGATGGCCAGACACTGCCCACGTTTGACGCGTTCGAGAAAGGCGTGGAGCCGCTGATCCCCGCCGAACTGCGCCGCACCAGCAGCTACCTCACGCACCCGGTGTTCAACACCCACCACAGCGAGACCGGCATGCTGCGCTACATCCGCCAGCTGTCCGACAAGGACCTGGCGCTGGACCGCAGCATGATCCCGCTGGGCTCCTGCACCATGAAGCTCAACGCCACCAGCGAGATGATCCCCATCACCTGGCCCGAGTTCGCCAACGTGCACCCGTTTGCCCCCGCTGACCAGCTCCAGGGCTACAAGGAGCTGGACGAGCAGCTGCGCGCCTGGCTCTGCCAGGCCACGGGCTACGCCGGCATCAGCCTGCAGCCCAACGCAGGCAGCCAGGGCGAATACGCCGGCCTGCTGGCCATCAAGGCCTACCACGCGGCATGCTGGTCCGTGTGGTCGATGGCCGGCTGCAGAAGGGCGAACGCTTCAAGATGATGGCCAGCGGCGCTGCCTACGAGGCGAACAACCTCGGTGTGTTCACGCCCGCGCAGCAATCAACGAGCAGTCGCGCGCCGCCATGCGCAATGCCCTGAAGCGCATCCAGAACGGCGACTACGCCAAGATGTTCATCCAGGAAGGCCGCCTGAACTACCCGAGCATGACGGCCCGCCGCCG
>JANJSZ010000083.1 GCA_024711405.1 Acidovorax sp.
GTCCGTCGTACTTGCCACCGTTGCGCACCGTGTCATAGTGCGATCCGCTCATGAGGTATCTGGCTACGGGCTGCGCGCCGTGGTAGCGGCCCACCACATTGCCCACGGCATCGGTCTCCACGCTGTCAAAGCCGCACGCGCGCATCCATTGGCCGATGCGCTGCGCACAGGCGCGGTGTGCGTCGGTGAGGTAGGTGACGGTGAGCTGGCCTTTTTCGGCAAAGCCGGGGTCGGAGTGTTCGGCCAGTTGTTCTTGCCAGTCCCACACATCGCCGCCCAGTACGGGCTCGGCGCCAAACTTGTCGTTCAGGCGAATCTCGGCGATGCGGTGGATGTTGCGCAGGGCCTCGGCCAGCTCAAACTCCGGGTGGTTATCGAGCCGCCGGGCAAAGGTGTCGATGATCTCGCGCTGGGCCAAACCCGTGCCACGCGGGCCGCGCACGGCCAGGATGAAGGGGAAGCCGAAGCGCTCGTTGTACGCGGCGTTGAGCTGCTGGATGTGCTCCAACTCCTCGGGCGTGCACTGCGTCAGGCCCGCCTTGGTTTGCTCGTGGGTGGACTCTTCCGTGAGGCTTTTTGCCACCATGGCCTTGCCTGCGAGTTCGGGGTGGGCGCGGATCAGTGCCAGCTGCGCGTCAGCATGGGCTGTGCGCACGGCTTGCACCATGGCGTGCTTCAGGTGTGCCAGCGAGCGAAAAGGCCGCTGCGCCAGCGCCTGCTTGGCAATCCAGGGCGAATGTTCGTACAGTCCGTCCAGCCACTGCAGGGCATCGGCCGCGCTGGCGGTGTTGAGTTGTTCCAGAGTCAGGGGCATGGTTTTTGCTTCTAAAAAGTGAGCTGCTTGCGCTTGTCGAATAAGCGTCATTGGCCCATTTGATTCAAAAAATAGGCGCTGGAAACCGCTGTGTCCAGTGGCGCGCAATGTCGATGCGCCGGGCCACCCACACCTTGTCGTGCCGGGCGATGTGGTCCAGAAAACGCTGCAGCGCCGTGATGCGCCCGGGGCGGCCCAGCAGGCGGCAGTGCATGCCGACGCTCATCATCTTGGGGGCGTCGTCGCCGGCCGGATCGCCCTCGGCGTACAGGGCATCGAATGTGTCCTTGAGGTACTGGAAAAACGGGTCGGCGTGCGAGTAGCCCTGGGGCAGGGCAAAGCGCATGTCGTTGCAGTCCAGCGTGTAGGGCACGATGAGCTGGGGCACCGCCGTGCCGTCGGTGCGCTGCACCTTCATCCAGAAGGGCAGGTCGTCGCCGTAGTAGTCGCTGTCGTAGGCAAAGCCGCCATCGTCGGCCACCAGGCGGTGGGTGTTGGGGCTGTCGCGGCCGGTGTACCAGCCCAGGGCCCGCTCTCCAGTCAGGCGCTCGATGATGTCCATGGCCTGCTGCATATGGGCGCGCTCTACATCCTCGGGCACGTTCTGGTAGTGGATCCACTTGAGGCCATGGCAGGCGATCTCGTGGCCCAGTTCCACGAAAGCGGCCGTGAGCTCGGGGTGGCGCTGCAGCGCGGTCGATACGCCGAACACCGTGAGCGGCAGCTTGCGCTTTTCAAACGCGCGCAGGATGCGCCACACGCCCGCGCGCGCGCCGTATTCGTAGATGCCTTCCATGCTCATGTGCCGCTCGGGGTAGCTGGCGGGGTTGAACATTTCCGACAAAAACTGCTCACTGCCCGCGTCGCCGTGCAGCACGGCGTTCTCGCCACCTTCCTCGTAGTTCAGCACAAACTGCACGGCAATGCGGGCACCGCCGGGCCAATGCGGATGGGGCGGGTTCTTGCCGTAGCCGATCAGGTCGCGCGGGTAAGGCAGGGTGGAGTCGTAGATCATGGACGGTGGCAAAGGGGTGGGAAATCATGTGTTGCCTGGCAGTATCGCCGCCGAATGGCTGGCGGGGTACCCCTGCCCCCAGGCGAGCCAATCATCGGCCCGCCGGAGGCCGGGTTGAAGCAGCGGGGTGCGACGGCAGGCCTCCATGCCTTGGTGCTGGTGGGCGAAAATTCCATGCACCCGATGCGGGGTGGCGCGACCCGCAGTGCCTACACTTTGGGCGCCGGCTGTGGTATCCCGTGCCGGTCTTCCACCTTCAGGAGATTTCCCCATGGGCTTGAGCACCCACGTTCTGGACACCATGCACGGCTGCCCTGCGGCTGGCATGGAGGTGTCGCTGTTTTCCACCCGGGGTGACGAGGCCACGCTGATCCAGCGGCTGGTGCTCAACCACGATGGCCGCACCGATGCGCCGCTGTTGGACAACGCCAGCCTGCGCGCTGGCACCTACCGACTGCGTTTTGACGTGGCGGGATACTTCAAGGCCCGGGGCGTGGCGCTGCCCGAGCCCAATTTCTTGAACCAGGTGAACCTGGACTTCGGCATCGCCCATGCCGACCAGCATTACCACGTGCCGCTGCTGGTGAGCCCCTGGAGCTATTCGACCTACCGGGGGGCGTGATGAGAGCATGGCTGTGCGGGCCGAAACTGGCACGCCCCACGCACGGAAGGCGCGCAGCGCCTCCGGGGGGGAGTCCTTAGAGCTGACCTTCGGTCAGGGTATCCAGCTGGAAATGCCCGCTCTTGTGCCACAGCCAGGTGTCGGTATAGGTGACGCGGCCCATGCGGGCGGGTACCGGGAACGGTGCGGCGGCACGCACGGTGCGCTCGATCTCGGCCACCACTTCGGGGGCATGGCGCGGGGCGCGCATCCAGTGCAATTTGGTGATACGGCCGCTGCGGTCGATGTCCACTTCCAGCACCCCAATGGCGTACAGCATGGGCGGGAGCTTGCCCTTGAAAACCCGCTGGTTGTTCTGGTTGTAGAGATGGGTCGCCGCGTCGCGGCGATAAGCGCGCGCGGTGCTGGCCGCTGAGGGGCCCGGTGTGACCGATTTGCCCAGGGAATGCGCCGCAGCATCGTCACTGGGCGAGCGGCTTTCGGGAGGCGGGGGCACGTTTTCAGGGGTGGACTTGCAGGCGGCAACGATGGCGCCAACGGCCGCCATGAGGCTGGCCAGCAGCCAGTGACGACCCGTTCGGGAGGAGCGTTGGAGCGAGGTGGGGGGCATGGTGTTGTCGCTATGCTGGTGGGCACGATTCATGCGCGCTGTGCATGGGGCGTGCAACGAACCTGTGGGAAGTTTGCCGTGGCTGATCTGTTGTTACTGCTGGAGGGCCTGAAGGCTGCCCCGGCCTGTTTGGTGACCGTGGAGTCTACACAAGGCTCTACCCCGCGGGAAGTGGGGGCGTGGATGTCGGTGTTTGAAGACAACCTGGTGGGCACGGTCGGTGGCGGACATATCGAGCACCAGGCCATTGCCGAGGCCCGGCGCAGGCTGCGCGGGGGGCAGGGGGCGCCGCAGCTGCGTTACGCACTGGGGCCTGCCCTCGGTCAGTGCTGTGGCGGTGTGATGCACCTGCGATTTGCGTTGGTGGGGGCGCAGGACGGGGCAGACCTGCAGCAGCGCCTGGCGAGCGTGCGCCACCCGGTGGCCTTGTTTGGCGGCGGGCATGTGGGCCATGCGCTGGCGCGTGTGCTGGCGCCGCTGCCGTTTGCGCTGACCTGGATCGACAGCCGCGAGGGTGTCTTTCCTGCCCATCCGCCGGGCGATGGGGTGTGCGAGCATTCCGAGCCGGTACACATGGCGGTGCCGCGTCTGGCAGCGGGCAGCCGCGTGCTGGTCATGAGCTTCAGCCATGCCGAAGACCTGGATGTGGTCGCGGCCTGCCTGCAGCGCCAGCGCGTGCAGGGCGATCTGCCCTTCATCGGGCTGATCGGCAGCCAGACCAAATGGGCCAGGTTTGCGAGCCGGCTGCAGGGGCGGGGGTTCACGCCGCAAGAGCTGGCGCATGTGACTTGCCCCATCGGGGTGCCGGGCATCGCAGGCAAGGAGCCCGAGGTGATTGCGGTGGCCGTGGCCGCGCAGCTGCTGCAGACCTTGCAGGGGGCGCGAACGGCTTTCAGGCGCCATTCCAGCGGTCGATGAAGCGGGTTTGGGCATCGCCGGAAAAATTCCTGCTTACACTTTGTGCCGAACCGGAAGGTGTCTGGGTCGCAGCGGTGCCCCGGCAGATGTCTGCCACGGTGCGCGGCCCCTTTTGTCTGCTCAGAGCGCCCGCAGTGGTGAGCAGGTTTGCAACGCAGCGCGCCGGCGCTGCCAGGGTTGAGACATGGCAAGCTATCTTCTCGACTGGGCCAACCTGCTGCTGCGCTGGGTCCACGTCATTACCGCGATTGCCTGGATCGGCTCGTCGTTCTACTTCGTCTTCCTGGACAGCAGCCTCACGCCGCCCGAAGATGCAGACCTGAAAAAGCAGGGAGTCAGCGGCGAGCTGTGGGCCGTGCACGGCGGCGGCTTCTACCATCCGGTCAAGTTCGCCGTGTCGCCGCCCCGGTTGCCCAAACACCTGCACTGGTTCTTCTGGGAAAGCTACAGCACCTGGCTCAGCGGGTTTGCGCTGTTCACGGTGTCTTATCTCTACAGCGCCAGCACCTACCTCATCGACAAAGCGCGCATGGACTGGGCGCCTGCCACGGCCATCGGGGTGGCGCTGGCGTTCTTTGGGGTGTTCTGGCTGCTGTACGACGCCATCTGCCGCATCTTTGGCCAGAAGAAGAATGGCGACGCCACCGTGGGCGCCCTGGCGTTCGTGCTGGTGTGCGTGGCCTCCTGGCTGGCCTGCCACTGGTTTGCCGGCCGCGCGGCCTTTTTGCTGGTGGGCGCCATGATCGCCACCGCCATGAGCGCCAACGTGTTTTTCTGGATCATCCCCGGCCAGCGCACGGTGGTGGCCCAAATCAAAGCCGGCCAGCCGGTGGACCCCATTCACGGCAAGCGTGGCAAGCAGCGCAGCGTGCACAACACCTACTTCACGCTGCCGGTGTTGTTTGCCATGCTGAGCAACCACTACAGCTTTACCTGGAGCCATCCGCAGAACTGGCTGGTGCTCATCCTCATGATGTTGGCAGGCGCGGCCATCCGCCAGTTCTTTGTGATGCGCCATGGCTACAAGCTGGGCAAGAACGGCAATCCGCTGCCGTATGCGTTGGTGGGCGTGGCCGTGATTCTGGGCGCCATCGTGTGGATGCGCCCGGCAGCCGTTGTTGCTCCTGTTGCAGGAGCTGCTGGTGCAGGTGAAGTAAGCGCTGGAGGCCAAAATGGCTATGTGTCCGTGCAGGCGGTGCTGGAGCAGCGCTGCACCCAGTGCCATGGCGCCCAGGTGCAGATGAAGAACCTGCGCCTGGATTCGCCGGGCAGCGTGAAGCAGCACGCCCAGGCCATTTACCAGCAGGTGGTGGTGCAAAAGCTCATGCCCATGAACAATGCCACGCAGATGACCGACGATGAACGCGCACTGATCGGGCGCTGGTACGCGGCGGGTGCCCCCGCGCAGTGATCAGGCGGGTGTGTTGGTCTGCAGGCCCAGACCCGTCAGGTAGATGTCCAGCGCAGCCCGGCCGTTGGCCTGCAGGTCAAACGCGGCGGGGTTGAGCAGCCATTGGTGCACCAGCCCCTCGATCAGCACCTGCAGGCCCCGGGCCGCGCAGTCCAGCGGCACCGGCGGGGGCTGGCTGCGGGCGTCGAAGGCTCTTTGCAGCGCGACATGGTTGCGCGCCACGCAGCCGTCGTGCACGCTCAGATGGCGCTCCAGCACGGCACCCATGTCGGCGGTGTATTCCACCTGGTGGGTGGCGATTTGCAGCACGCAACGGGTTTGCGCGTCGGTGGCGATCAGGTGCAGCGCATCCAGCATGGCGCGGCGGATCTCGGCCACGGGGTGGTGCGATTGCTCCACACAGGCCGCTACCAGGGTTTGCTCCAGCGGCAGGGTCACGCGCTCCATCATGGCGTTGAACAGGTCGGCCTTGTCCTTGAAATGCCAATAGATCGCTCCCCGCGTGGTGCCTGCCGCCACCGCAATGTCATTGAGGGAGGTGTGTGAAACGCCACGCGATTGAAACAATTGTTCCGCAGCATCGAGCAGGTTGTTGCGCGTGGTCTGTGCGTCTGTCTTGGTGCGGCGGGCCATGGAATACCTTTCATTGGCAGGGGTGCTTTTGCCACTATACATACATTCTTGAATGTATGTATGCTCTAATGCAGCACTTCGTTACCGTGCTGCGGTCCTGTGTGCTGAACGCCGAGCCACACTAGACTGACTCCATCCGCGGATTCACCGCGCCTCTCTCTCCAAGGAACACCATGTCTGCCTTGCGCCATGTCAAGACTGTCCCCGTTGTTGCCTCTGCCTCGTCCCCTGCGCTGGTGCGCCTGGGTGTTGCGGCGGGTGGCCTGTCTGTTGTCTTGCTGTTGGCAGCCTGTGGCAAGTCCGAGGCGCCAGCGGCAGCGGCCGGTGGCGGCATGCCCCCACCCGAAGTGGGTGTGATCGTGGCAACGCCGGGCAATGTGGGCCTGGTCACCGAACTGCCCGGGCGTCTGGAAGCCTCGCGCGTGGCCCAGGTGCGGGCCCGGGCGGCCGGCATTCTGCAAAAGCGGCTGTTCCGTGAAGGCAGTGACGTGAAGGCCGGCCAGCCACTTTTTGCGATTGACCCCGCCCCCTACGCGGCGGCCCTGCAAAGTGCCGAGGCCACGCTGGCGCGGGCCCAGGCCAACCTGACCCAGGCCGCCGCGCTGGCAGAGCGCTACAAGCCGCTGCTGGCCGCCAATGCGGTCAGCCAGCAGGAATACGCGAACGCCGTGGCCGCGCACAAGCAGGCCGAGGCCGATGTCGCCGCCGGCAAGGCCGCGGTGCAGACGGGGCGCATCAACCTGAATTACGCCAGCGTCACGGCGCCGATTGCGGGCCGCATCGGCCGCGCCCTGGTCACCGAAGGCGCGCTGGTGGGGCAAGGCGAGGCCACGCAACTGGCCGTGATCCAGCAGATCGACCCGGTGTATGTCAATTTCACCCAGTCGGCTGGCGAGGTGATGAAGCTGCGCCGCGCCATGGCCGACGGCCAGCTCCAGCGCGCCGGGGGCAGTGATGCGGCCAGCGTGCGCGTGGTGCTGGAAGATGGCAGCGAATACGCACGCCCCGGCAAGCTGCTGTTTTCCGACCTGACGGTGGACGCCAGCACGGGCCAGATCACGTTGCGCGCCGAGGTGCCCAACCCCAAGGGCGATTTGCTGCCGGGCCTGTATGTGCGCGTGCGGCTGGAGCAGGCCGAGGTGGCCAACGCCATCACGCTGCCGCAGCAGGCCGTGACGCGCACCCAGCAGGGCGACCGCATCACGGTGGTGGGCGCCGACGGCAAGCCCAGCCAGCGCACGGTGAAGGTGGGTGCCGCGCGCAACAACCAGTGGGTTGTGCTCGAAGGCCTGAAAGAAGGCGAGCAGGTCATGGTCGATGGCTTCCAGAAGCTGCAGATGATGCCGCCCGGCACGCCCGTGAAGGCGGTGCCGTGGCAGGCCCCTGGCAGCGCCGCTGCTCCGGCACCCGCGGCCTCAGGTGCTGCGCCAGCGGCCAGCGCCCCCGCTGCGGCTGCCAGCGCCGGCCAGAAATAAGGAGCCATCCCCATGGCCAAGTTCTTTATTGACCGTCCCATCTTTGCGTGGGTGATTGCCTTGTTCGTCATGGTGCTGGGCGCCGTGTCGATCACCCGGCTGCCGGTGTCGCAGTATCCCTCCGTGGCACCTCCGAGCATCGTGGTCACCGCTGCCTATCCGGGTGCTTCGGCACAGACGCTGGAAGACAGCGTGCTGGCCGTGATCGAACGCGAAATGAATGGCGCGCCCGGCCTCGCTTATATGGAAGCGGTGAGCCAGGCCAACGGCACCGGCACCCTGACGCTGAGCTTCGAGCCGGGCACGAATCCCGATCTGGCCCAGGTCGAGGTGCAAAACCGCCTGTCGCGCGCCACGCCGCGGTTGCCCGCCGTGGTGACCCAGCAGGGCGTGCGCGTGGACAAGTCGCGCAGCAACTTCCTGCTGTTCACCATGCTGTCGTCATCAGATCCCAAGTTCGACGTCAACGCGCTGAGCGATTACGCCGCACGCAACGTGGTGCCGGAACTGCAGCGCGTGCCCGGCATCGGCCAGGTGCAGTTGTTCGGTGCCGAGCGCGCCATGCGCGTCTGGGTCGATCCGGCCAAGCTGCAGGGCTACAACCTGTCTGCCGCCGATGTGGCCAGCGCCATCCAGGCGCAGAACGCGCAGGTCTCGGCCGGCAGCCTGGGCGAGTTGCCCAACCTGCGCGGCCAGAGCATCTCGGCCACCGTGGTGGTGCCCGGGCAGATCAGCTCGACCCAGGAGTTTGGCGACATCGTGCTGCGCGCCAATGCCGATGGCTCCACGGTGCGCCTCAAGGATGTGGCGCGCATCGAGCTGGGCGCCCAGTCGTATGCCACCACCGCGCGCCTGAACGGCAAGCCGGCCACCGGCATGGGACTGCAGTTGTCGCCCTCGGGCAATGCGCTGGCCGCAGCCACGGCGGTCAAGACCCGCATGGCCGAACTGGAAAAATACTTTCCGCCGGGCGTGAGCTGGACCATCCCCTACGACAGCTCCGACTTCGTCAAGATTTCCATCAAGCAGGTGGCAGTGACCCTGCTGGAAGCCATCGCGCTGGTGTTTCTGGTGATGTTCCTGTTTCTGCAGAACTTCCGCTATACCGTCATCCCGACCATCGTGGTGCCGGTGGCACTGCTGGGCACCTTCGGCGCGTTGCTGGCGATGGGCTTTTCGATCAACGTGCTGACCATGTTCGGCATGGTGCTGGTGATCGGCATCGTGGTGGACGACGCCATCGTGGTGGTGGAAAACGTCGAGCGCATCATGAACGAGGAAGGCCTGCCGCCGCTGGAGGCCACCCGCAAGGCCATGGGCCAGATCTCGGGCGCCATCATTGGCATCACCGTGGTGCTGATCTCGGTGTTTTTGCCGCTGGCCTTCTTTGCCGGCTCGGTGGGCAACATCTACCGCCAGTTTTCGGCGGTGATGGCGGTGTCCATCGCCTTTTCTGCCTTCATGGCGCTGTCGCTCACGCCCGCGCTGTGCGCCACCCTGCTCAAGCCGGTCGAGGCCGGGCATGGCCACGCCAAGACGGGCTTTTTCGGGTGGTTCAACCGCAGCTTTGCCCGCGGTGCCAAGGGCTATGAGGGCTGGGTGGCCAAGCTGCTGCGCCGCGGTGGCCGCATGATGGTCATCTATGTGGCATTGATCGCCGCCGTGGGCGTGCTGTACCTGCGCCTGCCCACCTCGTTCCTGCCCAACGAAGACCAGGGCAACCTGCTGGTCAACATCCAGCTGCCGCCTGGCGCCACGCTCGAGCGCACCCAGGCCGTGGTGGAAAAGGTCGAGGGTTTCATGCTGCAGCAGCCGGAAGTCAAGAACATCGTCGCCGTGCTGGGCTTCAGCTTCTCTGGCCAGGGGCAGAACGCCGGTCTCTCGTTCGTGACGCTCAAGGACTGGTCCGAGCGCGTGGGTGCCGGGCACACGGCCGATGCCATTGCGGGCCGGGCCATGGGTGCGCTGTCGGGCGTGCGCGATGCGTTCATCTTTGCACTGAGCCCACCGCCCATTCCCGAGCTGGGCGTGAGTTCAGGCTTCACCTTCCGCCTGCAGGACCGCGGCAGCAACGGCCATGATGCGCTGGTGGCGGCGCGCAACCAGATGCTGGGCATGGCCTCCAAGAGCAAGGTGCTCACGGGTGTGCGACCCGACGGCCTGGAAGACGCGCCGCAATTGCAGGTGGACATCGACCGTGACAAGGCCAGCGCCCAGGGCGTAGGCTTTGCCGCCATCAACCATGCCATCTCTACCGCTCTGGGCTCGGCCTACATCAACGACTTCCCGAACGCCGGGCGTCTGCAGCGGGTGGTGGTGCAGGCCGAGGCCGAGGCCCGCATGCAGCCCGAGGACATCCTCCAGCTCACGGCACTGAACAGCCAGGGCAAGGCCGTGCCGCTGTCGTCGTTTGCCACCACGCGCTGGATCAGTGGTGCCATGCAGACCGTGCGTTACAACGGCTACCCCGCCATGCGCATTGCCGGTGGCGCGGCCCCCGGCTACAGCACCGGCGAGGCCATGGCCGAGATGGAGCGCATGGCCGCGCAGCTGCCGGCCGGTTTCGGCTTTGAATGGACGGGGCAGTCGCGCGAAGAAAAGCTCGCCGGCTCGCAGGCCATCGTGCTGTACGGCTTTGCCATCCTGGCGGTGTTCCTGTGCCTGGCGGCGCTGTACGAGAGTTGGTCGATTCCGCTGTCGGTGATTCTGGTGGTTCCGCTGGGGGTGCTGGGCGTGCTGCTGGGCATCAGCCTGCGGGGCATGACCAATGACGTGTATTTCCAGGTGGGGCTGATCACCATCATCGGCCTGTCGGCCAAGAACGCCATCCTGATCATCGAGTTCGCGAAAGACCTGCAGGCGCAGGGCAAGGGCGTCATCGAGTCGGCGCTGGCCGCGGCCCATCTGCGCTTTCGCCCGATCGTCATGACCTCGCTGGCCTTCATCCTGGGCGTGGTGCCACTGGCCATTGCCTCGGGCGCCAGCTCGGCGAGCCAGCGCGCCATTGGCACGGGCGTGATCTCCGGCATGGTGGTGGGCACCTTCCTGGCCGTGTTTTTCGTGCCGATCTTCTTCGTGGTGGTGCGCAGCCTGTTCAAGGGCAGCCAGCGCCAGCGGCAATTTGATGCCCAGCATTCCCACCAGGCTGGACCAGGGGACTCCCATGCTTAATGTTTTCACGCCCCGCCGCGCTGCCGGCGCTTGCGCGGCCCGCCTGCCTGCTGCCACGGTGCTTGCCGCCGCCGCAGCGCTGCTGGCCGGCTGCTCCATGATTCCCACCTATGAGCGGCCCGCGGCCCCCGTGGCGGCGCAATGGCCCGCCGTGGGCGCTGCCCAAGGCACCACGGCCGCCGCAGCCGCCACAGGCACCACCGCGGCGGCCGACCTGCCCTGGCAGGACTTCGTGGGGGACGCGCGCCTGCGCGAGCTGGTGGCGCTGGCGTTGCAAAACAACCGCGACCTGCGCGTGGCGGTGCTCTCCATCGAGCAGGCCCGCGCCCAGTACCAGATCCGCCGGGCCGACCAGTTGCCCACCATCAACGCCGCCGCCATGGGTAACCGCCAGCCGGCCACCGATGGCAGCGGCGGGATCAGCAGCGCCTACACCGCTGGCCTGGCCATGGCATCCTGGGAAATCGACTTCTTTGGCCGCGTGGCCAGCCTGAAGGAAGCGGCCCTGGCGCAGTTCCTGGCCACGCAGGAGGCGCGCAGTGCGGTGCAGACCAGCCTGGTCGCCTCGGTGGTCAGCACCTGGCTGAGCCTGCAGACCAACGAAGAACTGCTGGTCCTGACGCAGCGCACCCTGGCCACCCGGGACGACTCGTTGCGGCTCAACCGCTTGCGCTTTGACCAGGGCGTGACCTCGGCCCTGGACCTGCGGCAGGCCGAATCCCTCACGGCTGCCGCGCGCTCCACCCTGGCCCAGCAGCAACGCCTGCGCGCGCTCGATGTGAACGCGCTCACGCTGCTGGTGGGGCAAGCCCTGCCCGAGCGGCTGTTGCCCACGCCGCAGGGCGATGAGCGCGCGGTGGCCCTGCGCGACGTGCCCGAAGGCATGCCGTCCGATCTGCTGGAACGCCGCCCCGACATCCGCCAGGCCGAGCAGCAGCTGATCGCGGCCAACGCCAACATCGGTGCGGCGCGGGCCGCGTTCTTTCCGCGCATCGCCCTCACGGCCAGCGCAGGCACCGCCAGCAGTGCGCTGTCGGGCCTGTTCAAGAGCGGCTCGTGGGGCTGGACGCTGGCCCCCCAGGCAGTGCTGCCCATTTTTGATGCCGGGCGCAACCAGGCCGGGCTCGACTCGGTCCGTGCCGCGCGCGAAATTGCGGTGGCCCAGTACGACAAGGCCATCCAGAGCGCGTTTCGTGAAGTGGCCGACGCCCTGGCGGGCCGCGCCACCCTGGGCGAGCAGGTGCGGGCCCAGCAGGAGCAGGCCACCGCCGAGGCCGACCGCTTTCGCCTGGCCGATCTGCGCTACCGCAACGGCGTGGCCAGCTACCTCGATGTGCTCGATGCCCAGCGCGCCCTGTTTGCCACGCAGCAGGCGCTGGCGCAGACCCAGTTGGCCCAGCGGCAAAACCAGGTGGCGCTGTACAAGGCGCTCGGCGGCGGCTGGCGCGATGCGGTTGTCAGTGCCGCAAGCACGGGCCCACAAAACTGAGGGGGGCGGGCCGGTCGTCGGCTGCGGGGTTGACCTGGGAGGTCTTTCGCTCCGGGCGATGGGAAGACGGGCCTGCACCGTGCCGCCGCTTCGCGCTGCGTGGGACTGCGGCGACAATGCCTGCCATGCCAGCACCTTCTGACGTTTCGGGCGCGAGCCTGCCGGACTTTCGTTCCCAGCCGCGCGCATTTTTGCAAGCGCTCTTCCAGACCGCCGTGCGCAGTGCCCAGCCACTGCACGGCATGCGGGCCTGGCTGCCCGCGCCGCCACGCGGACGCACGCTGGTGCTGGGCGCCGGCAAGGCGGGGGGCTCCATGGCCCAGGCGCTGGAGGCCCTGTGGCCTGCCGACGCACCCCTGTCGGGCCTGGTGGTGACGCGCTACGGCCATCTGCCGCCCCGGCCGCAGGGGCTGGCGCAGCGCATCGAGGTGGTCGAGGCCGCGCACCCCGTGCCCGATGCGGCGGGCATGGCGGCGGCAGAGCGCATGCTGGGGCTCACCGCCGGGTTGACCGCCGATGACCTGGTCCTGTGCCTGATTTCGGGCGGTGGTTCCTCCTTGCTCACGCTGCCCGCCGACGGCCTGGTGCTGGAAGACAAACAGCACATCAACCGTGCCCTGCTGGAAAGCGGCGCCAGCATTGGCGAGATGAATTGCGTGCGCAAGCACCTCTCCCGCATCAAGGGCGGCCGCCTGGCCGCGGCCTGCGCGCCGGCGCGGGTGGTCACACTCACCATCAGTGATGTGCCGGGCGATGACCCCTCCATCATCGCCAGCGGCCCCACGGTGCCGGATGCCACCACCTGCGCCGACGCCCTGGAGATTCTGGCGCGCTACCGCATCGACGTGCCGCTGCCCGTGCGCCAGGCCCTGCAAAACGGCATGCTGGAGACGCCCAAGCCTGCAGACGGCGTGTTTGCAGGGCATTCCGTGCACCTGGTGGCCACGCCCTGGCAGGCGCTGGAGGCGGCGGCAGCGGCGGCGCGCGGTGCGGGCCTGGCGGCCTACATCCTGTCGGACGAGATCGAAGGCGAGTCCCGCGATGTCGGGCGGGTGCATGCGGCACTGGCGCGTGGCGTGGCGCTGCGCGGCCAGCCGTTTGCGCGGCCCTGCGTGATCCTGAGCGGAGGCGAAACCACGGTCACGGTGGGCCCGCGCCGCGAGGGTGCGGCCCCCGGCCGCGGCGGGCGTGCCGGCGAGTTTTGCCTGGGACTGGCGCAGGCGCTGCAGGGCATCGATGGCGTGTGGGCGCTGGCGGCCGACACCGACGGCATCGACGGCATCGAAGACAACGCGGGCGCGCTGGTCTCCCCCGACACGCTGGCCCGCGCCGCAGCAGCGCAATTGCGCGTGGCCGACCACCTGGACCGCCACGATGCCTATGGCTACTTCGAGGCGCTGGGCGATCTGGTCATCACCGGCCCCACCCATACCAATGTGAATGACTTCAGGGTGCTCCTGATTTTATAGCTATTGGCGCCTGATTGATAAGTGTTTGGGGTTGTGTTGATGCAAGTCCTTGCGCTGACGGTCTGAACCGCCACGGCATGAAAAAAGGCACGGCAGAGGGCTCTGCCGTGCCTTGCCTGCGCCCGGGGGCGCGCTCATCAGAAGCGGTGGCGGATGCCCAGGCCGAAGCTGTTGCCGTTGGTCTGGCTGGTGATCTTGTCGTTCATGTACATGGCATACACATCGGTGCGCTTGGACAGGTGGTAGTCATAGCCCAGCGTGAAGGTCTTGCGGCTCACGTCGGGGGTGGACCACTCGGTCTTGACCCACTCGGCGAGCAGCTTGCCACCGCCCAGGGGCGCGGAGGCGCCCACCTGGAAGGTCTTGCCCTTGGTGGAGGCGGTGTCGTCGATCTTCTTTTCGCCATAGCTCAGGTAGGGCTTGACCATGCCGAAGTCGTAAGCGCCCAGCAGCATCCAGTATTTCTGGTTATTGGCCAGCAGCGTGTTCACCGGGTTGTTGAGGTCGGCGTTTTCATAGAAACCGGTCAGGGTCAGCGGGCCGCCAAAGTAAAAGAAATTGGCGCCGATGTTGTTCTTGCCGGTCTGGCCCGCCTGTTCGCCGAACTGGTACTGCAGGTTGGCCTTGAAGCCACCGATGTCGGGCGTGGAATACACGATCTGGTTGCTCCAGCCCGTGTCGGCGGGGGTCATGGAACGCCAGCCGGTGCCGTTGAGCAGCGGCACGTCCGTGTGCAGGATCAGCGGCGAGAAGACGAACGAGTCGCCCAGCGGGTTGCCCACCACCGAAGGCAGGAAGTTGGGCGCCATCCAGCGGCCCAGCAGCACCGAGCCGAAGCCGCCCGACAGGCTGACATTGGCATCGCGCGAGAAGAACGTGTCGTTCGTGAAACGGCCTTGCGTGCCGGTGTCCACCTTGATGAACGAGGTCAGGTTGAAGTGGGCCTTCAGACCGCCGCCCAGGTCTTCGGTGCCGTGGAAGCCAAACCACGAGGTGGTCAGGCCGCCGCTGTCGACCACGGACTTGCTCTTGGCGTCGCCCGCCATTTTCATGGAGCCGGCAAACACGTCCATCAGACCAGACACCTGGACGGAACTTTGGGCATGGGCTCCGGCGGCACACAGCAAAGCGGCGCCCAAGGCGATCAGGTTTTTTTGCATTGAAACTCCTGCAGAGATTGAAAGTGCCGGTGTTTCCGGCAGTAAAGGGCATGACACCGTCATGACAGTGCACAGCGGGCTCGATGATCGTGCGCCCCACAATCTGTCGCAAGTTTTGTGCCTCATGCAGGGACGGGCTGTTGTTTTTCGGGCCTTTTGACCCGGCGCAGAGAGCGGGGGCGGTACCCGGCAGGGCCCAACTTCCTTTTGATCTTCCTCAAAACGCGCAGTGCTAACGCACGGCAAAGTGGCCCACATGTTGCCATCTACATTCTTCTCACTCCCCGCCCAGATCGAAGTGATTGCTGCCGGTGAAGTGCTTCGCCGGCGCAGCGAAACCCTGACCTCGGTGCTGCACCTTGAAAACGGACGGGTGCTGCGCGGCGTTTATGAAGATGGGCGCATGCGCCACCAGCTGGGTGTGGTGGAAGGGCCCTTCTGGCTGGATGCCGCCTCTGCATTGCTGGAACGGCCTTTTCCGGTGGACATGGTGGCGGAGACGCGCGTGCAGGTGCGCCGCCTGCCCATCGAGGAGTTCCGGCGCGGGTGCGCATCGCTGCCTCCCGTGGCGCAGGGGCTGTTGCGGGACCTGGCCACCGGGTATCGGGCGCAGTCCGAACTGGCGGTCAGCCGACTGGCCCAGGACGCCGAGGCGCGCTGCGCCCAGTGGCTGCTCAACCATGCACAGCCCGACCACAGCGGCGCCATGAGCGTCACGCTGCACCAGCGCAAGCGCCTGATTGCGGCGCAGTTGGGCATTGCGCCCGAAACGTTCTCGCGTGTTCTGCGCCACCTGCGCGAGCACGGGCTGATCGCCGGTACCGGCAACGTGCTCAATCTGCCGCAGCCGCACGCGCTGCAGTCCGTGGCAGGTTGCTGACGCGCTGGCCGGCCCTCGGGCTCAGGGTTTTTCCTTGGGCTGAAGCGAGGGTTCCACCCATGCGCGGGGGGCGGCGGGCTGCGTATATTGGCCTGAGAACTCTCTGGCAAGGCCTGCTTGTATGTTGTCCCTCCACGTTTTTTCTGCCCTGGGTCTGCCGCTTGCGGGGTGCCCATGACGCCCTTGGCGCGCGCCCAGGCACAAATGGATGCGCCCGGCTGGTTGCTGCCCGGGCCGCTGGTGTTGCGCCTGATGCTGGCAGCCCTGCTGGCCGTGGCCGTGTCGGGGGTGCTGTCGGCATGGCTGGCCTCGCGTGCTTCGGAGCGCGAGGCCATCCGCCGCCTGGTGGACCAGCAGACGGAAGAAGTCGAGGTGATGGCGCGTCTGCTGGCCAGCAAGATCGAGCAAAGCCAGAAAGTGCTGCGCACCGTGGCCGAGGGCATCACACCGCAGATGCTCGGTTCGCCGTCGTCGCTGCATTGGTTGTTGCAGCAGGGCCTGCCGGCCGTGCAGTTCTTCGATTCCATGCAGGTGGCCCGCCAGGACGGTGAGTTGCGTGTCAACCTGCACTCCGGGCGGCTGGAGGATGCAGCCAACCTCGACCCTGCCGAACGCGATGCCCTGCGGCGCACGCTCAGCGATGGCAAGCCCCTGGTGTCCGAACTGGTGGGGACGCGCACCACCGGCGCACGGGTCGTGTTCACCATGCCGCTGCGCCGCGAGGATGGCCCGGTTCTGGGGGTGGTGGCAGGGGCGCTGAAGCTGCATTCGCAAGGACTGTTGCCTCCGTCCATGACGTCGCCGGCGCGGGACGATTCGCGGCTGATTGTCTTTACCCGCGATGGCACCATCCTGGCGCACCCCGATGCGCAGCGCATTCTGGGGAGCGTGCGCGATGAACCGGGGCTGGGGCCGGTCTATGCCCAATGGCTGCAGCAGGCGCAGCCGGTGGCAGGGCGCGGTACCACCGTGGTGCAGTCGGCGCACATTGTGAGCATGGCCGGAATGCCTCTGCCGCAGTGGCTGGTGGCCCGCGTGACGGATTCCCGCGCCATGCTGGCTCCGCTGGAAGGCGCGCAGCGCAAGGCCTGGTGGCTGGCCACCGCGGTGATGGGCGCCAGCATGGCCCTGCTGGCGGTGTTCACGCTGTGGATGGCGCAGCCACTGGCCCGGTTGTGCCAGAGTGCACTGCAGCTGGCACAGGGGGGGCGCACCGACTCCATCGTGTGGCCCCGGGCCACGGGCGAGGTGGGGGTACTGGTGCAGGTGTTTGAAGGGCAGGTGCAGCACAGCGCGCATGAGCGCCAGCAGCGCGCCCAGCTGGAGGGGCAGTTCCAGGCCATCCTGGACAACGCCTCGGTGGGTATTGTGATCACCCGCCAGGGCCTTCTGGAAGTGGTGGGGCGGCAGGCCTGCCAGATGCTCGGCTATGGCGCCAGGGAGCTGCAGGGCCGCCCGGCGCGCATTCTTTATGCATCGGATGAAGATTACGCCCGGCTGGGCGAAAGGGTGCAGGCCGAATTCGTGGCCCATGGGGCGTTTGACGGGGATGTGTGTTTCATGCACAAGGATGGCAGCCCCGTTTGGGCGCGGGTGCAGGGCCGGGGGATGCAGGCGCACGATATCGGGGGCGGCACCGTCTGGATTCTGGAGGACATGACGGCTGCGCGCGAGGCGCAGCAGCAGCAGGACTGGGCCGCCACCCACGATCCGCTGACGCAACTGTGCAATCGCGAAGCGTTTGTCCAGCGCATGGCCGTGCTGCTGGCCGAGCGGTCGTCGCGGGCACACACACCGGCCATGGATGCCGCGGAAACCGAGGGCGATGGCGTGATGCTGTTTCTCGATCTGGACCATTTCACCGTGGTGAACGATGTGGCCGGCCACGATGCGGGCGATGACGTGCTGCGCCATGTGGCACGCCTGCTGGAGTCGCAGGTGCGCCAGATCGGCTGGGCAGCGCGGCTGGGCGGCGACGAGTTTGCCGTGGTGCTGCCCGGCTGCTCGCTGGCGCGGGGGCGGGCGCTGGCCGAGCAGCTGCGCGCTGCGGTGCAGGCCTGGGAGCCTTCGTACCAGGGCCGCAGTTTCACGCTGGGGGTGAGCATTGGCCTGGTGGCGCTGGATGCCAGCTTGCAGGATGTGCCTTCGTTGCTGAATGCGGCGGACATGGCTTGTTATGACGCCAAGCGGGCGGGGCGCAATCGGGTGGAGACGCGGTATGCGAGGGAGGCGACGGCATCGGGGCGGGCGGCATTGGGGGCGTTTTAAAGGGTTCTTGGCCACCAGCCCAAGGCAGGCAAGCGCCAGAGCCAGAGGCAGAAAACACTCAATCCACCACCCGCCCCAACGCCCTCAGTACATTCTCCGCTGTCGCCGGCGCCGTCAACACCACCGGCGCTGCAGCATCCCCCCCACGCCCCGCCGCCACCGCATTGCGCAGCGCCTCGTACACGCTGATCGCCAGCATCAACGGCGGCTCGCCCACGGCCTTGCTGCCGCCCACGTTGTCCTCGCGGTTGGCCTCGGGCCAAAGCTGAACCTTGAAGTGCGCCGGCACGTCGCCCGTGGCCGGGATCTTGTAGGTGCTGGGTGCGTGGGTGGCCAGGATGCCCTGGTCGTTCCACACCAGCTGCTCGGTGGTGAGCCAGCCCATGCCCTGCACAAAGCCGCCCTCGATCTGACCCAAGTCGATGGCCGGGTTGATGCTGTGGCCCACGTCGTGCAGGATGTCCACGGCCAGCACGCGGTTCTCGCCGGTGAGGGTGTCAATCACCACTTCGGTGCAGGCCGCGCCGTAGCTGAAGTAGTAGAACGGTCGGCCCGTGAGCGTGGCCTTGTCGTAGTGGATCTTGGGCGTGCGGTAAAAGCCGTCGCTCCACAGCTGGATGCGGTTGGCATAGGCCTCTTTGACCACGGTTTCGAAGCTGCGCACGGCCTTGGGCGAGACGATCTGCCCGCCCGCAAACCGGATGGCGCCCGCGCCGCAGCCATCGAGCCCGCAGACGAATGCGGCCAGGTTGTCGCGCACATGGCGCGCCGCGTATTGCGCCGCGCGGCCGTTCAGGTCGGTGCCGCTGCTGGCCGCCGTGGCGCTGGCGTTGGGCACCTTGCCGGTGTCGCTGGCCGTGACCTGCACGCGGTGCAGGGGCACGCCCAGCTCGTCGGCCACGATCTGCGCCACCTTGGTGTGCAGGCCCTGGCCCATCTCGGTGCCGCCGTGGTTCACCTGCACGCTGCCGTCGGTGTACACGTGCACCAGTGCACCCGCCTGGTT
>JANJSZ010000088.1 GCA_024711405.1 Acidovorax sp.
GTAGACCTCGGCGATCTGCTCGTCGGGCAACAGAACCATGACCACGTCAGCGGCCTTGACGGCATCGTTGACTTCCATGACCGTCAGGCCGGCCTTGCCGACCTTGTCCCACGAGGCGCCGCCCTTGCGCAGGCCCACCACGACCTTCACGCCGCTGTCGTTCAGGTTCTGTGCATGGGCGTGGCCCTGCGAGCCGTAGCCGATGATGGCAACGGTCTTGCCCTTGATCAGGCTCAGGTCACAGTCTTTGTCGTAGAAAACTTTCATGGGTCGCTCCGGTTGAAATGCGTTGTTGGGGTTGAAAAATAAACAGTCGATTGTCTTACATCGGATTGGGATTCGACCGGATGGCTAGGCGGGGAGCCGCAGACAGTGCTTTTGCACGGCAAGGTTCTCCAACGACGCCAGCCGGTCGAAGGCAAATCCGTTACACGCGCAGGATGCGCTCGCCGCGACCGATGCCGCTGGCACCGGTGCGCACGGTTTCCAGGATGGCCGTGCGATCGATGGCTTGCAGGAAAGCATCGTTCTTCGACTGGTCACCGGTGAGCTCGATGGTGTAGCTCTTCTCGGTCACATCGATGATGCGGCCACGGAAGATGTCGGCCATGCGCTTCATCTCCTCGCGCTCCTTGCCCACCGCGCGCACCTTCACCATCATGAGCTCGCGCTCGGTGTAGGCGCCTTCGGTGAGGTCCACCACCTTCACGACCTCGATGAGGCGGTTCAGGTGCTTGGTGATCTGCTCGATCACATCGTCGGAGCCCGTGGTCTGGATCGTCATGCGCGACAGCGATGCGTCCTCGGTGGGCGCCACGGTGAGCGATTCGATGTTGTAGCCACGGGCCGAGAACAGGCCCACGACACGGGAAAGCGCACCGGGCTCGTTTTCCAGCAAGACAGCAATGATGTGTTTCATGGTGAGAGATTCCTCTTTTCGCTGCCCTCCCCTGCGCACGGTAATGCGCAGGCTTGGCAGGCAATAGATTCGTCAAAAAATTGAATGCTATCTATTCGATAGCTAAAAGCGCATGCAAAACATACGCCGAAGGCCAATTTGGCTTAAAGGTCTTCCGACCCCAGCAACATCTCGGTAATGCCCTTGCCGGCCTGCACCATCGGGAACACGTTCTCGGTGGGGTCGGTGCGGAAGTCCATGAACACCGTGCGGTCCTTGAGCTTGCGGGCTTCGCGCAGCGCGGGCTCCACATCCTTGGGGTGCTCGATCAGCATGCACACATGGCCATAGGCCTCGGCCAGCTTCACGAAGTTGGGCAGCGCGTCCATGTAGCTGTGGCTGTAGCGGCCGGAGTATTCGATCTCCTGCCACTGGCGCACCATGCCCAGGTAGCGGTTGTTCAACGAGCAGATCTTGATCGGCGTGTTGTACTGCAGGCAGGTGGACAACTCCTGGATGTTCATCTGCACCGAGCCTTCGCCGGTGATGCAGAACACCTCGGACTGTGGCTTGGCGAGCTTGATGCCCATGGCGTATGGGATGCCCACGCCCATGGTGCCCAGGCCGCCAGAATTGATCCAGCGGCGGGGCTCGTCGAAGCGGTAGTACTGCGCGGCCCACATCTGGTGCTGGCCTACGTCGGACGTGATGTAGGTGTCCGCGTCCTTGGTCATGTTCCACAGCGTCTCGACCACGTACTGCGGCTTGATCACGTCGCCGCTGCCCATGCTGTACTTGAGGCAGTCGCGCTTGCGCCAGCCTTCGATGGTGTCCCACCAGGCGGCCAAGGCACCGGCATCCGGGCGGGTGCTGCTCTCACGGATCATGGAGATCAGCTCGGTGAGCACGTCCTTCACGTCGCCGACGATCGGGATGTCCACCTTCACGCGCTTGGAGATGCTCGACGGGTCGATATCGACGTGGATGATCTTGCGGTCGTTTTGTGCGAAGTGCTTGGGGTTGCCGATCACGCGGTCGTCAAAGCGCGCGCCCACGGCCAGCAGCACGTCGCAGTTCTGCATGGCGTTGTTGGCTTCGATAGTGCCGTGCATGCCCAGCATGCCCAGGAACTTGCGATCCGACGCCGGGTAGGCGCCCAGGCCCATCAGCGTGTTGGTGACGGGGTAGCCCAGCATGTCCACCAGCGTGCGCAGCTCGTTGGTGGCATTGCCCAGCAGTACGCCTCCCCCGGTGTAGATGTAGGGGCGTTTGGCCGCCAGCAGCAGTTGCAGCGCCTTGCGGATCTGGCCGCCATGGCCTTTGCGTACCGGGTTGTAGGAGCGCATTTCCACGCTCTGGGGATAGCCGGTATAGGCCACCTTCTTGAACGACACGTCCTTCGGAATATCGACCACCACGGGGCCAGGTCGGCCGGTGCGGGCGATATGAAAGGCCTTCTTCAACGTCATGGCCAGATCGCGCGGGTCCTTGACGAGGAAGTTGTGTTTCACGATAGGGCGCGTGATGCCCACCGTATCGCACTCCTGGAAAGCATCCAGGCCGATGGCCGCCGTGGGCACCTGGCCGGAGATGATCACCATGGGGATGCTGTCCATGTAGGCCGTGGCAATGCCCGTGACGGCATTGGTCAGCCCGGGGCCCGAGGTGACCAGCGCAACGCCCACCTCACCGGTGGCGCGGGCATAGCCGTCGGCGGCATGCACGGCGGCCTGCTCATGGCGCACCAGCACATGCTGGATAGTGTCCTGCTTGTAGAGCGCGTCGTAGATATAGAGAACTGCGCCGCCCGGATAACCCCAGATGTACTGCACGTTCTCGGCCTGCAGCGACTTGACGAGGATTTCAGAACCCATGAGGTCCTGCGAACCGGAGGCGGGAGAATTGCCGTGGGAGGCAGTGGCTGCCGATGTGAGTTCAGCCTTGGAGATTTCCATGATCAACCTTTGTGAATTTCTCTGACGAAAAACCTTGGGTGCTCCTTACAAGCGCTCTCGTGAAGCCAGCTCGGAACTTGAGGCCAAGGACATGGGCGGGATGATTGCCGCGCCGGACCGTGACCCGTTTGCCTTTTGAATTGCAACCGCAATTATCGCACTGCAACACTCGCAAAACCAGCCGCTTCCAAAAAAATCGGGGCCCAATGCGATAATTGAACCGTTGCGCGGGCTGCCCCGCACTTTCACGCATGACTGCATCGCCCGTTCCGGGCTTGGTTCCTCTTGGCAACTGAACAAGAACTCTCCGACTTCCTCAAAAGTGTAGAAAAGCGCGCATTCAAGCGCTCGCTCTACCACGTCCGCAATGAGGAAGCGGCCCTGGACATCGTCCAGGACAGCATGCTCAAGCTGGCCGAGCATTACGGCGACAAGCCCACGAGCGAATTGCCCATGCTGTTTCAGCGCATCTTGTCGAACTGCACGCTGGACTGGTTTCGCCGCCAAAAGACCCGCAATGCACTGTTTTCGAGCATGAGCAACTTTGACGGACCCGGAGAAGATGGCACGGAATTTGATCTGCTCGAAGCCTACATCGGCCCAGACAATGGGGAGCGGGCCGAAAGCGCGGAAGATCTGACCCGGCGTGCACAGATCTTCAAGGGCATCGAAGAAGAAATCGAGGCGCTGCCAGCACGTCAACGGGAAGCGTTTCTCATGCGTTACTGGGAAGAAATGGATGTAGCAGAGACAGCAGCCGCCATGGGTTGCTCCGAAGGCAGCG
>JANJSZ010000107.1 GCA_024711405.1 Acidovorax sp.
GCCATGGTGCTGGAATACATGGACAGCAACGAGGGCGGCGTGCGCACCGTCACGCCCTGGATGCGCAGCCTCGAAAAGCTGGGTATCACGCTGCGTTTCCGCTCGGTGGACTTTGCGCTGTACCAGCAGCGCCTGCAGAAGTTTGACTTCGACATCACCTCCATGGCCTTTCAGGGCACGCACAACCCGGGCCAGGAGTTTGCCGACCTGTTCGGCAGCAAGGCCGCCGATACCGAGGATTCGGGCAACTTCGCCGGCGTGAAGAACCCGGCGGTGGACGCCATGATCAAGGCCATGACCGCGGCCAGGACCGAGGCGCAGCTGCTGCCCGCCTGCCATGCCCTGGAGCGCATCCTCGCGCACAGCCACTACCTGCTACCCCAGTGGACGGCGCCCACCCACCGCATGGCCTACAACGGCTGGCGCCTGGCCAGACCCGCCACGGTGCCGCCCTACACCAGCGGCGAGGGCTGGGTCATCGACACCTGGTGGGCACGCAAATGATGCCCCCACGCGCCACCGTTGCAGGGGTCGCTGCCCCCCAAGGGGGCTGGCCTTGCTGGGGGCGGCCCGGCGCGGCGGCCGGCCGCCCTGCGACAAGAACCAGGGATTGATTCAATATGTTCGCCTACATCCTCAAGCGTGTCCTGCTCATGCTGCCCACCCTGCTGGGCGTGCTGCTGCTGACCTTTGTGGTGATCCAGTTCGTGCCCGGCGGCCCGGTGGAGCAGTACATGGCCGAGGCCAAGGCCGGCGCGGGTGGTGGTGGTGCCGAAGGCGGCGGCCTGGCCTACCGGGGCGCGCAGGGCGTGGACCCGAAGCGGCTGGAGCAGATCAAGGCGCTGTATGGCTTCGACAAACCCGCGCACGAGCGTTTTTGGCAGATGCTGGGCCAGTTCGCGCGCTTTGACCTGGGCAAGAGCTTCTTCCAGAACAAGGACGTGTGGCAGCTGGTGGTGGAGAAGCTGCCCGTTTCCATCAGCCTGGGGTTGTGGACCTTCTTCATCAGCTACCTCGTGGCCGTGCCCCTGGGTGTGGCCAAGGCGGTGCGCGCGGGTTCGCGCTTTGATCTGGTGACCACGCTGCTCATCCTGGTGGGCTATGCCATTCCGGGCTTCGTGCTGGGCGTGGCGCTGCTGGTCATCTTTGGCGGGCAGTTGCAGTGGTTCCCGCTGCGCGGGCTGACTTCGTCGAACTGGGAGGAGTTGAGCTGGGGCGCGCGCATCGTGGACTACCTGTGGCACATCACCTTGCCCATCACCGCCATGGTGCTGGGCAGCTTTGCCGTCACGGCCATGCTGACCAAGAACGCGTTTCTGGAAGAAATCCGCAAGCAGTATGTGCTGACGGCGCGCGCCAAGGGCCTGAGCGAGCGCCAGGTGCTGTGGAAGCATGTGTTCCGCAATGCGCTCATTCCCATCATCACGGGGTTTCCAGCAGCCTTCATCGGCGCGTTCTTCGCGGGCTCGCTGCTGATCGAGACGCTTTTCTCGCTCGACGGCCTGGGCCTCTTGAGCTACGAAAGCGTGATCCGGCGCGACTACCCCGTGGTGCTGGGCACGCTGTATTTGTTCACGCTGATCGGGCTGGTGACCAAGCTGATTTCCGACCTGTGCTACGTGTGGGTGGACCCGCGCGTGAAATTCGATTGATGGTCGATCGAGAGTTGGACATAATAAGTGCCCAACTTGTCCATATGAGGGGTTCATCATGACCTGGAACATCGCCAGCGCCAAGCAGCAATTTTCTGAAGTGGTGCGCCTGACCGCCGAGGAGCCCCAGGCCATCTACAACCGAGATAAGCCGGTGGCGGTAGTCATCTCCGCAGAGGAGTTCGAGGAATTCAAGAAGTGGAAGGCCGAGCGGCTGCGGCCAACACTCCTGGAGTTGTTTGCCGATATCCGTGCCTCGTTGATTGCGGAAGGAGCGCAGGATGGCATCGAAATGCCACCACGCTCCGACCGCTACAACCCGCTTGTGGATGATCCTCATTACTGGGATGAACCCGATGCAGCGCCTGTCTGAGTGAGTCTTCAGCCATGTACCTTGTCGATACCAACGTTATTAGCGAACTAATGCGCCCTGCGCCACACGAGGGTGTCCTGCGCTGGGCGGCAAGCCTCGATCGCGGGGCAGGGGACTTCGCCGCTTCGGTCGTATCGTTCCATGAAATCGTCTTTGGCCTCTCGCACAAGGCCTGGCCGCGCTCACTGGAGCGTTTCAACGTGCTTGCTGCCCACAGTGTGGTGCTGGATGTAACGGAAACCGTGGCCCGCCGGGCGGGAGAAATGCGTGGCCAACTCGCAGCGCGCGGTCAAGCGCGCCATCTGGCCGACATGCTGATTGCCGCTACCGCCCAGGTGCACGCCCTCACGCTGGTCACCCGCAACGTGCGCGACTTTGATGGATGCGGCATTGCAGTGCTGAATCCTTTCACGCCATGAATCTGGCGATGGCCCCCGCATCGCTTTCCCCCTCCCGCCGCGCCTGGCTGCGTTTCAAGCGCAACCGCCTGGGCTACTGGAGTTTGCTCATTTTTTGCGCGCTGGTGCTCGTGAGCCTGTGCGCCGAGCTGGTCAGCAACGACCGGCCGCTCATCGTGCGCTACGAGGGGCAGACCTACTTTCCCATGCTCAAGGACTACCCCGAGAAGACCTTTGGCGGTGACTTCGAGACGCCCACCGACTACCTCGATCCCTTCATCCGCGAGCGCATCACGCAGGGCAGCAACTGGGCGCTGTACACCTTGAACCCCTACGGCCCGAACACGCTCAACTATTTCGCCAAGGCGCCCAATCCCTCGGCGCCCACGCCGGACAACTGGCTGGGCACCGACGACAGAGGACGCGACCTGCTGGCGCAGCTGATCTACGGCTTTCGCGTGAGCGTGCTGTTTGCGCTGGCGCTCACCGTGACGGGCGTGGCGCTGGGCGTGGTCACCGGCGCCATCCAGGGATTCTTTGGCGGCAAGACGGACCTGGCGTTTCAGCGTTTCATCGAGATCTGGGGCTCCATGCCCGAGCTGTACCTGCTCATCATCTTCAGCGCGGTGTTCGCGCCCAGCATTTCGCTGCTGCTGATCTTGCTGAGCCTGTTTGGCTGGATGGGGCTGAGCGACTACGTGCGCGCCGAGTTTTTGCGCAACCGCCAGCTCGATTACGTGAAGGCGGCGCGCGCCCTGGGCGTGGGCAATGCGCAGATCATCGGGCGCCACATTCTGCCCAACAGCCTCACGCCCGTGGTCACCTTCTTGCCGTTTCGCATGAGCGCGGCCATCCTGGCGCTGACGTCGCTCGATTTCCTGGGCCTGGGCGTGCCGCCGGGCACGCCCAGCCTGGGCGAGCTGCTGAGCCAGGGCAAGAACAGCATCGATGCCTGGTGGATTTCGCTCAGCACCTTTGGCGTGCTGGTGGTTACCTTGCTGCTGCTGACCTTCATGGGCGACGCGCTGCGCGATGCGCTCGACCCCCGAAAGGCCGACAAATGATGGCCCCCACGCTCGGCACTGGCGTGTCCTCGCTGCCCCCCGAGGGGGCTCTCGCCGCCGTCGGAAGCGCGCCCGGCGGCGGCTCGGCGGCCAGCATGCCGCTGCTGCAGGTGCGCAACCTCACCGTGCGCTTTGGCGCCAAGGAGGTGGTGCGCGGTGTTGGCTTCAGCATCGCGCCGGGCGAGAAGCTGGCGCTGGTGGGTGAATCCGGCTCGGGCAAGACCATCACGGCTTTGAGCCTGCTGCGCCTGGCGGGTGATGCAAAAATCAGCGGCCAGGCCATGCTGCGCGGGCGCGACCTGCTCTCCTTGTCGGAGCGCGAGATGCGCGGTGTGCGCGGCGGTGACATCGCCATGGTGTTCCAGGAGCCCATGACGGCGCTGAACCCGCTGATGACCATCGGCCAGCAGATTGCCGAGGTTCTGGAGTTGAAAAGGGCTTTGGCGCCCGCCCAGTCTGCGCAGGAAGCGATTGAGTTGCTGGCAAAAACCGGCATCCCCGAGCCTGAGCGACGGGCCAACAGCTTTCCGCACCAGTTGAGCGGCGGCCAGCGCCAGCGCGCCATGATCGCCATGGCCCTGGCCAGCGAGCCCGCGCTGCTGCTGGCCGACGAACCCACCACGGCGCTCGATGTCACGCTGCGCGGCCAGATCCTGGATTTGCTTTCCGATTTGCAGCGCCAGACCGGCATGGCCGTGCTGCTCATCACGCACGACCTGAACCTGGTGCGCCGCTTTGCCGACCGCGTGGCCGTGATGGAGCAGGGCGTGCTGGTGGAGCAGGGCCGCGTGGCCGATGTGTTTGCTGCCCCGCAGCATGACTACACCCGCCGCCTGATCGCCAGCCAGCCCCGGCGCGATGTGGTGGAGGCCGAACCCGCCGAAGGCACTGCCCCTGTGGTGCAGGCGCAAAACCTGCGCGTGGTTTATCCCACGCCCTTGCCCGGCGTGCGCGGCTGGTTCAAAAAAGGTGAATTCGTCGCCGTGCAGGGGGCCACGCTGCAACTGCTGCCCGGCCGCACGCTGGGCGTGGTGGGCGAATCGGGTTCGGGCAAATCCACGCTGGCGCAGGCCATTTTGGGCCTGCTGCCGCATGGCGGCGAGCTGGCGGTGGCGGGGCAGGGCTGGCAGCAGCCGGCCGCGCGCAACACGCCCGCCAACCAGCAGCTGCGCCGCCAGGTGCAGGTGGTGTTCCAGGACCCGTTCTCCTCGCTCTCACCGCGCCTCACCGTCGAAGAGATCGTGGGCGAGGGCCTCCAGGTGCACGAGCGCGCGCTGGACATGGCGGCGCGTCGTGCCAGGGTGGAGGCTGCGCTGGCCGAGGTGGGGCTGACCCAGGCGCAGTTCCCCGGCCTGCTGGCGCGCTACCCGCATGAATTTTCCGGCGGCCAGCGCCAGCGCCTGGCCATTGCCCGCGCCCTCATCGTGCGGCCGCGCGTGCTGGTGCTCGACGAACCCACCAGCGCGCTCGATGTCACCATCCAGCAGCAGGTGCTGGGCCTGCTGCAGCGCCTGCAGCGTGACAAGGGCCTGAGCTACCTGCTGATCACGCACGACGTGGACGTGATCCGCGCCATGGCGCACGACGTGCTGGTGATGAAGGATGGCGAGGTGCTGGAAAGCGGCACGGTGGCCCAGGTGCTGGATGCGCCCCGGCAAGCCTACACCCAGCGCCTGGTGGCAGCGGCCGCAGTGCCGGGCTGACGCACTGCGCGCGCGAGTGCCTGTCGTGCGGCCATCCTGCCTACCGCAGGTAGGAGCGCAGCACGGTGGTCACCTGTTCCATGCCTTCGTCGCGTGCCGCATCCGACAGCCCCTGCGCGCCCACATGCTCACGCAGGTGGCCTTCCAGCACCTGGGCCATCAGGCCATTGACGGCACCGCGGATCGCGGCGATCTGCTGCAGCACGGCGGCGCAGTCGGACTGCGCCAGCAGGGCTTTTTCGAGCGCGCTGGCCTGGCCCTGGATGCGGCGCACGCGTGCCAGCAACTGCTTGTGTCCGGTGATGGTGTGTGCCATGGAATTGGGGGGGTGGTGGATACTGGGGTGGAGTATATTGCGGGGCATTTTCATCCCCCTCCACTCCATGCCATCCACTGCCACATCCTCTGACGGGGCCCATTCCCACCACTTCCACCAGGGCAACCCGCTGGCCGAGCGCAACACGCGCTGGGCCGTGGCCCTGACCGTCGCGATGATGGTGGCCGAGATCACCGGGGGCTGGGTTTTCAACTCCATGGCCTTGCTGGCCGATGGCTGGCACATGAGTTCGCACGCGCTGGCGCTGGGCCTGTCGGCCATGGCCTACGCGGCGGCGCGGCATTACGCGCACGACCAGCGGTTTTCGCTGGGCACCTGGAAAATCGAGGTGCTGGCAGGCTACACGAGCGCGCTGGCACTGGTGCTGGTGGCGGGCGTGATGCTGGTGCAGTCGCTGCAGCGGCTGCTGGCGCCCCAGCCCATCCACTACGACGAGGCCATCGCCATTGGTATGGTGGGCCTGCTGGTCAACCTGGCCTGCGCCTGGCTGCTGCGCGGTGGTCACCACCACGGACACGATCATGGCCATTCCCATGGGCATGACCACGGCCATTCCCACGGGCATGCGGGCCACCACCAGGACCTGAACCTGCGTTCAGCCTACCTGCATGTGCTGGCCGATGCCGCCACCTCGGTGCTGGCCATCGTGGCGCTGTTTGGCGGCAAGCTGTGGGGGGCGGACTGGCTGGATCCGGTGATGGGCATCGTGGGTGCGGTGCTGGTGGCCGTGTGGGCCCAGGGCCTGCTGCGTGATACGGGCAAGGTGCTGCTCGATGCCGAGATGGACGCACCGGTGGTGGCGGAAATCCGCGAGGTCATCGCGGCCAGCCCCGTGCCGGCGCGCATCAGCGACCTGCATGTCTGGCGCGTGGGCCGGGGCGACTACGCGTGCGTCCTGTCGCTGGTCACGTCGCCCGGCGTGGCGCCGGAATATTTCAAGCAGCAGCTGCGCGTGCACGAGGAGCTGGTGCACATCACGGTCGAGATCCATGCGCCTGGCGCGGCGGTGCCGGCCTGATTTCCCGCCGTCACTTTCGGCCGTCGCCTGGTGCCGGGGCAGAATCCCCTGCAGGGCGCGCGTGCGCACCACCTTCACAGACCCATGGCCATGCAATTCAGCGACCTTGACAGCGATACCGAAGACACCGTGCACACGCCCCAGGAGCGCGCTGCCGCCGCATCGCGCAGCACCTGGGTGAGCGTGGGCGTCAACCTGGTGCTGTCCACCATCCAGATCGTGGTGGGCGTGCTGGCCAAGTCGCAGGGCCTGATCGCCGATGGCATCCACTCGCTGTCCGATCTGGTGGCCGATTTCGTGGTGCTGTTCGCCAGCCACCATGCCAAAAAGGATGCCGACGAGGGCCACCCCTACGGCCACCACCGTTTCGAGACGGCGGCCTCGCTGGTGCTGGGCCTGCTGCTGCTGGCGGTGGGCGTGGGCATGGTGTGGTCGGCGGTGGTCAAGCTGGAGAACCCGCAAACGGTGCCGCAGGTGCATAGGGTGGCCCTGTGGGTGGCCGGTGCTGCGCTGTTAGGCAAGGAGCTGCTGTTTCGCTACATGCTGGCCGTGGCCAAGCGCGTCAAATCCAGCATGCTGGTGGCCAATGCCTGGCACGCGCGCTCGGATGCGGCCTCGTCGCTGGTGGTGGGCATCGGCATTGCCGGCAACCTGGCCGGCTATCCCATCCTGGACCCGATTGCCGCGCTCATCGTCGGCTTCATGGTGGGCAAGATGGGCTGGGAGTTTGGCTGGGATGCGCTGCACGACCTGATGGACCGTTCGGTGGACGAGCAGGAGGTGCAGGCCATCCGCCAGACGCTGCTCGGCACCCCCGGCGTGAGCGGCGTGCACGACGTGCGCACGCGCAAGATGGGCGACATGATCGTGGTCGATGCCCACCTGGAGGTGGACGCCGCGCTCACCGTGGAAGCCGGCCACGACATCGCCGTGCAGGCGCGCCAGCGCGTGCTGCAGCGCCACCGCGTGCTCAACCTCATGACCCATGTGGACCCGTGGCGCCGGCCCGATCGGGACCACGCCGCGCCTTTGGTGCGCGGCAGCGCCGTGGCGCCGTAGGCGCTCTTTGCTGGGGCGCAGGGCGGGCCGGAGTCAGCGTCCACCCGGCCCGGGCAGGCGGGGCCGCACCAGGCTTCGATCCGTGCGCCGGCATTCGGCCAGGGCGGCGGGCACTTCGGGGCGTGGCGGGTCGGCCAGCGCCACCAGGCCAAGGAAATCAAAGTCGAAATCGTGCTGGCCTTGCTTGGGGCGGCATGGCGCTGGCGGCCGGCTGCGCCATGCTTGCAAAGGTTTGCTCGTCCGGTCCTGCGGGCAGTTTGGCCATCGGCACGGCTTCGCCGGTGAGCAGGGATTCGTCCGTTTCGAGCAGGCCCTCGATCAGCAGGGCGTCAGTGGCGATGCGGTCGCCCTCGTGCAGCACCCGCAGTTCGCCGCGCACCACGTCGCGCACGATGGCCAGCGTGGATTTGGGCGCGCTGCCCGGCAGCAGATCAGGGCTTGCGCGCCACCAGCCCCAGCAGGGCGGACGGGCCGCTGTGCTGGGTGCCCTCGCTCAGCACCGCCTCATAGTCGCGCAGCTCGATGATCTCCAGGCCGGTGAAGGCCGAGCGGATCATCTCCGGCGTGTACAGGTGCGACAGGATGGGCGGCCCACCGGTCTTGTATTCCAGTTGCCGGGGCGTATAGCCCTGCAGCACCAGCACGCCACCGGGCCTGAGCGCTGCCACCATGTGGGCGAACAGGCGCGCGCGCATGGCGGGGTCGGCAAACTGCACAAAGATGGCCACCACGGCGTCGTAGCCGGCAGTGGGCCAGGGCCACTGGTCGCAATCGGCCACGCTGTAGTGCACGGTGACCTGGGCTGCTGCGGCCATTTCCCGCGCCCGGCCCACGCCCACGTCCGAGATGTCGAACGCGTCCACCTGCAGGCCCTGGCGCGCCAGCCAGACGCTGTTGCGCCCGTCGCCATCGGCCACGCACAGCACGCGGCCACCGGGCGCGAGATGGTGGGCCTGGGCACGCAGGTAGTCGTTGGGCTCCTGGCCAAACAGGTGGGGGTCGCTCGCGTAGCGCTGGTTCCAGGTGGCAGCGGCGTCGGGGAAGGGCGTTGCGGTCATGGTGGATGCCTTGTGCAATCGGTGGGTCGGAACGAACAGGCGGGTCGCTTGCCGTTGTCGTTCACGGCGATGGTGCCACAGCGCGTGATTTTGCCGTGCGCAGGAGGCCGTTTCATAGTGAGAATCGCCTGTGGCACCCTTGTATAAAGCGCAGTTAGCTATTGAATTGATAGTATTTGATCTGCTCGCAGGTCTGCGGGGGATGGGCCTCCTGGGCGCAGCACAATCAGCCGGTCAGGAAACCGGAGCCAACGCCATGAGCCAGCCCCCCGCCGAATCGCCCGCCAACCCGGCCCGTGCCGGCGCCCTCCGTGCCCGGCTGCACCCGGACGTGCTCAAGCTGGGCCTGGTGAGTTTTCTCACCGACCTGAGCTCCGAGATGATCTTCTCGGTGTTTGCCGTCTTCTTCACCACCGTGGCCGGCGCCTCGACGGCGTTGCTGGGGTTGATCGAGGGCCTGGCCGATTTTTCGGCCTCGTCGCTCAATTACCTGGCCGGCTGGCTGTCGGACCGCAGCGGCCGGCGCAAATGGTTTGCCCTGGCGGGCTACGGCTTTTCCACGCTGGCCAAGATGATCCTGCTGGTGTCGTCGTCGATCGCGGGGCTGGCGGTCTTTCGGGTCATCGAGCGGCTGGGCAAGGGCTTTCGCGGCCCGCCGCGCGATGCCTGGCTGTCATCGATGGCGGCCACAGCATCGCGCGGCTATGCGTTTGGCGTGCACAAGGCGCTCGACAAGGCGGGTGCGGTGCTGGGTCCGCTGGTGGCCTATGGCCTGCTCCAATGGCTGGGCGAATCGGCCAGCACCTACAGCCTGTTGTTCCTGGTGGCGTTCGTGCCGGCGGTGGTCAGCGTGGTGGTGCTCACGCGCATCCCCGACCAGCGCGGCCAGCCCCATGCGCGCGAGAGCGTGCGCGAGAACTGGCAGCAGCTCAGCCCGGCGTTCAAGCGCTTTCTGCTGCCGGCGGGGGTGTTTGCCCTGGCGTACTTCAGCCTCGGCTTTGTTTTGCTCCGGGCCCACAGCGTGGGCTTTGGCATGACCGACGTGGTGCTGCTGTATGCGCTGTTCAATGCTGTTTGCGTGGTGGCCGCGCCGCTGGCGGGAAGGTTGGGCGACCGGGTGGGGCGCAGCCGCATCGTGCTGCTGGGCTACGCGCTGTATGCGGCCCTCAACCTGTGGCTGGTGCTGGCGGACAGCCGCTGGGAAATGGTGGGCATCTTCTGCCTGTACGGCGTGTTCTATGCCATCGAGGACTCGCAAAGCAAGGCCTTCATCGCCGATCTGGAACCCGAGCGCCGCGCCACCGCCATGGGTGTCTACAACTTTGTGACGGGGGGCCTGTATCTGCCCGCATCGCTGGTGGCGGGTGCACTGTGGGCGGTGGCGCCGGGGC
>JANJSZ010000121.1 GCA_024711405.1 Acidovorax sp.
CGACCGGCGCATCGGCCTGTGGGTGCAACTGGCCGAAACACCCGAGGGCTTGACCCTCACGCTCACCGACGAAGACGGCTACACCGGCAACGCGCGCGTGGCACACGCACACCAGAGCGCCACCGATACCGCCAAGGCCGAGGCATCGCTGCGCGCGCAGCTCGGTCGCTTTGGCGCCAGCATTTTTGTGGTGAACGACATTGCGCTGCAGCTCTCGCAGCCCTGGTTCGTGCCCGCCTCGGCGCTCAACGCCCTGCGCCGCGAAGCACTGGAGCATCTGGAAGCAGCGCGCGCCAAGGACTTTGTGCGCCTGCCGCGCGCCACACCGGCCGAGCCGCCAGCGCCCTACCCCGACGACACGCTGAGCTTTCTGGGCAACGTGTTCAACCACAAGGCGCACGACTTCTATGTACGCCATGGCGTGAAGGTGATCGACGCGGCCTACGAGGCGCATGAGGAAGAAGGCGAAGTCAGCCTCATGATCACCAAGCATTGCGTGCGCTTCTCGATGAGCCTGTGCCCCAAGCAGGCCAAGGGCATCACGGGCGTGCAGGGCACCATCAAGGCCGAACCCCTGATGTTGATCAATGGCAAGGAGAAGCTGACCTTGCGCTTTGACTGCAAGCCCTGTGAAATGCATGTGATGGGCCGCATGAAGCGCCATGTGCTGCAGCAGACGAGCGAATCCCCCGTCAAGTTCTACACCACCCGCCCCCAGCGCCCCGCCTGACTCTGCGGGGGACTGGGCACCAGGATGCAAAGCCCGTGACCCAGCGATTTTCCATCACGGCAGCCACGCCCATCGCCCCTCGCCAGGGCGTGACCCCATGAGTGCGCCCGTCTGGGCCTGGCTGCAATTCATTGCCTGCGCGGCGCTCATCGGCGCAGCGGGTTTCCAGCTCTCCCGCTACGGAGATGCCATTGCGCGACATACCGGGCTGTCCGGGAGCTGGATCGGGTTGACGCTGGTGGCCAGCGTCACCTCGCTGCCCGAACTGGCCACGGGCATCACCAGCGTGACCATTGCCCAGGCCCCCAACCTGGCCGTTGGCAATGCGCTGGGCAGTTGCGTGCTGAACCTGGTTTTCCTTGTGTGGATCGATCTCATCTACCGCCGCGCACCCGTCTGGAGCCAGGCAAGCAAAGGCCATGTGCTGGCGGCCGCCTTTGGTGTGGTACTGCTGGGCTTTTTGCTCATGGGCCTGCTCATCGGCCAACTGGGCCCTCATGCGGACTCCCCGGGCGCATCCCGGGCATCGGTCTGGGGCGTGGGGCTGATGACGCCCGTGATGCTCATGCTGTACCTTATCGCCATGCGCACCCTGTTTGCCTACGAGTGCTCGCATCCCGACACATCCGCCGCCGCAGATACCCCTCCCTCACTGCCACTGCGCCACGCCCTGGTGCGCTTCGTCCTGGCCGCATCGGTGGTGGTGGGCGCCGGCCTGTGGCTGCCCTTCGCCGCCGTGGAACTGGCCAACACCATGGGCTGGAATCGCAGTTTCGTGGGCAGCCTGTTCGTGGCCATGGCCACCACGCTGCCGGAACTGGCGGTCACGCTGTCGGCACTGCGACTGGGCGCTCTGGACATGGCCATTGGGAACCTGCTGGGCAGCAACCTGTTCAACGTGACCATTGTTGCCGTGGATGACTTTTTCTACCGACCCGGCGTGCTGCTGTCAGATGTCTCGCTGGTCCATGCGGTTACCGCCGGTTCAGCCATCGTGATGACCGGGCTTGCACTGGTAGGGCTGTTCTTTCGCCCGCGCGACCGGGTGTTGCGCGCCGTGGGCGCTGTCAGCCTCGGCTTGGCGGCCGTCTATCTTCTCAACACCTACGTGGTCTTCCTTCATGGCGCCTGAAACCAGTCTCCCGTCCGGCATTCCGCCGCCAGCCAATGCCCACCTGCGTGACGCCCAGGAACTCGCCCAGGTGTACCGCGTCAACCCCCACACCGGCCTGCACGATGACGAGGCCACGCAGCGCGCCATGCAGCACGGTGCCAACGAATTGCAGGACCACGCGCAGCGCAGCCCCCTGGCGCTGCTGGCCGACCAGTTCAAGGACTTCATGGTGCTCGTGCTGCTGGCCGCGGCAGTGGTCTCCGGCGTGATCGGGGACCTTACCGACACGCTGGTCATCCTGGTCATCGTGGTGCTCAACGCCATCATCGGCTTCGTGCAGGCCTGGCGCGCCGACCAGGCCATGGCGGCACTGCGCCAGCTGGCAGCGGCGCACGCCACCGTGCTGCGCAACGGCGCGATCCAGGTGGTTCCCGCCACGGTGCTGGTGCCGGGCGACATCGTGCTGCTGGAAGCGGGCAACCAGATACCGGCCGACCTGCGCCTGATCGAGATCGCGCAGCTGCAGGTGGATGAATCGGCCCTCACCGGCGAATCGGTCACCGTCGCCAAGCAGACCGAGGCCTTGGCCGCGCAGGACGTAGGCGCCCTGGGCGACCGCACCAACATGGCCTTCAAGGGCACTACCGCCACCCACGGCCGGGCGCGCGGGCTGGTGGTGGCCACCGGCATGCACACCGAGCTGGGCAAGGTCGCCAAGCTGCTCGACACCGACGACCGCAGCACCCCGCTGCAGCTGCGCCTGGCCGCGTTTGGCAAGCGGCTGGCCATTGGCGTGCTGGGCATCTGCCTGGTGATCTTCGTGGTGGGGGTGCTGCGCGGCGAGGCCCCGCTGCTCATGGCTCTTACCGCCATCAGCCTGGCCGTGGCCGCCATCCCCGAGGCCATGCCCGCCGTGGTCACCGTGCTGCTGGCGCTGGGCGCGCGCCGCATGGTGGCCGTCAATGCACTGGTGCGGCGCCTGCCCTCGGTCGAGACCCTGGGATCGGTCACCACCATCTGCTCGGACAAGACCGGCACGCTCACGCAAAACCGCATGCACGCCGAGCTGCTGCTGGCCCACGGCACGCGCTGGGTGCCCGGCGACCCCCTGCCAGGCCCGGCCCACGCCGAGGCCCTGCGCGCCGCCGCGCTGTGCAACGACGCCACGCGCCAGGCCACGGGCGACGACCACCCCACCGGCACCCACTGGCAGGGCGACCCCACCGAGACCGCGCTGGTGCTGGCCGCGCACGCGGGTGGGCTGGACAAGGCCCAGCTCGACACCGCCTGGCCGCGCGTGCAGGAGCAGCCCTTTGACTCCGACCGCAAGCGCATGACGTCGTTCCATCGGGACAGCCAGGGGTTCGTGGCCTACACCAAAGGCGCCCCCGAATCGGTGCTGCCCTGCTGCGCCACCCACTGGACGCCCGACGGCACCGCCGCGCTGCACAGCGACACGGTGCTGGCCACCGCCAACCAGCTGGCCGCCCAGGGCCTGCGCGTGCTGGCCCTGGCGCGCCGCCACCATGCGCGCCTGCCGGACACCAACGACATCGACGCCGTGGAAAGCCAGCTGGAGCTGCTGGGCCTGATCGCCCTCATCGACCCGCCGCGCCCCGAAGCCCAGGCCGCCGTGCGCGACTGCATCAGCGCAGGCATCACGCCCGTCATGATCACGGGCGACCACCCCGCCACCGCACGGGCCATTGCGCACCGGCTGGGCATCGTGCCAAGCGCCGACGCGCCCGTGCTCACCGGCGCCGACCTGGCCCAGCTGGACGACGCGGCCCTGCGCGCGCGGATCGAGCAGGTGCATGTGTATGCCCGCGTGGACCCGGCGCAAAAGATCCGCATCGTCGAGGCATTGCAGGCCCAGGGCCATTTCGTGGCCATGACGGGCGATGGCGTGAACGATGCCCCGGCCTTGAAGCGCGCCGACATCGGTGTGTCCATGGGCAAGGGCGGCACCGACGTGGCGCGCGAGGCCAGCAGCCTGGTGCTGCTGGACGACAACTTCGCCACCATCGTGGCGGCGGTGAAGGAAGGCCGGCGCATCTACGACAACATCCGCAAGTTCGTGCGCTATGCCATGACCGGCAACTCCGGCGAGATCTGGACCATCTTTCTCGCGCCCCTGCTGCTGCTGCCCATTCCGCTGCTGCCCATCCACATCCTGTGGGTCAACCTGGTGACCGACGGCCTGCCCGGCCTGGCCCTGGCGGCCGAACCCGCCGAGCGCGGCATCATGCAGCGCCCGCCCCGCCCGCCGAATGAGAGCCTGTTCGCCCAGGGCATGTGGCAGCACATCCTGGGCATGGGCCTGCTGATCGCCGGCCTGTGCCTGGCCGTGCAGGCCTGGGCCCTGCACACCGGCCATGCGCACTGGCAGACCATGGTGTTCACCGTGCTCACGCTGGCGCAGATGGCCCATGTGATGGCCATCCGCTCCGAAAGCGAGCCGCTGTGGCGCCTGGGGCTGGCCAGCAACCGGCCCCTGCTCTATGCCGTGCTGCTCACGTTCCTGCTGCAGATGGCCACCATCTACGTGCCGTTGCTCAACCCCATCTTCCGGACCGAACCGCTGAGCCTGGGCGAACTGGGCATCTGCTTGGCCGCGGCCCTGGTGGTGTATGGCGTGGTCGAGCTGGAAAAGGCATGGCGGCGCCAGCGCAAGGCCGGCGGCAGCGCCGTGGACGACCCCACACCATAGCCCCATGAGCACATAGCGAACGATTCGATGGGTGCCGGCAGCGGCCGGTGCAAGAATGCGTGCTGGCGCCGCGACTTTGCGCGCCATCGACAACCTTCAACGACAGAGAGACCGTCCCATGCACATCGAAACCCTGGCCGTCCACGCCGGCTACCAGCCCGACCCCACCACCAAGTCTGCCGCCGTGCCGCTGTACCAGACCGTGGCCTATGCGTTCGACAGCGCCCAGCATGGCGCCGACCTGTTCGACCTGAAGGTGCCGGGCAACATCTACACGCGCATCATGAACCCGACCACCGACGTGCTGGAGCAGCGCGTGGCAGCGCTCGAAGGCGGCGTGGCCGCGCTGGCCGTGGCCTCGGGCATGGCGGCCATCACGGCGGCCATCCAGACCATCGCCGAGACAGGCGACAACATCGTCTCGGCCAGCACGCTGTATGGCGGCACCTACAACCTGTTTGCCCACACCTTCCCGCAGCAGGGCATCGAGGTGCGCTTCGCCGACCCGCGCGACCCGGCCAGCTTTGCCAAGCTGATCGACGCACGCACCAAGGCCGTGTTCTGCGAATCCATCGGCAACCCGCTGGGCAACGTGACCGACATCGCCGCGCTGGCCCAGGTGGCGCACGACCATGGCGTGCCGCTGATCGTGGACAACACCGTGCCCAGCCCCTACCTGTGCCGCCCCATCGAACACGGCGCCGACATCGTGGTGCACGCGCTCACCAAGTACATGAACGGCCACGGCAACAGCATCGGCGGCATCATCGTGGACAGCGGCAAGTTTCCATGGGCCGAGCACAAGGAGCGCTTCAAGCGCCTGAACGAGCCCGACGTGAGCTACCACGGCGTGGTCTACACCGAGGCGCTGGGCGCCGCCGCCTTCATCGGCCGCGCGCGCGTGGTGCCGCTGCGCAACATGGGCGCGGCCCTTTCGCCGTTCAACGCCTGGCTCACGCTGCAGGGCATCGAAACCCTGCCGCTGCGCATGGACCGCATCTGCGACAACACGCTGGCGCTGGCGAAATTCCTGCAAAGCCACCCCAAGGTGGAATGGGTGCGCTACGCGGGCCTTCCCGACCACGCCGACCACGCCGTGGCGCAGCGCCAGATGGGCGGGCGCGCCTCGGGCATCCTGAGCTTTGGCCTGAAGGCCAGTGACGCAGACCCGCGCGCGGCAGGCGCCCGCTTCCTCGATGCGCTGGGCCTGTTCACGCGCCTGGTCAACATTGGCGATGCCAAGTCGCTGGCCACGCACCCGGCCTCCACCACGCACCGCCAGCTCAACCCCGCAGAGCTGGCCAAGGCGGGGGTGAGCGAGAACATGGTGCGCCTGTCGGTGGGCATCGAACACATCCACGACCTGCAGGCCGACCTGGTGCAGGCGCTCGACAAAGTCTGAGGCAGCACCCACCGCGCGGATCGCACTGCGCGGTGGGCGAACAATTGAACCATTTCAGGCTATGGCGCTTATGCAAAAGCGCCATTAGCTATATTTCAATAGCAAATCTCAGAGGGCTTTCTTGACCAGCGCGCCCTTGAACAGATACGGCAAGCGGGGCCCGCGTTCTTCGGCGACTCCGCCCTTGTCTTCCACGCTGATGGCCAGCTCCCGCACCCCCGCCAGCGCGGCGGTGGCAGTGGGCAGTTGCAGTGTTTTGTAGGCACTGGTGACCACGCCCAGCGAACGCGGGGGCTTGTCGCCCTCCAGGGCCCACAGCTGCATGCTGTCGTCGCGCCCCTCGCGCACTTCGTTCAGGCGCTGCAATTGCAGCACGCTGCCCTGCACGTCGGCAGTGACCAGCAAGGCCGGCAGCTGTTTATCGTCGAGCAGCACTGACAGGTACTGCACCTGGGCCACCGCGCTCACCTTGGCCTGCAGGTGCGCAATCTGGGCCTTGAGCTGTTCGAGCATGCTCGCGCTGGCCGCCCAGGCGATCAGCGCAACCACCATCAGGAAAATGGCCAGCGCCCGCCACCACGCGCTGACGCCACGGCAGGCGGGCGTGGAGGAAGTCGGTGCGGTGGTCGGGGTATCGGGCATGTCGGAATTCTTGGGTGCAGCAAAGAGGGGCAGTATGCCCGCGCCCACCGCTCTGCCCGGCCCATGCCGAAGCCGAAGCCGAAGCCGAAGCCATTCACGGTGTGCCGCAGTTTCCGTGTGATGATCCGGCCAGCAACGTTCACGGAAAAACCATGGCATCCCCCACCGACAACATCAGCATGGCACTGTTTTGCGACTTCGAGAATGTCGCACTGGGAGTGCGCGACGCCAAATACGACAAGTTCGACATCAAGCCGGTGCTCGAACGCCTGCTGCTCAAGGGCTCCATCGTGGTCAAGAAGGCCTATTGCGACTGGGATCGCTACAAGGGCTTCAAGGCCACGATGCACGAGGCCAATTTCGAGCTGATCGAAATCCCCCATGTCCGCCAGTCGGGCAAAAACTCGGCCGACATCCGCCTCGTGGTGGACGCGCTCGACCTGTGCTACACCAAGTCGCACGTCAACACCTTCGTGATCATCAGCGGTGATTCGGATTTTTCTCCGCTGGTCTCCAAGCTGCGCGAAAACGCCAAGCAGGTCATTGGCGTGGGCGTCAAGCAGTCCACCTCGGACCTGCTGATCGCCAACTGCGACGAGTTCATTTTTTACGACGACCTGGTGCGCGAGAGCCAGCGCGCACAGGCGCGGCGCCAGCCGTCCGATGCGGCGCCCGTGGCCCGGCGCTCGCCCGAGGAAGAGCGCCACCGCAAGGAAGCGCAGGAGGCGCGCCGCACCCAGGGCATCGAGCTGGCCGTGGAGACCTTCGATGCCCTGCTCTCCGTGCGGGGCGACAGCGGCAAGATCTGGGCGTCCGTGCTCAAGGAAGCCATCAAGCGCCGCAAACCCGATTTCAGCGAAAGCTATTACGGTTTCCGGGCCTTTGGCAACCTGCTGGAAGAAGCCCAGCAGCGCGGCCTGCTGGAGTTTGGCCGCGACGAAAAATCGGGCGCCTACGTGTTTCGCAGCACGGGCAACACCAGCGCCGCCCCGGCGCGGCCCGACGCGACGGCAGAGCGGCCGCTGACCAGCTATTTCCGGCAGCCAGCACCTGCCGCAGCGCCGCCTGCCGAAGTGGCAGAGCCCGCACCGCCAGCTGCCCCTGCGCGCGGCCGTGGCCGCGCCCGCAAAGCGGCAGCGCCCACCGCCAAAGCAGCCGCAGAACCCACCGCAACCGCGGCTCCCGAAGCACAGGCGGTGCCGCAAGTGCCTTCCAGCGCATTGCCGCAGGCCACAGCGGAAAATGATCCACCGAAACCCCAAAAGGCCCCTGCCCGGCCCCGCCGACCGCGCAAGCCGCCCGAAGGCAGCACCACCCCGTAATGCGGGTCGGAGCCGCAGCTTGCGGCCACAGCGCCCCGTCACGCGCGCCTCAGCCCATGTCCCTGGCCAGCCGCACGCCCGCAAACTGCCAGCGCGCCGTGGCCGGGAAAAAATTGCGGTAGCTGGCGCGCGCGTGGCCTGGCGGTGTGGCGCACGAGCTGCCGCGCAGCACATACTGGTTCACCATGAACTTGCCGTTGTATTCGCCCACCGCACCTTCTGCCGCCCGAAAACCGGGGTATGGCGCATAGCTTGACTGCGTCCACTGCCACGCCGCGCCCACCAGCTGCTCCAGGCCTGTGCCCCGGGCTGTGCGGGGGTGCAGCAGCTCGCCTGGGGCCTCGCTGGCAGCCGCGTCTGCGAACACCGGTGCCGCGGCATGCTCCCATTCGGCCTCGGTGGGCAGGCGGGCACCCGCCCAGCGCGCATAGGCGTCGGCCTCGAAATACGACAGGTGCACCACAGGCTGCGCACCCTGCAACGGCCGCAGCCCGGCCAAGGTGAACTCGTGCCAGGTGGAACCGTCGCGCTGCCAGTACAGGGGCTGCTCCAGCCCCTGGGCCGCGCGCCAGTCCCAGCCTTCGGCCAGCCAGTGGGCGGGGTCGCCATAGCCGCCATCGTCCACAAACGCTGCAAACTCGGCATTGGTGACCAGGCGCGATGCCAGTGCGTATGGCTGCAGATACACCGGGTGGCGCGGGCTCTCGTTGTCAAACGCAAAGCTGCCGCCCGCATGGCCAATCTCGGCCAGCCCGCCGGCCCACGGATGCCAGACCAGCGGCGGTGCGGCCGCGCCGTCAACGGCCACGGACTGCACCGGGCGGTAGGCCGGGTGCATCGGGTTGCACGACAGCAGGTGCTTGATGTCGGTCACCAGCAGCTCCTGGTGCTGCTGCTCGTGCTGCAGGCCCAGCTCCACCAGCGCGCACAGGGCCGCGTCGTGCACCAGCGTGGGCAACAGGTGCTGCATGCGCGCATCCACATCGGCCCGGTACGCCAGCACCTCGGCCATCGGAGGGCGTGTGAGCAGGCCGCGCTGGGGCCGCGGGTGCCGGGCGCCCACACCGTTGTAGTACGAGTTGAACAAGACCCGGAATGCGGGTTCAAACGGCGCAAAACCGCTCTCGTGCGCCTCCAGCACAAAGGTTTCAAAAAACCAGGTGGTGTGGGCCAGATGCCATTTGGCCGGACTGGCGTCGGGCATGGACTGGGCGGTGCAGTCTTCGGGCGACAGGGGCTGCACCAGGCGGGTGGTGTGGCGGCGCACTTCGGTGTAGCGGGAAATCAAGGGATGCATGGCCAGACAGCGCTCCATCAGAGGGTTCAGGGGCGGGCATGCACCACGGCAAACCAGCCCTGATCATCGGTCCATGCCTGCGCACGCGAAAAACCCGCCTGGGCCAGCAGGGCGGTGAACACCGCAAGGGGGTATTTGTAGCTGTTTTCGGTATGGATGCGCTCGCCGGCCCCAAAGCAGCGCTCGCCGCCCGGCCAGCGCACGCGAATCGGATCGAGGGCCTCCAGGTGCATCTCGATACGCGACGCCTCGCGGTTGAAGAAGGCGCGGTGGGCCCACTGCTCTTCCACAAAGTCACTGCCGATCAGGCGGTTCAGGTGCGTGAGCACGTTGCGGTTGAAGGCCGCCGTGACCCCTGCGGCGTCGTCATAGGCGGCTTCGAGCACCGCCACCTCCTTGGGCAGATCGATGCCGATGAGCAAGCCGCCGTCGCTGTCCACCAGCGCGCGCATGTGGCAGAGCAGTTCAAGCGCATGGGGCGGATCAAAGTTGCCGATGGAAGAGCCCGGATAGAACACCAGGCGCCCCGCCCGGGGAATGTCGGCGGGCAGCACAAGGCCCTGGGTCATGTCGCCGCCCACCGCCCGCGCGTCAAGCCCCGGCATGTCGGCGCGCAGGCGCTGCACGGCCTCTTGCAAGAAATCGACCGAAATATCCACCCCCACAAAACAGGCGGGGCGCACCTGGCGGCACAGCACGCGGGCCTTCTCGCAGCTGCCGGCGCCCAGCTCGATCACCGTGCGCACGGGGCCCAGCTGTTGGGCCATGTCGGCGGCATGGGCCTGCATCAGGGCATTTTCGGTGCGCGTGGGATAGTACTCAGGCAGGCGGGTGATGGCCTCGAACAGCAGCGAGCCGCGCTGGTCGTAGAAATATTTGGGGGAGATGCGCGCGGGGCGCTGGTTCAGGCCTTCGGTGATATCGCTAGGGTGGGTGGGGTGCATGGCGGTGGGCGTCGGGCATCGGGGTGTGAACGATGCCACAGGCTACTCCCACTGCGTTCATCGCAGGTGACAGCCTGCAACGACAGGCCACGCAGGAATGCACCCACACGCAAGCGTACCGGCCAGCCTTTCCATGACAAGGCCCGATGCAATTTCATGGATTCTTGGCTGTAGCGCAATCCCACAAGCACAGGGCAATCGCATCTAAAAAATAGAGTCAAATCCAACGACACTGCAGGGCTTGAGTAATCTGCCAAGCGCTGTTTAGATGAGCCTGCTGCAACA
>JANJSZ010000127.1 GCA_024711405.1 Acidovorax sp.
GCCAGCGCGAGCGAGCGCTTGATGAGGCTCAGCGCCACGGGCGATGCGCCCACGAAGCTGCGCGCAATCGCCTGGGCGCGGTCCTGCAGCGCGTCGGGCGCGGCCAGCTCGGTGGCAATGCCCAGCCGCAGCGCCTCCTCGGCCAAGACCTCGCGGCCCGACAGCATCAGCTCGCGCGCACGCTGCACGCCGACCACGCGCGGCAGGGTGTAAAACGCCGCGCAGTCCGGCACCACGCCGACGCGGATGAACGACATGGCAAAGCGCGCCCGGGTGCTGGCGATGATGAAGTCCGCCGCCAGCGCCAGGCTGAAGCCCGCGCCATAGGCCGCACCGTCCACGGCGGCGACCACCGGCTTGTCCAGCAGCATCAGGTCCTTGAGCCAATCGTGCAGGCTAGAGAGGCGCCGGCGCCAGCCGCCGTTGTCCAGCCCGCTGGCCGCGAGGTTGCCCAGGTCGCCGCCCGAGCAGAAATGCGCGCCCGCGCCCGTCAGCACCAGGGCGCGGATGGCGGGGTCGGCCTGCACCTGGCGCACCACCTCGGCCATCTCCACGCGCATGGCGGGGTCGAAGGCGTTGCGCTTGTCGGGGTTGTTGAAGGTCAGCGTGGCCACGCCGTCCTGCACGTCGAAAACGATGCGTTCGTAGGTGCGGGTCATGCCGCGCTCCGGGGCGTGTAGGACGCGCGCATGTCGCGCCCGCCGCGCAGCGACGAGCCGCCATCCACGGGAATCACCGCACCCGTCACGTAGCCCGCCTGTGGTGACGACAGGAACAGCGCCATGTGGGCGATGTCGTCGAGCGTGCCCATGCGTTGCAGCGGCACGGTGGCCACGGCGTTGGCCAGCGCCTCGGGTGTGGGCGCGAGGCGCCGCATGCCCTCGGTATCGCCAATCGGGCCGGGGGCGATCGCGTTCACGCGCACGCCCACCTCGCCCCATTCCATGGCCAGCACGCGCGTCATCATGTCGATGCCGGCCTTGGCCGCACAGGCATGCACCTGGTACATGGTGGGGTTGACGCCCTGGGGCGCCGAGATGTTGATGACGCTGGCGCCCGGTTTTTTGAGCATCGGGTAGGCCAGGCGCAGCACGTGGAAGGTGCCGTTCAGGTCGATGTCGATCACGGTCTTGAAACCGTTGGGCGACAGATCGGCCGCGGGCGCGATGAAGTTGCCCGCTGCGCCGGAGACCAGCACATCAATGTCGCCAAAGCGCTCATGCGCCTGGCGCAGCGCCGCCTCCACCGCGGCCGGGTCGCGCACGTCGGCGCTGATGCCCAGCGCCTGCGCGCCCAGGGCCGTGAGTCCTTCGGCGGCCTGCTGTACCTTGTCGGGCGAGCGGCTGATCACGGTGACATGGGCACCCGCGCGCGCAAACGCCTGGGCAATGCCCAGATTGATGCCGCTGGTGCCGCCGGCGACAAACACATGGCGGCCGGCAAAGGAGGGAGATTCAGACATGGGTGGCTTCTTTCTGCGCCGCCTCTTGCAGCGGGCGCCATGGATTTTTCGGTTGCGGGGACTGGGGTCAGGGGTCAACGACGCCGCCCCGGCGCGGCGCCCTGAGGGGGTTTCAAAAAGGGGGGGCATGGCGCTAACCCACCTGCCGCGCCTGCCCGTCCCAGAAGCGGGCGCGCAGGGCTTTCTTGTCGATCTTGCCCAGGGGGGTCACGGGCAGCGCCTGCTCCAGCCACAGTTGCTTGGGCGTGTGCAGCGCGCCCTTGCGCTCATGCACGAAGTCCATCAGCGCCTGGGACTCGGCGCTGGCGCCGGGCTTGAGCACCACCAGGGCCACGACCGCCTCGCCCCATTTGGCATCGGGCATGCCGATGACGGCGGATTGCGCCACGGCCGGATGCAGCGCCAGGCAGGCCTCGACCTCGCTGGAATACACATTGAAGCCGCCGGTGATGACCATGTCCTTGGCGCGGTCCACCAGGTATAGGTAGCCATCGGCGTCGCGGCGCGCCATGTCGCCGGTGTGCAGCCAGCCGCCGGCAAAGGCTTCTTCGGTGGCGTCGGAGCGGTTGCGGTAGCCCTCCATCACCAGCGGGCTGCGCACGCACAGCTCGCCCACCTCTCCAGCAGCCACCTCTCGGCCCTGCGCATTGAGCAGCCGCACCTGGTTGCCCGGCAAGGCCTGGCCGCAGGACTGCAGCCGCTCGGGGCGCCCCAGGTCGTGCGCATGCTTGCGCAGGTAGGCGATGGTCATGGGCGCCTCGGCCTGGCCGTAGAGCTGGCCAAAAATGGGCCCGAAGCGTTGCAGCGCCTCGGCCAGCCGCGCCGGCGCCATGGGCGAGGCGCCATACAGCACGTACTGCAGGCTGGAGCGGTCCCACTGGTCCAGACCAGGGTGGTCCAGCAGGCCATAGATTTGCGTGGGCACCAGAAAGGTGGCGGTGATGCGGTGCTGCTGCACGGCCTGCAGGAACGCGTCGGGCGAGTATTTGTCCAGCAGCACCAGCGTGCCGCCGCGCAGCAACGTGGGCAGCACCATGGCGCCACCGGCGTGCGATATCGGCGTGGCGATGAGAAAACGCAACGCCTCGGGCCATTCCCAGCAGGCCAGCTGCTGCAGCAGCATGGTCAGCGTGGTGCGGCTGCGGTGGACCACGCCCTTGGGCCGGCCCGTGGTGCCGCCGGTGTAGGTGATGCGGTAGATGTCATCGGGCTGTGCGGCGATGGGCAGCGCACCGCCATCAAAGGCCAGGCTGGCGGCGATGGCGTCCTCGCCCAGCGCCGAGGGGCCCAGGCCCAGCACCTGGGGCACGATGCCGCGCTCCTTGAGAGCCAGGCCGCGCTCCACATGCTGCGTGCCCACCACCAGCGCGCGGATGTCCGCATCCTGCAGCACGAAGACCTGGTCATCGAGCGCACTCAGGGGATGCAGCGAGGTCTGGCGCAGGCCCAGCCAGGCGCAGGCCATGATGACCACCAAGGCCTCGGGCTGGTTGCCGGCCAGCACCGCCAGGCCGTCCTGGTGCTGCAGCCCGCGCGCTTGCAGGTAGCGCGCCATGGCATGCACGCGCCGCTGCAGTTCGGCGCAGGTCCAGTGGCTGCCATCGGGCAGCACCAGGGCCACGCGTTCGGGGAAGGACTGCAGCGCCGTTTGAAAGACTTCGGCCACCGTGGCGCCGGTGTGCAATGCGCTCATGCTGTGTTCTGCCATCAAGCCGCCTGGTACAGCGTGACCACGCAGGCGCCGCCCAGGCCCAGGTTGTGCTGCAGCGCCAGACGCGCGCCCTCGACCTGGCGCTCGCCGGCCTGGCCGCGCAGCTGCCAGGTCAGTTCGGCGCATTGCGCCAGGCCGGTGGCGCCCAGCGGGTGGCCCTTGGACAGCAGGCCGCCCGAGGGGTTGGTGACCACGCGCCCGCCGTAGGTGTTGTCGCCGTCGAGGATGAATTTCTCGGCCCCGCCCTCGGGGGCCAGGCCCAGGGCTTCGTAGGTGATCAACTCGTTGGCCGTGAAGCAGTCGTGCAGTTCGACCACCTGCACGTCCTCGGGGCCGACGCCGGCGGTCTCATAGACCTGGCGGGCTGCCGCCGCCGACATGTCGTAGCCGACCACGCGGCGCATGTCGCCGCTGTCGAAGGTGCTGGCGGTGTCCGTGGTCATGGCCTGGGCGGCAATGGTGACGCGCCGGTCCAGTCCGTGTTTTTGGGCAAATTCGGCCGAGCACAGCACGGCCGCCGCCGCACCGCAGGTGGGCGGGCAGCATTGGTAGCGCGTGAGCGGACCGAACACCTGCGGCGAGGCCATGACCTCTTCGAGCGTCAGCGTCTGGCGGAACACCGCCAGCGGGTTGCGCGCCGCATGCTGGCGTGCCTTGACCGAGATGCGGCCGAAGGTGTCGGCACGGATGCCATGCTGCTTCATGTAGTCCAGCCCGGCCCCGCCGAAGAACTGCGCTGCGCGCGGCGCTGCCGGGTCCAGCCCCTGGTGGGCGACCATGGTGTCGGCAAAGCGTGCCATGGGCGAGGGACGGTCGTCCCAGGCGCCCTTGAGCGCGCCGGGCTGCATCTGCTCGAAGCCCAGCGCGACGGCGCATTCCACCATGCCGCTCTCTACCGCCTGGCGCGCCAGGTACAGCGCGCTGGAGCCGGTGGCGCAGTTGTTGTTGACATTGAACACCGGGATGCCGGTCAGGCCCACACCGTAGATCGCTGCCTGGCCCGCGGTGGAGTCCCCATAGACATAGCCGACATAGGCCTGCTGCACCTCCGCGTAATCAACGCCCGCATCCTGCAGCGCGAGCTGGGCGGCACGCGCACCCATCACGGGGTAGGGTTCGCTGGCACCGGGCTTGGTGAAGGGGATCATGCCGACACCGGCGACATGGACGGCACGCTGCATAGGGCGCATGGTGGGCTCCTGAAAATCAAGGGTTGTGGTCTGGGGCGAGGTGGGCAAGCTGTTCGCGCAGGCGGTTCTTCAAGATCTTGCCGGTGGGCGACAGCGGCAGCGCGTCCAGCACATGCACCACGCGCGGGCATTTGAAGCCCGACAGTTGCGTGCGGGCATGTTCGCGCAGCGCCTCGGGGGTGCAGGGCTGCTGCGGCCGCAGCACCACGGCGGCATGCACCGCCTCGCCCCATTGCGCATCCGGCACGCCGACCACGGCGCACAGGGCCACGGCGGGGTGGCGCATCAGCGCGGATTCGACCTCCAGCGAGTACACGTTCTCGCCGCCGCTGATGATCATGTCCTTGAGGCGATCGACCAGGTGCACGTGGCCAGCCTCGTCCATCCAGCCGCCGTCGCCGGTGTGCATCCAGCCGTCCTTGAGCACCTGGGCCGTGGCCTCGGGCTGGCGCCAGTAGCCCTGCATCACGCTGGGGCCGCGCACGCAGATTTCGCCCACGTCGCCCAGGGGCAGGGCCTGCCCGTCCGGCCCGGTGATGCGCAGCTCGCTGCCCCAGCTGGCGCGGCCCACGGAAGTCAGGTGCGCCAGGTGCGCGCCATGGTTGGCCAGGGTGTAGGGGCCGTTCAGGCTGGCGCTGGCGGCGGTTTCGGTCATGCCGTAGGCGGTGGCAAATTCGACCTGCGGCAACGCCTGCATGGCACGCAGCAGCAGCGCCTGGGGCATGGGCGCGGCCCCGTGGACGATGCGCTGCAGCGAGGGCAGGCGGGTGGCGTCAAACTCCGGTGCGTCCAGCAGCATCTGCAGCATGCTGGGCACCAGCATGATCTCGCTGACCCCATGCTCGGCAATCGCCTGCAGCACCTGCGCGGGGCGGAACTGGGTTTCGATCACGCAGGTGCTGCCCTGCACGATCTGCCCCACCAGCCGGCCCAGGCCCGCCACATGGAACAGCGGTGTGGCCAGCAGCGAGGTACCGGTGCCGGGCAGCTGCGCCAGCCGGGCCACGGTAGCCGACCACAGGTTGGCGTGCGAGAGCATCACGCCCTTGGGAAAGCCGGTGGTGCCACCGGTAAACAGCACGATGGCCAGCGCATCGCCGCCTTGGCGGCAGTCCTCCATCGGCCGGGCCGCGGCCAGCAGGGCCTCGGTGCTGGCGATGCCGGCATGGGCCGGGTCGGCGCCTGGCCCCAGCAGCAGCACCGGGGTGTGTTCGGGCAGCGCGGGCGCGCCGGGCAGCAGGGCGGCGTCGGCCAGCAGCAGCCGGGGCTGCACATCCTGGAGCGCGTGCTGCATCTCGGCGCGGTTCCAGCGGGTATTGAGCGGGCAGACCACGCCGCCAACCCACCAGATGGCGAGGAAGGCCTCGACGCAATAGTCGCTGTTGTGCGCCAGCAGCGCCACCCGTTCGCCCGGCTGTACGCCCTGGGCGCGCAGCACGCCGGCCAGGCGCGCCACGCGGTTCACCAGCGTGCGCCAGTCCTGGCGGCGCGTACCGCACAGGGTGGCGGTGCGCTGTGGATGCTGCTGCAGCGCGCGGTGCAGGCCTTGGGTCAGGTAGATGGGCATCGAGCGTCGCTCAGCTTGTCAGTCCAGGCGGATCGGCTTGGGCCCCAGCGCCGCCTGCGAGGCCGCTACCCAAGGCGCCCAGCGCTCCCAGGGCGCGGCGTCGGTTCAACGGATGGGGCATGGCGCTGTCTCCTGTCCTTGCTTTTGGTGCAAAACCATTTCCGACGCCTGTCTGCCGGCCGTCAATCGAGCTGCAGCTTCTGGTTGCGGATCAGCTCGCCCCAGTCCTGGCGGTCACGCTCCACCATCTGCGCGAACGGCTCGCTCGCCATGCCGCCGGGCCGGCCGCCGAGTTCGCGGTAACGCTTGACCACGGCCGGGTCCTGCAGCACGGCGATGAGGTTGTCGGTGAGCTTCTTGACGACGGCCAGCGGCGTCTTGGCGGGCACGAAGAAGCCCATCCAGCCCACCTTGTCGAAGTCCTTCATGCCCAGCTCGGTCATGGTGGGCACATCGGGCAGCTCGGGCTCGCGCGTGGCGCCGGTCACGGCCAGGGCGCGCAGCTTGCCGTCCTTGACATGGCCCAGCGAGCCCGTGAGGTTGTCGAACATGAATTGGGTCTCGCCCGCCACGATGGCCAGGGTGGCGGGCGCGGAGCCCTTGTAGGGTATGTGGACCACGTCCACCCCCGCGCTCTGGCGCAGCAGCTCGCCCATCAGGTGCGTGGTCTGGCCCACGCCCGCGGACGAGAAGG
>JANJSZ010000153.1 GCA_024711405.1 Acidovorax sp.
CGCCGTGCATTGCCATCTGCTCCACCAGCCAGGGCGACGACTGGTGCAAGGGCTGCGGGCGCAGCTTTGACGAGGTGCAGTTCTGGCCGGCCATGGGCCCCGCCGAAAAGCGCGCCGTGTGGCGCCGCATCACACTGGAGCACACCGCCTGGCGCTTCAACCGCTACGCCGAACGCGCGGCCGAGGGGGCCGGCGGCACCGCGCCGCCCTGACCGCGCCCCTGTACGCCCCGGCCGCAAAGCGCTATGGTGGGGCCATGCTGCGTCTCACCCAGGCCCCGAACATCGCCATTGCCACGCTGTGGGCCGACCTGCTGTGCGAGGCGGGCATGGCGGCATCGGTGCAGCGGCAATACCTGGGGGCCGCGGCCGGGCACCTGCCACCCGACCAGTGCCTGCCCGAGATCTGGCTCGACTACGACGAACACGCCACCCGCGCCCGGGCCTTGCTGCAGGAGCTGCAGGACTTGCCACAGCGCCACTGGCGCTGCCGCTGCGGCGAGACGGTGGAAGGCGGTTTCGAACAGTGCTGGCAGTGCGGCGCGCTGATGCCGCGGGGATAAGGAGCCCCCCTGAGCGGCTTTGCCGCTTCCCCCCGCTCTCGCAGCGCTGCGCGCTGCGGGCAGGGGGACGCAGCCCTCGCTGCGGGGCGGCCCTTGCTCGGCTGCCCTGGCCTGGGCCGCGCCAGTTTCGTGGATGGATGGCTGCGCTAAGGACCGTGCTGTGGAGTCATTTCCAGCGCACCGGCTCCACATGCACGCTTCCCTGCGTGCTGCTGAGGGTGATGGCGCCTTCCTGCACCGTGGCCTGCAGCTGCATGCTGCGCTCGGCCAGCTGCGCCAGCGCCTGCGAGGCCTCGGTGGGAATGCGCCACACCTGCAATTTTTCGAGCCGCGAGAGCTTGGATTCGATGCCCCTCCACCAGACTTCGGCGGCGTGGTTGAAGCAGTACACGATCACCGAATCGGCCTTGCTGCAGGCCTTGGTGAGCGGCTTGTCCTCGGGCTGGCCCACCTCGATCCACACACGCTTGCGGCCGGTGAAGTCGGTCAGCGAGGCATCGGGGTCGTCCGGGTCGGACAGGCCCGCGCCAAAGGCCAGGGTGGCGTCGCCGTTGCACAGGTCATTGAGCTGGTGCGCCTGAATGGCCAGCGCCGCCAGCCGCACCATCATGCGCTCGTCGGTCTCGCTGGGGTGGCGGGCCAGCGTGAGCGCGTGGTCGGCGTAGTAGCCGTGGTCGATGTCGGCGATCGCAAGGTTCGCCTTGAAGATGGTGGATTTGATGGCCATGCAGCCTCACTATGAAATAGATAGCTGCTGGCGCTTGACACACAAACGCCAGAGGCCAAAACGGCTAAAAACCAGTGGTCAGACGCGCCGCGCCAGTTCGGTGGCCTTGCCGGTGTAGCTGCCGGGCGTCATGGCCAGCAGGCGGTCCTTGTCGGCCTGCGGAATCTCCAGCCCGTTGATCAGCGCGTGCAGCGCCTCGGCCGTCACGGTCTTGCCACGGGTCACTTCCTTGAGCTTTTCGTAGGCACCCTGCACGCCATAGCGGCGCATCACGGTCTGGATGGGCTCGGCCAGCACTTCCCAGGCGGCGTCCAGGTCTTCGGCCAGGGCTTCCTCGTTCAGCTCCAGCTTGTTCAGGCCCGTGAGCAGCGAGGCGTAAGCCAGCGCGGCATAGCCCAGGGCCACGCCCATGTTGCGCAGCACGGTGCTGTCGGTCAGGTCGCGCTGCCAGCGGCTGATGGGCAGTTTTTCGGACAGGTGGCGCAGCAGCGCGTTGGCCAGGCCCAGGTTGCCTTCGGCGTTCTCGAAGTCGATGGGGTTGACCTTGTGCGGCATGGTGCTGGAGCCGATCTCGCCGGCCTTCAGGCGCTGCTTGAAGTAGCCCAGGCTCACATAGCCCCAGATGTCGCGCGAGAGGTCCACCAAAATGGTGTTGGCGCGCGCCACGGCGTCGAACAGCTCGGCCATGTAATCGTGCGGCTCGATCTGGATGGAATAGGGCTGGAAGGTGAGGCCCAGGCCCAGTGGCTCGGGGGTTTCGATGACCTTCTTGCTGAAGGCTTCCCAGTCGAAATCGGGCCAGGCCGACAGGTGGGCGTTGTAGTTGCCCACGGCGCCGTTCATCTTGCCCAGGATCTTGATGGCCGCAATGCGTTCGCTGGCGGCCTGCAGGCGCATGAGCACGTTGGCCATGTCCTTGCCCACCGTGGTGGGGCTGGCTGTCTGGCCGTGGGTGCGGCTGAGCATGGGCACGTCGGCAAAGGCGTGGGCCATCTCGCGCAGCTTGAGGATGATGCGGTCCAGGCCCGGCAGCACCACCTGGTCGCGGCCCGCGCGCAGTTGCAGCGCGTGGCTGGTGTTGTTGATGTCTTCGCTGGTGCAGGCGAAATGCACGAATTCCGAGGCTTTTTCCAGCTCGGGACGGGCTTCGAACTTGGATTTGATCCAGTACTCGACGGCCTTCACGTCGTGGTTGGTGGTTTTCTCGATCTCCTTGATGGCGGCCGAGTCGGCCTCGGAGAAATTCTTGACCAGGCCCAGCAGGTAGGCGCGGGCGCCGGTGGTCAGCGGCTTGAATTCGGCGAATCCGGCATCGGACAACGCGATGAACCAGGCCACTTCCACCTGCACACGGCGTTGCATGTAGCCGTGTTCACTCATGATGGGCCGCAGGGCGGCAAGTTTGCTGGCATAACGGCCGTCAAGCGGCGACAGGGCGGTAATGGTGGACAGGCTCATGGCGCGAGATTGTAGGCGTGCGCACCCGGTCGGCGCCCCGCGGGCCGCTGCCGATAGAATCGCCAGCGTATGGAACAGACAACCCCGCGCAATGGAAGAAACATGAAACTGATCGGTTCCAACGCCAGTCCTTACGTCCGCAAGGTACGCATCGTGATGGCAGAAAAAAAGCTCGACTACCAGTTCGTGCAGGAAAACGTCTGGGCCGATGACACCGCCATTGCCCAATCCAACCCGCTGGGCAAGGT
>JANJSZ010000165.1 GCA_024711405.1 Acidovorax sp.
CGGCACATTTTTCGCCCCTGGCCGCCGTGCCCAGCGCCATCTTCAGCGTGTGGCACAACATCTCGGGCCCGCTGGTGGCCACGCTGTTCCAGCGCTTTCGCAACGAAGACAGCACCACCGCCCCCGGCAAGTCTGCCTGATTTTTGCGCGATTCATAGCTGCAAAATAAATAGCATCCAGCGCTTTACCAAAAGCGCCAGAAGCACTTTCTGCGCGGATTCCTCAGAACCATCGCCGCGCCAGACAGCCACGCATGGGCCAAGCTGCGCAAGCGCTGAACGGGCGCCCACGGCATGGCCGGCGATGCCGGGCGATCGTCGGCCCGCCGGGGGCGCCGCCCCGCTTGCCACAGCACGCCATCCCCTTGGGCGCCCGGGACTTCCATGCCCCCGCGCTTTTTGCGTCAAAATGTTTTGCCAACCAGGACTGCGCGCGCCCATGACACCTCTTTTCCCCGACCACCTGCCTGCCCCCACGCCGTCCGCCCTCCATTCCCCTCTCCCGCCCTTGCGTTCACCGCGCCCACTGGCCAGCGCCACGCTGGTGGGCCTGGCCTTGCTGCTGGGCGCCTGCTCCGACAAGGCGCCACCGGTGGCGCCCAAAGGCCCGGCGGAAGTGGGCGTGGTCACCCTCCAGCCCGAGCGCCAGACCGTCACCACCGAACTGCCCGGCCGCACCAGCGCCTACCTCAGTGCCGAAATCCGCCCGCAGGTGGGCGGCATCGTGCAGCAGCGGCTGTTCACCGAAGGCGCCCAGGTCAAGGCCGGCCAGCCGCTGTACCAGCTCGACGCCTCCAGCTACCAGGTGGCGCTGGCCAGCGCCGAGGCCTTGCTGGCCAAGGCGCAGGCCAATGTGGGCACGGCCGAGGTCAACGCCCGGCGCAATGCCGAGCTGGTGAAGATCGATGCGGTGAGCCGGCAGGTGCATGACGACAGCCAGGCGGCCCTGGTGCAGGCCCGCTCCGACCTGGCCGTTGCCCGCGCCGCGCTGGACAACGCCCGCATCAACCTGGGTTACACCCGCATCAAGGCGCCGATTGCGGGCCGCACCACCACGTCCACCGTCACCCCCGGCGCGCTGGTCACCGCCAACCAGGCCGCCGCACTCACCACCATCTCGCAGCTCGATCCGCTGTATGTGGATGTCACCCAGTCCAGCACCGAGGTGCTGCGCCTCAAAAGCGACCTGGCGCGCGGGCGCATCCAGAAAAGCGGCCAGGCCGAGGCGCCCATCACCCTGCAGCTGGAAGACGGCAGCCGCTACCCCCACCCCGGCAAGCTGCAGTTCGCCGGCGTGAGCGTGAACCCCGGCACCGGCGCCGTGACCCTGCGCGCCGTGGTGCCCAACCCCGACGGCCTGCTCATGCCTGGCATGTATGTGCGTGCGGTGCTCGAAACCGGCATCAACGCGCAGGCGCTGCTGGTGCCCCAGCAGGGCGTGAACCGCGACACGGCCGGCAACGCCAGCGTGCTGCTGGTCACCGCGAACGACAAGATCGAGCGGCGCAAGATTGCTGTCGAAACAGCCGTGGGCAACCGCTGGCTGGTGGGCAGCGGGCTGGCGGCCGGCGACCGCGTGGTGGTGGATGGTTTTCAGCACATCAAGCCCGGCGATACCGTGAAGCCGACCGAGGTGGCACCCAAGCCGATGGCAGCGCCGGCTTCTGCGACCGCGACGCCTGCAGCTTCGGCCGCATCGGCCGCACGCTGAGGGCCGGCCCGCCATGGCACAGTTCTTCATCAACCGGCCCATCTTCGCGTGGGTCATCGCCATCATCATCATGCTGGCCGGCGCCATGTCGATCAAGACATTGCCGCTGGAGCAATACCCCGACATCGCGCCGCAGCGCGTGTCGATCAGCGCCCTGTACACCGGTGCGTCGGCCAAGACCGTCGAAGAATCGGTCACGCAGGTGATCGAGCAGCAGCTCAAGGGCCTCGATAACCTGATCTACATGGGCTCGACCAGCGACGCCTCGGGCAGCTCGCGCACCACGCTCACCTTCAATGCCGGCACCAACATCGACGTGGCGCAGGTGCAGGTGCAAAACAAGCTGCAGCAGGCCATGTCGCGCCTGCCGCCGGCGGTGCAAAGCCGGGGGGTCACCGTCACCAAGGGCGGCAACGACTACCTGATGATCATCACCTTCACCTCGCCCGACCCCAGCGTGTCGCAGGTGGACATTGGCGACTACATCACCAGCAACCTGGTGGACGTGATCAGCCGCATCGACGGCGTGGGCGACGTGCTCACGCTGGGCACCGGCTACGCCATGCGCGTGTGGCTCGATCCGGGCAAGCTCGAAAAATATGCGCTCATGCCGTCCGATATCGGCAGCGCCATCAACGCGCAGAACGCGCAGGTGTCGGCGGGCCAGCTGGGGGCCCTGCCCGCCGTGGGCGAGCAGCAGCTCAATGCCACCATCACGGCACGCAGCAAGCTGCAGACGAAAGAAGAGTTCGAGCAGATCGTGCTCAAGTCCACCACCGACGGCGCCGCCGTGCGCCTCAAGGACGTGGCGCGCATCGAGCTGGGGGCGGAAAACCTCACCATCACCTCGCGCCTGAACGGCCGGCCCGGCGCCGGCATGGGCGTGGTGCTGGCCGACAGCGCCAACGCCATGGCCGTGGCCACAGCCGTCAACGCCAAGATTGCCGAGCTGCAGCCGTTCTTTCCCTACCAGCTCAAGCCCTTCACCAGCTACGACACCACACCGTTCGTCCGCGCCTCGATCGAAGAAGTGGTCAAGGCCCTGCTCGAAGCCATGGCGCTGGTGGTGCTGGTGATGTATGTGTTCTTGCAGAACTTCCGCGCCACGCTGATCCCGGCCATTGCCGTGCCCGTGGTGCTGCTGGGCACCTTCGGGGTGCTGTCGGCAGCGGGTTTCTCGATCAACACGCTCACCATGTTCGGCCTGGTGCTGGCCATCGGCCTGCTGGTGGACGACGCCATCGTGGTGGTGGAAAACGTCGAGCGCGTGATGGGCGAGGAAGGCTTACCCCCTAAGGAGGCCACGCGCAAATCGATGGCCGAGATCACGCCCGCCCTCGTGGGCATCGCCCTCACGCTGTCGGCGGTGTGCATCCCCATGGCGTTCTTTGGTGGCTCCACCGGCGTGATCTACCGGCAGTGTTCCATCACCATCGTATCGGCCATGGTGCTGTCGGTGCTGGTGGCCCTAACGCTCACGCCCGCGCTGTGCGCCACCTTGCTCAAGCCCATTGCCAAGGGGCAGCACAGCCCCTTTGGCGCACCGCGCAAGGGCCTTGCGGGTTGGATCGACCGCTTTTTTGTGGGGTTCAACCGCCGCTTCGACCGCACGGCCGACAGCTACCAGCGCGGCGTGGGCGGCGTGGTGCGCCGGGGCAAACGCATGATGCTGGTGTACCTGCTGATCTGTGCGGGCATGGCGGTGCTGTTCTTGCGCCTGCCCACGTCGTTCTTGCCCAATGAGGACCAGGGCGCGATATCGGTGCAGATCACCCTGCCACCGGGCTCTTCCAACGCGCGGCTGCAGGCCGTGATGGCGCAGGTGCAAAAGTACTTTGCGGCCCAGCCCGATGTGATCAGCTTCAACTCCATCACCGGCTCGGGCGGCGACCAGAGCTCGGCGCGCGGCTTTGTGCGGCTGACCAACTGGAGCCAGCGCAAGCGCCCAGACCAGAGCGCCGACGCCATTGCGCGCAAGGCCACCAAGGACCTGGCCGCCATCCGCGATGCGCGCATCTTCGTGCTGCTGCCGCCTGCCGTGCGCGGGCTGGGGGCCAATGCGGGGTTCAACTTCCAGCTCAAGGACCTGAACGGCCTGGGCCACGACGCGCTGGTGGCTGCACGCGACAAGGTGCTGGACCTGGCCGCCAAGCGCCCCGAACTGAGCAACACGCGCAGCACCAACCTCGATGACACCGCGCAGCTGGGCGTGGACATCGACGACAGCAAGGCCGGCGCCCTGGGTCTGGCCACGGTGGACGTGAACAACACCCTGTCGAGCGCGCTGGGCGGCACCTATGTGAACGATTTTCTGAACAAGGGGCGCGTCAAGCGCGTATACATGCAGGGCGATGCGCCATTTCGCATGCTGCCGCAGGACGTGGCCCCCTGGACGGTGCGCAACAACCAGGGGCAGATGGTGCCATTCTCGGCATTTTCGAGCACCCGCTGGACCTATGGCTCGCCGCAGCTGCAGCGCTACAACGGCGCCCCCAGCTATGAATTCGTGGGCAATGCGGCCGCGGGCGTGAGTTCGGGCGTGGCCATGGCGGCGGTCGAAAACATCATGAAGGAAATGCCGCCCGGCATTGGCTACGAATGGACCGGCGCCTCGTTCCAGGAGCGGCTCTCGGGCTCGCAGGCGCCGCTGCTGTATGCGGTGTCGATCCTGTTCGTATTCTTGTGCCTGGCCGCGCTGTATGAAAGCTGGTCGGTGCCGTTCTCGGTGATTCTGGTAGTGCCGCTGGGCATTGTCGGGGCGCTGCTGGGCATCGGTTTTCGCGGACTGCCGAACGACGTGTACTTTCAGGTGGGCCTGCTCACCACCGTGGGGCTGTCGTCCAAGAACGCCATCCTGATCGTGGAATTTGCCACCCAGCTGCAAGAGCGCGGCCGCAGCGTGGTGGACGCCACGCTGGAGGCCGTGCGCCTGCGGTTGCGGCCCATCTTGATGACCTCGCTGGCCTTTGGTTTTGGCGTGCTGCCGCTGGCCCTGGGCACGGGTGCCGGCGCCGGCGGCCGGCAGGCCATTGGCACGGCCGTGCTGGGTGGCATGGTGTCGGCCACCGTGCTGGGCATCTTTTTTGTGCCGGTGTTCTTTGTGCTGATTCGCGGTTACTTTGCCGACCGCGCAGCCAGACAATTGGCCAGTGAAACGGGAGCCACCGCATGAGCCGCCACCCCCTGATCGCACCCCGCCACACCGTGGGCGCCCTGGCGCTGCTGGCGCTGCTGGCGCTGCTGGCGCTGGCGGGCTGCACCAGTCTGGCACCCGACTACCTGCGCCCCGCGCTGCCCGTACCGGCCACGCTGCCGGGCACCGGGGGGCAACCCGGCACTCCTGTGCCCGACTCCGGCCCCATGGGCTGGCAGGATTTCCTGCAGGAGCCGCGCCTGCGCGAGCTGGTGGCGCTGGCGCTGCAGGCCAACCGTGACCTGCGCGTGGCCGTGCTGGCCATTGAAAAAGCCCGCGCGCAATACGGCGTGGAGCAGTCCAGCCGCCTCCCCGCCGTGGGCGCCACCGGCGCCGGCACGCGCACGCGCACCGCCCAGGACCTGACCACCGGTGGCCGCTCGCCCACCAGCAGCCAGTACAGCGCGCAGCTCGGGTTCAGCAGCTACGAGATCGACCTGTTTGGCCGCGTGAAAAACCTCAACGAGGCCGCGCTGCAGGAATTCTTGCGCACCACCGAAAGCCGCCGCAGCGTGCAGCTGAGCCTGGTGGCCGAGGTGGCCAATGCGTGGCTCACGCTGGATGCCGATGGCCGGCGCCTGCAACTGGCGCAAGACACGCTGCGCAGCCGCCAGAAGTCGTACGCACTGACCGAGCGCAGCCACGCGCTGGGTGCGGCCTCGGGCCTCACGCTGGCGCAGGCCCAGACCACCGTGGACGCGGCCCGCGCCGACGTGGCCGCCTTCACCAGCCAGGTGGCGCGCGACCGCAATGCGCTGGCCCTGCTGGTGGGTGCGCCCGTGCCTGCCGCGCTGCTGCCCGAGAGTGCTGACACGGCCGCATCGGCATCCACAGAGCCCACAACCCCCCTCGCGCCACCCGCCGCCGCGCTGCTGGCGATTCCGGCCCATCTGCCCTCGTCGGTGCTGCTCCACCGCCCCGATGTGCGCGCGGCCGAATACACCCTGCGCGGCGCCTACGCCAGCATAGGCGCGGCACGGGCGGCGTTCTTTCCCAGCATCGCGCTCACGGCGTCGGCGGGCACCGCGAGCAATGCGCTCTCGGGCCTGTTCGACGGCGGCAACGGCACCTGGAGCTTTGCGCCGCAGATCCGCCTGCCCATCTTTGATGCGGGCCGCAACCGCGCCAACCTGCAGATCGCCGAAACCGCGCGCGACACCGCCGTGGCCCAGTACGAAAAGGCCGTGCAGACCGCGTTCCGCGAAGTGGCCGATGCCCTGGCCGACCGCGCCACGCTGGCCGAGCGCCTGCAGGCCCAGCAATCGCTGCAGGCCGCCACGCTGAAGGCGCTGCAGCTGTCCGAAGCCCGCTACCGCCTGGGCGCCGACAGCTACCTGCCGGTACTGGACGCCCAGCGCTCTCTCTACAGCGCGCAGCAGACACTGATTGCGCTCTTGTTGGCCGAGCAGGCCAACCGGATCACGCTGTACAAGGTGCTGGGGGGTGGCTGGAGCGACGACACCACGGACGGTACGGCAACGCCCGGCGCCTGAAGGGGCGCTTTCGCCCCACCCGACGGGGAATCCCCCTGGGCTGCCCATGCACCAAGCTGGCACGGCCGCCACGCAGGCCCTGCACCGATATCGACATCGGTTCCGATATTGCTTCCAACTTGATAGCTGCAAACGCTTTCAAAATAAGCGCTGCCGCATGATTTACCTTACACCACCCATTTTCACCATCGCTGGCACAGGCCTTGCATAACCCTGGGCGTGGCCAAGGTAGGCCACCTGTTGAGCCCGGTGCAATGGCGGATCGGGCTGACGAAGACGATGGCGTCCCTGCGGGAGTGCTGGCTGCGAAGCCGGTGCACCGTGCGGACGCCTTTTTGTTTTTCCGAAACGCCTACGGGGGTCACGATGAAAAAATCCAGGCTGGTGATGGTGGGAAATGGCATGGCCGGCGTCCGCTCGCTCGAAGAGCTGCTGAAAATTGCGCCCGACCTCTACGACATCACGGTGTTCGGTGCCGAACCGCACCCCAACTACAACCGCATCCTGCTGTCTCCCGTGCTGGCGGGCGAGCAAACGATTGACGAGATCATCCTCAACGACTGGGCCTGGTACCAGGACAACCACATCACGCTGCACACCGGCTTTACCGTGACCGACGTGGACCGCGTGCACCGCACCGTGCATGCCGCCAACGCCGCGGGCGAAACCATCACCGCCGAATACGACCGCCTGATCATGGCCACGGGCTCCAACCCGTTCATCCTGCCCATTCCCGGCAAGGATTTAAAGGGTGTGCTGGCCTACCGGGACATTGCCGACACGCAAGCCATGATCGACGCGGCCGCCACCTACCAGCACGCCGTGGTCATCGGCGGCGGCCTGCTGGGGCTGGAGGCCGCCAACGGCCTCATGAAGCGCGGCATGCAGGTGACGGTGGTGCATGTGGGCGACTGGCTGATGGAGCGCCAGCTCGACGATGTGGCCGGCAAGATGCTGCAGAAGTCGCTGGCCGAGCGCGGCATGCAGTTTCTGATGAAGGCGCAGACGCAGGAGCTGGTGGGCAACGCCGAGGGCCGCGTGGCCAGCGTCAGGTTCAAGGACGGCACCGAGGTGCCGGCCGACCTGGTGGTGATGGCCGTGGGCATCCGCCCCAACACGGCTCTGGCCGAAAAGATGCGCCTGCATGTGAACCGCGGCATCGTGGTGAGCGACACGCTGCAGACCACCACCGACGCGCGCATCTACGCCGTGGGCGAATGTGCCGCGCACCGGGGCATTGCCTATGGCCTGGTGGCCCCGCTGTTCGAGCAGGGCAAGGTGCTGGCCAACCACTTGGCCGAGTTCGGCATCGGGCGCTACCAAGGTTCGCTCACGTCCACCAAGCTCAAGGTCACGGGCATCGACCTTTTTTCAGCAGGCGACTTCCAGGGCGGCGAGAACACCGAAGAGATCGTGATGAGCGACCCCTTTGGCGGCGTGTACAAGAAACTGGTGCTCAAGGACGACAAGCTCGTGGGCGCCTGCCTGTACGGCGACACGGTGGACGGCTCCTGGTACTTCAAGCTGCTGCGCGACGGCCGCACGGTGACCGACATCCGCGACAAGCTGATGTTTGGCGAAAGCAACATCGGCGACGCAGGCCACCAGGGCCAGAACAAGGCCGCCGCCATGGCCGACACCGACGAGGTCTGCGGCTGCAACGGCGTGACCAAGGGCGCCATCTGCAAGGCCATCAAGGACAAGGGCCTTTTCACGCTGGATGAAGTGCGCAAGCACACCAAGGCCAGTGCATCGTGTGGATCGTGCACGGGCCTGGTCGAGCAGATCATCATGTTCACGGCCGGCGGCGACTACAGCGCCACGCCCAAGACCAAGGCGATCTGCGGCTGCACCGACCATGGCCACCAGGCGGTGCGCGAGGCCATCCGCGCCAACAAACTGCTGTCCATTGCCGATGTCTTTCACTTCATGGAGTGGAAAACGCCCAACGGCTGCGCTACCTGCCGCCCGGCCATCAACTACTACCTCATCAGCACCTGGCCCAAGGACGCCAAGGATGACCCGCAAAGCCGCGCCATCAACGAACGCAGCCACGCCAACATTCAAAAGGATGGCACCTACAGCGTGATCCCGCGCATGTGGGGGGGCGAGACCACGGCCGACGAACTGCGCCGCATCGCCGATGCGGTGGACAAATACCAGATTCCCACCGTCAAGGTGACGGGCGGCCAGCGCATTGACCTCTTGGGCGTGAAGAAGGAAGACCTGCAGGCGGTGTGGAAGGACATCGGCATGCCCAGCGGCCACGCCTACGCCAAGGCCCTGCGCACCGTCAAAACCTGCGTGGGCAGCGAGTGGTGCCGCATGGGTACACAGGACAGCACGCAGATGGGCAAGGACCTGGAGCGTGCCATGTGGCGCATGTACGCGCCGCACAAG
>JANJSZ010000180.1 GCA_024711405.1 Acidovorax sp.
CGATGCCGCCAGGCACGGGCGTTAGATCGTGAACTCGTTCTGAGGGTGGGGCTGGTGCGGAATCCAGTGACGGGGCAGCTGCTTTGGCTGAACCCGTGCCGTTCATGCAGGACGTTCTGGGTGGGCGGCAAGACTGGCGACCTGCCGGCACGGGGTAGAGGCAGCCATCGGGGTGGCATCGAGCGCCCCCCGGTGAGATCACCGGGGATCGCGAACCAAGGATCCCTTGGGCTGGCGGTGGATCAGCGCTTGAAGCGCCCATCCGCTCCAATGATGGACAGATCCGTGAATGCCAGGCCGCTGTGGTCGGTGGCGCTGTAAGACAACTCCAGGCCGCCCAGGTCAAACTTGCGCATGCCTTCCAGCGCGGCCAGCAGGCGGGTGCGGTCCGGCTTGGGGCTTGCCCTGCGCAGGCCCTCGACCAACACCTTGGCATTGACGAAACCCTCGACCATGGCCGGTGTCAGTTCATCCACGCCACGTGCCTTGGCCAGGCCCATGGCCTCTTTGATCAGTGGGTAATTGATGGATCGCTCCGATGGAAACACCTGGGTGACCACAACGCCCCGTGCCTGATCGCCCAGGGCCTTGGTGAAACCGCCAGAGGCATTGTTGGACAGGGTCACGATCTGGCCGGCCATGCCGGCTGCGCGCAAGGCCTTGATGCCATCCACCACCGCTGCACCTGTGCCAATGAAGATCACGGCCTGTGGGAGCTGCTTGGTGGCACGGGGTGCAATGGCGCTGAAATCAGGCTTGCTGCGATCGAATTTTTCAATGAAAAGGGCCTGGCTACCGTGGGCCTTGAAGCCATTCAGTGCGCCGTCCAGCGCATCGGTACCAAAGCTGTCATCGACATGGATGACGCCGATGCGCTCAACCCCCAGTGTGTTCAGGTGTCTGACGGCCTTTTCCACCTCTTGCTGGTAAGGTGCCCGTACATTGAACACGTGGCGGCTGACCGGCTTGTGCAACGCCATCGCTCCGGTGGAGGGGGCCACCAGTACCACGCCGGCTGCGTCAAGCAGCGGCACAATCCCTTGCGTGTGCGGGGTGCCGCGTGTCATGAAGAGCGCAATGGCGCCATGTTTCTCGATAAGGGTGCGGGCATTCTCCAGCGTGAGCTTGGGGTCGAACTTGTCGTCCAGCACCACCAGTTCGATTTTCTGACCACCCACACCGCCCTGTGCATTGACCGCATCCAGATACAGCGATGCCCCCTGCATGGACTCTTTGACGGTGATGGCGGCTGAGCCCGTGACACCCACCGTTTGTCCTACGACGATCTGAGCCATGCTGTGGCCCGCCAATCCTGCGGCGAGTGCGCAGGCCGCCAGCAAGGGTTTCCAGTTTTTCATGCGTTTTCCTTCATCTGATCGGCAGGAGTTTAGGCCGGAGGCCGGGATCGGGCACTGAGGAAAGCCTGACAGCTGGGCAACCGCAGAAACCCAGGCCCCTCTCCTGTCCCGAACATTCACTGCAAGGGTTGGGCAGTGGGCGGGTTTCAGCGCCGGAACTTGCCGTCCGTGCCGATGATGGCGAGATCGGCAAAGTCCAGGCCCGTGTGGTCGTCGGGTGCGTAGCTGATGTCAAGGCCGCCCAGATCGAACTTGCGCAGGCTCTCCAGTGCGGTCTGGATTTTCTCGCGGGTGGGCTTGGGGCCTGCGCGCTTGAGGCCTTCCACCAGCACCTTGGCGGCGGCGAAGCCTTCCAGCATGGCCGGGCTGATATCCCCGAGGCCCTTGGCTTTGGCCAGATCCTGGGCTTCCTTCACCATGGCGTAGGTCATGGCGCGCTCATTGGGATAGACCTGGGTCACGATCACGCCCCGCGCATTGGCCCCCAGGCTCTTGATGAAGCCGCTGGACGCGTTGTTGGACAGCGTCACGATCTGCGCGGTCGAACCCGCCGTGCGCAGCGCATTGGCGGCATCCACCACCGCCGATCCCGAGGCCACCATCAGCACCGCCTGCGTGTCGGCCTTGGCCACCTTGGTGGCGATGGGCGTGAAGTCGGGCTTGGCGCGGTCGAACTTTTCGGACACCGCGGCCGTCAGCTTGGCGGCCGACAGGCCCTTCTGCGCACCCTGGACGCCGTCGGCGCCAAAGCTGTCGTCCGCATACACCAGGGCCACACGGCTGATGCCCATGGAGGCCAGGTGGGTGATCGCCTTTTCAGCCTCGCGCTGGTAGGTGGCGCGCACATTGAAGATGTATTTGCGTACCGGCTGGTGCAGCACCATGGCGCCGGTGGAAGGCGCCACCAGCGCCACGCCATGTTTGTCCAGCAGCGGCAGGATGGCCTCGGTGTGGGGTGTGCCCCGGTTGAGGAACAGGGCCGAGACGTTTTTGTCTTCGATCAGGGTGCGTGCATTTTCTGCCGCCAGCTTGGGGTCGAACTTGTCATCCAGGGAGATCAGTTCGATCTTCTGGCCATTGATGCCGCCCTTGGCATTGACGGCGTCGATGTATAGCAATGCGCCGTCGGTGGTCTCCCTCACCCCGGCGGCCACCTGGCCGCTGAAGCCGGCCGTCTGGCCGATCAGGATCTGTGCATGGCTGGCCGCACTGGCCGCCAGCGCGAGGACCATGCCAGCCGCTCGCAGTTGCCATTGTTTTGTCATAACGGTCTCCTCTTGTTGTATGGGAGGCCGCAGTCTAAACCGATGTGCCGGGCCAGAACACCTGCTTGCCGCCCGCAACGGCTCGATGGCCCCTGCTTTGTCCACGGTCAAAAGCACCGCAGCGCGCCTCGGGGGTAATCGGCGCACGCAGGAGAAAACACTGAGTGCATCCCTAGAATGTCCCGCCTCACCCCCGAAAGACCGCCTCCATGACCCAGGGACTGATCCGTATCCGCGGCGCACGCCAGCACAACCTCAAGAACCTCGATCTGGACATCCGCACGGGTGAACTGACGGTGGTCACGGGCCCCAGCGGTTCGGGCAAGTCGAGCCTGGTATTCGACACGCTGTATGCCGAGGGCCAGCGCCGCTACGTGGAAACCTTCAGCGCCTATGCGCGCCAGTTCCTGGACCGCATGGACAAGCCCGCCGTGGACAAGGTCGAGGGCGTGCCGCCGGCCATTGCCATCGACCAGACCAACCCGGTGCGCTCCAGCCGCTCCACCGTGGGCACGATGACGGAGCTGAACGACCACCTGAAGCTGCTGTTCGCACGCGCGGGGCAGCTGTTCGACAAGCAGACCGCCCAGCCCGTGCGCCACGATTCGCCCGAGACCATCTATGCCGAGCTGGCCACGCGTTGCGCCGCCGCCAGTGATCCACGCATCGTGTTGACCTTCCCGGTCGAACTCCCCGCCAACACCTCGGCCGAACAGGTGGAGCAATGGTTGTCCGCCAGCGGCTTCACCAAGGTGCAGGCCGAGCGTGAAGAGGTCCGGCCCATCGGGTCGCGCACGAGCGCCGCGCCGGGCCGCCCCAAGCAAGCGAGCGCCCCCTCGGGGGGCAGCGAACCACACGCAGTGGGGAGCGTGGGGGCGGTCAAAGTGCTGGATGTGGTGGCCGACCGCTTCCGTCTGGGCCATGCCGAGAAGGCGCGCGTCATCGAAGCCATCGAGGTCGCGCTGAAGCGCGGCACAGGGCGGTTGAACGTGTACCGGCTGGTGGAGGAGGGCGAGCCCGAGCGGTGGAGGTTCTCGACGGGCCTGCACTGCCCCGACAGCGACCTGCGCTACAGCGACCCCATTCCGTCGGCCTTCTCGTTCAATTCCGCCGTGGGCGCGTGCGACAGCTGCCGGGGTTTTGGCCGCGTGATCGGCGTGGACTACGGCCTCGTCATCCCCAACGACAAGCTCACGCTGCGTGCCGGGGCCATCAAGACCATCCAGACCCCCGCATGGAAAGAGGCCCAGGACGACCTCATGCGCCATGCCGAGACGGCCGGCATCCCGCGCGACACGCCTTGGTACAAGCTCACCGACGACCAGAAGAAATGGGTCATCCAGGGATCGCCGCATTGGAACGGCAAGTGGAACCAGCAGTGGTACGGCATCAAGCGTTTCTTCGAGTACCTGGAAAGCAAGGCCTACAAGATGCACATCCGCGTGCTCTTGTCCAAGTACCGCAGCTACACGCCATGCCCCACCTGCGCGGGCGCGCGCCTCAAGACCGAGAGCCTGCTCTGGCGCATCGGCCGCAAGGAAGACGGCGACGCCGTGCTGGAGCCGCCGCTGCGCCGGGCCGCCCCAAGCAGCGGCAGCACCCTTGGGGGGCAGCGAGGACACGATAGTGCCGAGCCTGGGGGCCAACAGTTTCAGCGCTTCATGCCAGAAGGCGTGCAATGGTCGCGCGAACAGCTCGAAGCGCTGCCCGGCCTGTGCCTGCACGACCTGATGCTGCTGCCCATCGACCGCCTGCGCGCGTTCTTTGCGCGCATGCAATTGCCGGTGGGTGACGATGCCAAGGGTGGCGATGCGCAAGCCCTGAAGCTCCTGCACGAAGAAATCACCACGCGCCTGAAATACCTGTGCGACGTGGGCATCGGCTACCTCACGCTGGACCGGCAAAGCCGCACGCTCAGCGGCGGCGAGGAGCAGCGCATCAACCTGACCACGGCGCTGGGCACCAGCCTGGTCAACACGCTGTTCGTGCTGGACGAGCCCAGCATCGGCCTGCACCCGCGCGACATGCACCGCATCACCGAGGCCATGCTGCGCCTGCGCGATGCGGGCAACACCCTGGTGGTGGTGGAGCACGACCCGGCCGTGATGCTCGCGGCCGACCGCATGATCGACATGGGCCCTGGCCCCGGCCGCCTGGGCGGGCAGATCGTGTTCGATGGCACCACGGCCGACCTGCGCCAGGCCGACACGCTCACGGGTGCCTACCTGGGCGGGCGAAAACATGTGGGCTTCGGCTTCAAGCGCATGGTGACCGACGCCACGCCGCGCCTCATCCTCGAAGGCGCGCGCGAGCACAACCTGCGCGATGTGACGGTGGAGTTCCCGCTGCAGCGCCTGGTCACCGTCACCGGCGTCAGCGGCTCGGGCAAGTCCAGCCTGATCCAGGACGTGCTGGCCCCCGCGCTGCTGCGCCACTTCGGCAAGGCCACCGATGCGCCGGGCACGCACGACCGCATGCTGGGCGCCGATCACCTGTCGGACGTGGTGTTCGTGGACCAATCGCCCATCGGCAAGACGGCGCGCTCCAACCCCGTGAGCTATGTGGGCGCGTGGGACAGCATCCGTGAGCTGTTCGCCGTGGCGCCGCTGTCCAGGCAGCGCAGCTACACCGCCGCCAAGTTCAGCTTCAACAGCGGCGATGGGCGTTGCCCCACCTGCGGCGGCTCGGGCTTCGAGCATGTGGAGATGCAGTTCTTGAGCGACGTGTACCTGCGCTGCCCCGATTGCGACGGCAAGCGCTACCGGCCCGAGATCCTGGAGATCACCATCGAGCGCGGCGGCAAGACGCTGAACGTGGCCGACGTGCTGGCGTTGACCGTGGCGGAAGCCGCCGCGCTGTTCGCCAATGACCGCGACGTGATCCGCGCACTGCAGCCCATCGTGGACGTGG
>JANJSZ010000218.1 GCA_024711405.1 Acidovorax sp.
CCCCCCCCCGCGGGTTCCGTCGCGCGTGTCCGCGACCCCCGGGGGGGCCGCGGGGGCCTGGGGGGGGGGGGGCCCCGGGGGGGGGCGCCCCCCCATGCGTGTGGTTTGGGCCCCCCCCCCCAACGCCGCAGACCGCCCGCAAAGACCACTGCCCCAAGGGTTGGAGCGAAATCGGGCGAGTGGACGCCCCGGCTGCTTGCATGGGCACGAGCCCATGCGGCGCACCCGAAGCATCCACTCCTCCCGATTGCGCTCCAACGCGATCCCCTGCGAGATCGTAAACAGGTTCTCAGGTCGTCGTCCGGCTCCAGAAGGCATGTCCGCTGCCGGTCTGCTTGGCCTGGTACATGGCCTGGTCGGCGCAGCGTATCAGTTCGGTCAGTGTGCGGCCATCCTGCGGACTGCGGGCGATGCCCGTACTGGCACCCACGGTGAGTGCCAGGCCTTGAAAATCCACCGGCTGGCGCACCGCGCTGTCCACGCGGCGGGCCAGCACCTCCAGCTGTTCGTCGGGCAAGGGATCTGCGAGCAGGACCACGAATTCGTCGCCCCCCAGCCGGGCCACGATGTCGTCGGCGCGGAACTGGGCCTGCAGGCGCGTGGCCACGGCGCGCAGCACTGCGTCGCCCGCGTCGTGGCCGTGCGTGTCGTTGATCGGTTTGAAGCGGTCCAGATCGAGCAGCATCAGGGCGTGCGCAGCGCCATCGGCCAGCACCGGCGTGGCGCCGTGCGCCAGACCGGTGCGGTTGGCCAGGCCGGTCAGCGGGTCGGTGGCGGCGGCCTGTGCCAGGTGGGCGGCATGCAGGCGCAGCGCGGTCTGGGACGTGCGCAGGCCACTGATGCGCTGGCTCAGCGCGATGGCGAACACCACCAGCTCGGCCGCCACGCCGATCTGCAGGCCGTTGGCCAGCAGGAACGGTGCATCGATCACCCTCCAGTTGACCAGCACCACCCCCAGCACCGACAGGAACAGCAGCACCTGGCCACCCAGGTACCACTGCGCGGGGATGAAGCCGCGCCGCAGGATGATGACGGCCGCCACCGTGGCGAGCAGGGCGCCCGTACTGGCGACGATCTCGTTGGCGGTCTGGGCGGCGTCGAACTGGCCCAGCAGACCCAGTACGGCCACCGATGCCGCCAGCAGGCCCCAGGTCAGTAACAGCCGGTCCAGCCAAGGCACTTGCCGCGTGTCCAGAAAGCTGCGCGCGAACAGCGCGCCGAACAGCAGCCACAGGCTGGGCAGCACCACGTGACCGCGCTCCTGCCACCAGGGCCAGTGGCCCCAGAGGTAGTGTGCCGCGTGGCCATTGAAGCTGGCCAGCGTCAGCAGCGCGAAGGTGCACTGGCCGATGTAGAAGCCGTAGGTGGCATCGCGGAAGATGCCTGCGAGCACGAGGTTGTAGACCAGCAGCGCGATCAGGATGCCGTAGCAGATACCGTCGAACAGCCGCTTGTGCTGGCGCCACTGCAGGTATTCGGCGGTGTCCCAGACCGACAGGCCGAGGCTGGGGGCCGTTTCGCCCAGCAGCCGGACATAGACGGTGTACACGCCCGGGCCGGGCAGTTGCAGGCGCATCACATAGCGCTCGCTGCCCAGGGGGCGGGTGGCGAACGGCTGCGACAGGCCGGTGTGCACCGACGGCGCCAGCGCCCGGCCGGTGGCGTCGAAGGGGCCATGAAAGCGCACGTCCTTGAGCGCCGTGGTCTGTGTGGCCAGCACCCAGTCGCCGGTTGCGGCGCGTTGCTCCAGCACCACCTTGAACCAGTGGGGCTGGGCGCTGTCGCCGTGCCGTTGCGTGGGCGGAACGGGTTGAAAGCGGCTGGCGTGGGCGGGTTGCAGCACCTCGTCCAGTGTCAGCGTGCCACTGTCATCCGTGAGCCACAGCAGCTGGCCGGTCTCCTGCAGCGCCAGCCCTTGCGGGTGGTCATCCAGGACGATGGGCGCGGCCCCGGCCACGGACAGCTTGGCAAGGAAAAGGCACAGGAGCAGGCAGGCGCGGAGCAGCTTCATGGACAATGGAGGGAACAAGTTTCACACTGTAACCGTGTGTACGCTGCGTTCCGGCGGTGTGTGCCTTCCGGCTTCACCTTTCACGCGGCGCGCGCACCATCCAGCCTGTCATGACCGATTTTCCTGAAAGCACCCAACGCGTGGCCGCCGCACTGCAGGCCGCGGGCCACCCCCACATGCCCCGCATGCTCGACGACGCCGCACGCACCGCGCAGCAGGCGGCCGATGTGCTGGGCATTCTGGTGGGGCAGGTGGCCAAGAGCATCATCTTCCGGCGCAAGAGCGACGATGCGGCGGTGCTGGTCATCACCTCGGGCGACCGGCGCGTGGATGAGCAGAAGGTCGAGGCCCATGTGGGCAAGATCGGCCGGGCCGATGCTGCGTTTGTGAAGGAGCGCACGGGCTTCTCGATTGGTGGTGTGTCGCCCATCGCGCATGCCACGCCGCCAGTCACGCTGATTGACCAGGACCTGCTGCGCTTTGATGTGGTGTGGGCGGCGGCCGGGCACCCGCACGGCGTGTTCCCCTTGCACCCCTCGGATCTGCAGCGCCTGACCGGCGCCCCGGTGGTGGACGTGGCCCAGGAGGTGGGGGCATGAGTGCTAAAGAAGCAATAGCCGCTCGCGCACATCTGTTAAGCACTGCGGGCTATTTTGATGCGGGGTCCGAGGAGGTGGTCCCTTCGCCCTGCATTTCGGTGTGCCGCATGACCGAAGACCGCAGCCGTTGCGAAGGATGTTTTCGCACCATCCCCGAAATCCGCGCCTGGGCGCAGGCCGACGGCGCCGAGCGCCTGGCCATCTGGGCGCGGCTGGCGCAGCGCGCCGGTATCCCCTTTCCCCCCGAAGGCGTGGCCAAGGAGCCGACATGAAGCACATCACGTTCTACCTGGACTTTGTCTCGCCCTACGCCTGGCTGGCCTTCGAGCGCCTGCCCGAGGTGCTGGAGGGCCTGAGCCACAGCGTGGAATATCGGCCCGTGCTGCTGGGCGCGCTGCTCCAGCAGCATGGCAACCCGGGGCCGGCCGGCATTGTGCCCAAGCGCGCCTGGACCTACCGCCATGCCGTCTGGCTGGGCCATTCGATCGGCGTGCCGCTGGCGATGCCGGCGCGCCACCCGTTCAATCCGCTGCCGCTGCTGCGCCAGGCCCTGGCCTGCAGCGAGGATGGCCGCATCAACCGCTTCGTCGCGGGCACCGTGTTCCGCCATGTCTGGCAGGGCGGGAACGAGGCGCTGGATGCACAGCGCCTCGCGGAACTGGCGGCCGCGCTGGAGCCGCAGCGCAAGCCCGGTGATGACGACGGCGCACGCGCCAAGGCGCTGCTGCGCAGCAACACCGAGGCCGCCGCCGCGCGCGGCGTGTTCGGCGTGCCGGCCTTCGAGGTCGATGGCAAGGTCTTCTGGGGCTATGACAGCCTGCCCATGCTGCGCGCCTGCCTCGAAGGCGACCGCTGGTTCGAGCGCGACTGGGACGCCGCTGCAAGCGTGGCGCAAGGCCTGCCGGGTTGAATGGGGCGGCCGTTCACCCGTACGGCCCACGCATCGCCCGACCATGCCCAATGCCTTTAACTTCAACGCCTCGCCCTTCGACTGCCTGAGCCTGGACGAGCAGCGCCTGGTGCGCGCCAGCGTGGACATCGCCTACTTCCCCGAGGGCGCCGTGGTGCTGGACGTGGGCGTGGCACCCACGCACCTGTTCGTCGTCATCAAGGGCCATGTCACCCAGACCGAGGGCGACGAGGTGCTGGCCACCTACGGCCCGGACGACTGCTTTGACGGCTGCGGCCTGATGACCGGGCGTGTGGGCAGCCGCTTTGTTGCCGCCGAGGAGGTGGTGGCCTACGAGCTCGCGCGCGCGGCGGTCAACGAACTCATCGCGCGCAACACCACCTTCGGCGCGCTGCTGTTTTCCGATCTGGGCCAGAAGCTCAGCGCACTGGCGCAGCGGGCCGACCAGCACGAGCGCCAGTCGCTCACCCTGGCGCGCGTGGACCAGGCCTTCCTGCGTCCGGCGCACACCGTGGATGCCGGCACCGACATCGTCTCGGTGGTGCGGCTGTTCCAGGCCCAGCGCACCACCAGCGTGCTGGTCACGGGCCTGCCCGGCGGGGCGCTGGGCATCTTCACCAACACCAGCCTGCAGCGCGCCATCCTCGATGGCCGCCCGCTGGTCCAGCTGGCGGTGGGCGCGCTGGCCAGCAGCCCGGTGGTGACCGTGCGGCCATCGGACCCGCTGGGCGATGCCATGGCCCTCATGCTGCGCCGCCACGTGCACCGCCTGGTGGTGGTGGAGGACGACGGCCAGGTGCGCGGCATCCTGGAGGCGCTGGACCTGTTCAGCTTCCTGGCCAACCACTCGCACCTGATCACGGTGCAGATCGAGCATGCACAGGACCTGCCGGCGCTGGCGCAGGCGGCGGCGCAGATCACGCGGCTGATTGCGGCGCTGTACCGGGGCGGCACGCGCATCGGCCTGATGGCCCGGCTGGTGCAGCAGCTCAACGCCCGGCTGTTCGAGCGCGCCTGGCACATGGTGGCGCCAGCCGACCTGGTGGCCAACAGCTGCCTGTTCGTCATGGGCAGCGAGGGGCGCGGCGAGCAGCTGCTCAAGACCGACCAGGACAATGGCCTGGTGCTGCGCGACGGCTACACCGCGCCGCCCGACCTCGACGCCATCTGCCAGCGCTTTTCCGAGGTGCTGGCCCGCTTCGGCTACCCCGAGTGTCCCGGCCGCATCATGGTCAGCAACCCCGACTGGCGCGGCACGGTCAGTGCCTTCAGCCAGCGCGTGCGCCAGTGGCTGCTGCAGCCCGAGGGCGACAGCCTGATGCAGCTGGCCATCTTTCTCGATGCGCATGCGGTGGCGGGCGATGCCACGCTGCTGGCCGCCGTGCGCGAGCGCGTGATGGCGCTGGCCACCGACAACGATGCCATGCTGGCCCGCTTTGCCGCGGCGGTGGACAACTTCGGCGGCCCCGCCGGATGGTGGAGCCGCCTGTTCGGCCGGAGCGACGAAGGCCGTGCCATCAGCCTCAAGAAGGCGGGCATATTCCCCATCGTGCACGGCGTGCGCAGCCTGGCCCTGGCGCGGCGCGTGACCGCCACCGGTACGGCCGAACGCATCGCCGCGCTGGTGGAGGCCGGCGTGATCGACGCGGCGCTGGGCGATGCGCTGGTGCAGAGCCTGCACTTCCTGATGGGCCTGCGCCTGCAGGCCGGCCTGGCCGAGCTCGACACCGGGCGTCCGGTCACCGGCAACGTCGATCCCGAGCGCCTGAGCAGCCTGGAGCGCGACCTGCTCAAGGACGCACTGGCGGTGGTCAAGCGCTTCAAGCTGCTGCTGCACCAGCGCCTGAAGCTGGACGTGCTGTGAACCCGTTCGCGCGCTTGCGGCGCGCCTGGCTGCAGTACCACCTGGCCGACCCGACCTATGCCTTCCTGTTCGATCCGCCGCCGCCCGATGAATGGGTGGCGCTGGACTGCGAAACCACGGGGCTGAACCGGCGCAGCGATGAAATCATCGCCATCGGCGCCGTGCGCATCGCTGGCAACCGTATCCTGACCAGTGAGCGGCTGGAGCTGCTGGTGCGCCCCGATAAAGGCGTGCCGGCCGACAGCGTGCGCATCCACCGCCTGCGCAGCGCCGACGTGGCCCAGGGCCTGCCCATCCAGGAGGCCCTGCACCGGCTGCTGCGCTTCATCGGCAGCCGGCCCCTGGTGGGTTACTTTCTCGAATTCGACGTGGCCATGCTCAACCGCGCCCTGTGGCCCCTGCTGGGCATGGGCTTGCCGCAGCCCAAGATCGAGGTGTCGGCGCTGTACTACGAGCACAAGTTCCGGCAGCTGCCGCCCTACCAGCAGCAGGCCAACGCCGACATCGACCTGCGCTTCGCCACCCTGATGGACGACCTGGGCCTGCCCCGGCGCGAGGCGCACGACGCGCTCAACGATGCGGTGATGGCGGCGCTGGCCTTCATCAAGCTGCGCCAGCTGCGCGGCGGTTGAATGCGGCCTGTTCTTGAATCAAAACCGGTGGCGGCGCATATCCTGCAAGCGCCATAAGCTTTTGACGAAGTAGCATCTTCCGGCGCGCGCAGCGCTCCGGAACCGAAAAACCGGGCACGAGGCCCGGTGGAGGTGGCAGTGCGGACAGGCCGCCATGCCAGGGGGTTGCGCTGTGACTTCCCGTCAGTGTCCCGAGGCCCCGGCCGCGCCCAGGCCGGTTTCCGAACGCACCTGCTGCGCCGGGAACGCGGCGCGCTCGCGCGCGGCGTTGGCGCTCTTGTCGGTGATCGAGAAGAGCCAGATGCCGACGAAACCGATGGTCATGGAGAACAGCGCGGGCGAGGTGTACGGGAACCAGGCCGAACCGGCCGGGTTGCCCAGCGTGCCTTCCCACACCGAGGGCGACACGATGGTCAGGCCCACCGAGGAGATCAGGCCCAGGAAGCCGCCGATCACCGCGCCGCGCGTGGTGCAGTCCTTCCACAGCACCGACAGGAACAGCACCGGGAAGTTGGCCGAGGCCGCGATGGCAAACGCCAGCGACACCATGAAGGCGATGTTCTGCTTCTCGAACGCGATGCCCAGCACCACGGCGATCACGCCCAGGGCCAGCGTGGTCATGCGCGAGACCTTCAGCTCCGAGGCGCTGTCGGCCTTGCCCTTCTTGAACACCGTGGCATACAGGTCATGCGACACGGCCGAGGCGCCCGAGAGCGTCAGGCCGGCCACCACCGCCAGGATGGTGGCGAACGCCACGGCCGAGATGAAGCCGTAGAAGATGTTGCCGCCCACCGACTTGGCCACCAGCACGGCCGCCATGTTGGCCGTGCCCGCGCCGCCGTGGATGACGCCCTTGATCGCGTCCGCGAACTCGGGGTTGGTCAGCACCAGGGTGATGGCGCCAAAACCGATGATGAAAATCAGGATGTAGAAGTAGCCGATCCAGGTCGTGGCCCACAGCACGGACTTGCGCGCTTCCTTGGCATCGGGCACGGTGAAGAAGCGCATCAGGATGTGCGGCAGCCCGGCGGTGCCGAACATCAGCGCCATGCCGAACGAGATGGCCGAGATCGGGTCCTTGATGAAGCCGCCCGGGCCCATGATGGACAGGCCCGCCTTGGCGGCCTCTTCGGGCGTCTTGCCCGTGTTGGCGGCAATCGCGGCGCGCACTTCCACGCCCTTGGCGAACAGTGCCTCGGGGCTGAAGCCGTACTGTGCCAGCACCATGAAGGCCATGAAGCTCACGCCCGCCAGCAGCAGGCAGGCCTTGATGATCTGCACCCAGGTGGTGGCCGTCATGCCGCCAAACAGCACGTAGATCATCATCAGCGCGCCGACGATGACCACGGCCATCCAGTATTCCAGGCCGAACAGCAGCTTGATGAGCTGGCCTGCACCGACCATCTGCGCGATCAGGTAGAACGCCACCACCACCAGTGTGCCCGAGGCGGCAAAGGCCCGGATGGGGCCCTGCTGGAAGCGGTAGCCTGCCACGTCGGCAAAGGTGAACTTGCCCAGGTTGCGCAGGCGCTCGGCCATCAGGAAGGTGATGATGGGCCAGCCCACCAGGAAGCCGATGGAGTAGATCAGCCCGTCGTAGCCGGTGGCCATCACGGCCGCCGAGATGCCCAGGAACGAGGCGGCCGACATGTAGTCGCCCGCGATCGCCAGGCCATTCTGGAAGCCGGTGATGCCGCCACCGGCGGTGTAGAAGTCCGCGGCCGACTTGGTCTTGGCCGCCGCCCATTTGGTGATCCACAAGGTGCCGGCCACGAAGGCGCCAAACATGGTGATGGCCGTCCAGTTGGTGGCCTGCTTGGCGGCCTGGCCCAGGTCGGCGCCGGCCGCGTGCGCGCCGCCCGCCGCCAGCAGGGCCAGCGCCAGCACGAGCGCCAGCCTGCTCCCGCGTTTTTCCATTGCATTCATTTCGATGCGTCCTTCAGGATGTCTTTGGTCAGGGTGTCGAACTCGCCATTGGCGCGGCGCACGTAGATGCCGGTGATGACGATGGTGAAGATGATCACGCCCATGCCGATCGGAATGCCCAGCGAGGTCACGCCGCTGCCAATGGGCTGTGCCAGGAACTTCTTGTCGAAGGCAATCAGCGCGATGTAGCCGTAGTAAACGATCAGCATCAGTGCCGTCAGGAAGATGCCCAGGCGGTTGCGCTTGGTGCGCAGCTCCCGGTACTTCGGATGGCTCTGTATTTTTTGGACCATGGGGTCGCTCATGGATGTCTCTCCTCAAGGTTGTGTTGCACCCCGCGGTGTGGGGCGAAAGGCCGTCAAGCTGGCCGGATTCTGCAAACGCGCACTGACCAAGTGCTTACGCGAAGGCGCATTGCCGCGGTTTCCTGCGGACAAAAGTCGTGGCGCGCCAGCCGAGGGGAAACCCTGGATGCTGGTTGATTGCCGGGTGATTTTTCGCATCGAAAAATGCCAGTCGAGGGTTACTACCCGGGTTGTAAGAATTGCGGAAGTTTCGCGTCAAGTTCCGCAAGGAATGCGTCAGAGCGATGTCAGTAGCGCCACGGATAGTGGGCCCACAGGCAATTTGTATGTGCCTGTAAATTCAAATAATCACAGGAGACAACCATGGCAACGCAACATCCCGCACCGCGGCCGATGTCCGCCGAAGAGAGGAAAGTCATCTTCGCTTCGTCGCTCGGTACCGTATTTGAGTGGTACGACTTTTATCTCTACGGCTCGCTCGCAGCCATCATTGCCAAGCAGTTCTTCAGCGGCCTGGATGCAGGCGCGGCCTTCATCTTCGCGCTGCTGGCCTTCGCGGCAGGTTTTCTGGTGCGGCCCTTCGGCGCCATCGTGTTCGGCCGCCTGGGCGACATGATCGGTCGCAAGTACACCTTCCTGGTCACCATCCTGATCATGGGCCTGTCGACCTTCATCGTCGGCCTGCTGCCCAGCTACGCCACCATCGGCGTCGCGGCCCCGGTCATCCTGATCGCGCTGCGCATGCTGCAGGGCCTGGCACTGGGCGGTGAATACGGCGGTGCCGCCACCTATGTGGCCGAGCATGCACCGCACGGCAAGCGCGGTGCGTACACCTCCTGGATCCAGACCACGGCCACGCTGGGCCTGTTCCTGAGCCTGCTGGTGATTCTGGGCGTGCGCCTGACCCTGGGTGAAACGGTATTCCAGGACTGGGGCTGGCGCGTGCCGTTCCTGGTGTCCATCCTGCTGCTGGGCATCTCGGTGTGGATCCGCCTGTCGCTGTCGGAATCTCCTGCGTTCCAGAAGATGAAGGCCGAAGGCAAAACCTCCAAGGCACCCATTTCCGAATCGTTCGGCCAGTGGAAGAACCTGAAGATCGTGATCCTGGCACTGGTGGGCCTGACCGCCGGCCAGGCCGTGGTCTGGTATTCGGGCCAGTTCTACGCGCTGTTCTTCCTGACGCAACAACTGAAGGTGGACAACACCACTGCCAATCTGCTGATTGCCGCCGCCCTGCTGCTGGGCACACCCTTCTTCGTGGTGTTCGGTTCGCTGTCGGACAAGATTGGCCGCAAGCCCATCATCATGGCAGGCTGCCTGCTGGCCTGCGTGACCTACTTCCCGGTCTTCAAGATGCTGACCGAAGCGGCCAACCCCGACCTCGCCAAGGCCCAGGTCTCCGCAGGCGTGGTGGTGACGGCCGACCCCGCATCGTGCTCGTTCCAGGGCAACCCGGTGGCCCGCGAGATCGACTTCCGCAGCTCGTGTGACATCGCCAAGCGCTACCTGGTGCAGAACTCGGTGAGCTACGACAACGTGGCAGGCCCCGCCGGTTCACCGGCCGTGATCAAGATCGGTGACAAGACGGTCGAGGCGCCTACCGGCAATGTGGTGAACCTCAAGTTCGA
>JANJSZ010000224.1 GCA_024711405.1 Acidovorax sp.
GCAGTCGATGCGCGTGCAGATGCCGCCGTCGTACAGCGGTGCGCGCGCGTCAATCGCCACCATGTGCGCCTGTGTCGGGTCGCCAATGCGGTCGGCGCCGTGGTCTTCGAGCAGGTGCTTGAGCAGCACGCCCCGGTTGTAGGCCGTGCCACGGATCAGGAAGTTGTCGGCGGGCCATTCGCCGCGCTCGTTCTGGCCCCAGGCCTCGCGCAGCCATTCGCGGTTGGACTCAAAGCCACCTGCCGCCAGAACGCAGGCCTTGGCGGTGATGCGCTCGGGCTGGCCGTTCACGGTGCAGTGCGCGGCCACGAAGCGGCCGTTCTCGATCTCGATGTGGTCCACGGGCGCTTCGTAGCGGATCTGCACGCCCAGCTTTTCGGCGCTGCGGTAGTAGGCATTCACCAGCGCCTTGCCACCGCCCATGAAGAAGGCGTTGGTGCGCGCCACATGCAGCGCGCCCGACAGCGGCGGCTGAAAGTGCACGCCGTGGCTGCGCATCCAGTCGCGGCAGTGGCTGGACGCGCGGATCACCAGGCGCGCCAGGTGTTCGTTGGTCAGGCCGCCCGTCACCTTGAGCAGGTCCTGCCAGTATTCTTCTTCGGGGTAGGCCTCGACCAGCACATCCTGCGGCGCATCGTGCATGCAGCGCAGATTGCGCGTGTGGCCTGAGTTGCCACCACGCCAGGCGCGCGGGGCGGATTCGAGCAGCAACACGCTGGCACCGGCCTCGCGGGCCATCAGCGCGGCGCACAGGGCGGCGTTGCCGCCGCCAATCACGAGCACATCGGGCGTCATGGTCAGTTCTTTTCATTCATGGGAGTCGTGAATGTAGAAAGAATGCCCCCGCTTGCGCAGGGGTTGCGCCGGCATGACCCCATCACGGATCGTGATGGGTCGAGAAGGTGTGAACGAACCCGCCATGCCCGCTCATTCCGCCACTCCCGTTCGACAGGGCGCAGCCCCTCAGGGGGTAGTCAACCTTGCTCCAATCCACCGCCCCGACTGCACCAGCTCCCGCACGCAGTCGCCCAGCACCACGCGCGCGGCCAGCGCTGCGGGCGAAAGTTCATCGTCCGACAGGCTGCACAGCGCGGCGGGGCGGTAGGCCGGGCCATCCTCGATCTCGGCCAGCACAAAGCGCTCTGCCGCATCGGCATAGCGGCCCACGGCCGCCCAGGGTTGGATGGTGCTGCCCAGGCCCATGTCCACCGCGTCCATCAGCAACGCCAGCGAGTCGATCTCCATGGCCATGCGCGGCGCCACGCGCGCCTGGGCAAAGGCCGCATCCAGCCGGCTGCGCAGGCCGTGCGGGCCGGTGGGCAGGATCAGCGGCTCATCGGCCAGCTGTGCCAGGGCCACCTTGCGTCGCAGCGCCGGCTTGCGCACGCCGCGCTGGGCCGAGCGGATCAAGAACAGCCGCTCTTCCAGCAGCGGCAGCACGCTCCAGCGGCGCGCGGGCTGGGTGTCGAACAGCACGGCCAGGTCGAGCTGGCGCGCGTTGAGCATGTTCGACAGGTGGCCCGAGAGGCTGCCCACCATGTGCAGCCGCACATCGGGGTAGCGCTCGTGCATGGCGCGCATCAGCGGCACCCCCAGCACCGAGGCCGTGGTGGGCGACAGGCCCACGCTCACCGTACCTGTGAGGCGCGCCTGCTGCGCCGCGCGCGCGGCCTGGTCTGCATGGCGCAGCGCCAGTTGCGCCTCGCGAAAAAACGCCAGCCCCGCCTCGGTGGGCACCGCGCCCTTGGCCGTGCGCTGCAGCAGCCGGGTGGAAAGCTCGCCCTCCAGGCGGCTGATCTGCTGGCTCAGGGCGGACTGCACCATGTCGAGGTCCAGCGCCGCCCGGCCCATGGAGCCGAGTTCGACGATGCGGACGAAATAGCGGAGTTGGCGCAGTTCCATGGGGGGATGGTCGCACAGTCACGCCATGCGGCCATAGCCCATAAAGGTCGAGAGCGTTTTTCCGGGGAGTTCGTCAGCGCTCGGGTGGATGGGATGCGAGCGAACCGGCGTGCGGCAGCGGGGCGATTTCGGAGATGGCTGATGGACGGCTCTCGACCCTCAGCTTACTTTGGCCCAGGCGCGCGAAAGCGGACCTCTCACATTCGACCCATAAGGCAATCTGCTAAAAAGCGAGTTAGGCGTCACACAGCCGGCATCGGCGACGCCTAACCAAAGCCCTAGGGATTCTCTGCACGAATCGAGTGGAAAGTGTGCGCTGCGGATCGGGATGGGCTGCCAGGCGCAAAACGCAGCAATACCCGTAGCTATTGCGAGTATTTGCAACGACGCAGACCGCCCGAGGCCGCAGATGTACACCGCGCGATGATTCATGCAGAGAATCCCTAGCATTTCACCAAATCCCATTGGTAAATATCAATCATGGAATATTTATTAATTTTATTTCTGTCTGGTGTGGTTACGGCTATTGTTGCTACAAACAAAGGGCGGAGTACATTTGGTTGGTTTTGTCTTGGGGTTGCCCTAGGACCAATTGGTCTTGTTCTTTCTTTGGTGGTTTCAAAAAATTTGTCCGTCATCGAAGGTAAGGCAATCAATTCAGGCGAAATGAAAAAATGTCCGTTTTGTGCCGAAATAATTAAGCAGGAGGCTGTCGTTTGCCGATTTTGCGGGAGTGATATTAAATCCACAGAAAATAATATGATTTTTGATGAATTAATTGTTAGAAACTTTAGGGAAAATATATCTAAAAACACAAACTTGAAAGATATTCAAAATTTAATACAAACGCACCGTGGCAATCCTAAGATGTCAATTGATGATAAAAAAATCCTTTTGACACGTGTGGGTGGCAATTTTTCGTGGATGGATGCTTATGGACGATGCGTGGCTGACTTTATGGGGGAATCTAAAGAGTTTCCTTCAGGGACCGAGTTTGGCGATTGGTTTAGATTAACGCTTCTGCCAACTTTGACTGCTTTAAATGAAGCCGCATCGATCAAAGAGAGGAATGAAGAGGGATAATCTCCTTCCGTATGAAGGCATGAGTGCCAGACGCTGGTGGCCGGTATATTTGGCGAAGGGAAGCCACTGCTGCCTTTGACATCTTAATGGCCATTATGAGGGCCCTGCCAATCTGCGGGCCTGCTTCTCTTAAGCGTTAGGCGAAGCGCTGTTCGTCCGCTATACATGTTGCCTAAGGTTTGCTTTTGGCCGACCTCGCAAGTTCACCGCTGCGCCAGGAAGCTGCCATCCGGTGAACGAACCGTTAATACCCAGCGTCAGTTTCTGGGGATAGCGCCAAAATCACACTATCGACCCGTTGCGGCCATGCAGCTTCAATGGCAGCAGAATTTTTTCGAAGTTGCAAGGCGGCCAGCAGTAGATCTCCGTCCCGGCTTAGCACCGCACCAACGACGTTCTTGTCGATTACGTTCGTCTTGCAGCCAATCCAGAAGGCTTTGTGCGCACCAGAATCTCTTCACAAGATCGTCTGCAGTGACAGCCATCCGGACGGTTCGACTCGCTCGCATCTCTGCATCGCGCAGTACCATAAAGCAGTAGATTGGAGGAAAGAGATGAAAAAGAAGGATACCCGGCGCGGCATCGAGGTAGTCAATGTGCTCAAGTCTGATTCGGTCTTGAGCGTGGGAAAGGAATATCTCGAAATTGGAATAGACAGCGTGCTTGAATCAGGCGCGCTCAAAGATATCCCACTTGTGAGCACTGTGTTTGGTATATTCAATGCAGCCAGTTCGACAAGGGACCAGATTCTTGCTACGAAAATTCTTCGTTTCCTGAGTGAGCTTGCTAATATTCCAGCCAACGAGCGGATCGCCATGGTCGAGAAGCTGAACGAGGATGACAAGTTCTCGGGGAGAGCAGGAGCAGCGGTGATCGAAATTCTTGATCGGATGGAGAGCGAGAAGAAACCAGAACTCGCCGCCAAATGCTTTGCAGCCTACGCAAGAGAGGAGATTTCCTTCCTGGACCTACGCCGCATTTTGCCCGCGCTAGAAAAACTTCCCGCCTTCGATCTAGAAGAAGTGCGCGTTTTCTCAGAGACCCGCATCGAGGATGCTATGAAGATGGACGAGTCTCTGTTGCTCGCATTTGTCAACGCCGGCTTAGGCAAGAACAACGGAGGGCTCGATGGAGGCGCCATCCTGCCAACGAGTCTTTGCAAGCTCATCGTTAAGATTGATCTTGTTCCGTGATCCGTCGGCGTGCGCCGCGTGTGGTCACGAGCGAGACAGCAGTCTTGTAGACGACCACAATGTTTTCTTGCGATTCGAGCAGTGCGGAGCGGCGGCTTCCGGGCACGGGCACCGAACATCCGGTTTTGGCCGATAGCCGCCCATAGGAAGTCCTGCCGGGCGCATGCCCACCTTGCCGCTACGCGTTATCCACCCTCACGCAGAGCGGCCTGTGCATAAAAAATACAATCAGGCCAATGACTGCCCCTACCAAACAGCGCGTTGTCGTCGGCCTCTCGGGGGGCGTGGACTCCGCCGTCACCGCCCATCTTCTCAAGCAGCAGGGCCACGAGGTGGTCGGCATCTTCATGAAGAACTGGGAGGATGACGACGACAGCGAATACTGCTCGTCCAACATCGACTTCGTGGACGCTGCCGCCGTGGCCGACGTGATCGGCATTGAGATAGAACACGTCAACTTTGCCGCTGACTACAAGGACCGCGTTTTCGCCGAGTTTCTGCGCGAGTACCAGGCGGGGCGCACGCCCAACCCCGATGTGCTGTGCAACGCCGAGATCAAGTTCAAGGCCTTTCTGGACCACGCCATGCGCCTGGGAGCCGAGAAGATCGCCACCGGGCATTACGCCCGCGTGCGGCAGAACGCGGGTACCGGCCTGTTCGAGCTGCTCAAGGGGCTCGATCCAAGCAAGGACCAGAGCTACTTTTTGCACCGGCTGAACCAGGCACAGCTGTCGAAAACGCTGTTCCCCGTGGGCGAGCTGCACAAGACCGAGGTGCGGCGCATTGCCGAAGAAATTGGCTTGCCCAATGCCAAGAAGAAGGATTCGACCGGCATCTGCTTCATTGGCGAGCGGCCGTTCCGCGAGTTTTTGAACCGCTACATCAGCCATGCGCCCGGCCCCATCCAGGACGACCGGGGGCGCACGCTGGGCCAGCATGTGGGGCTGAGCTTCTACACCCTGGGCCAGCGCCAGGGCCTGGGCATTGGCGGCGTGAAGGCCAGGGGCGCCGAGCTGAAGGCGGCGCTGGAGCGCGGCCAGCGCGGCGTGGGCGAGCACGAGCCCTGGTTCGTGGCGCGCAAGGATTTGGAAAAGAACGTGCTGCGCGTGGTGCAGGGGCATGACCACCCCTGGCTGCTGTCGCACGGGCTCGATGCCCAGGACGCCAGCTGGTGCGCGGGCCAGGCGCCCGCGCCCGGCGCCTATGCCGCTAAGACGCGCTACCGCCAGCAGGACGCGGCCTGCACCGTGGTGAGCGCGGCGGGCGCCGGTTTTCTACTGGAGTTTCCCGAGGCGCAATGGGCCGTCACGCCGGGGCAGAGTGCTGTGCTCTACGACGGCGAGGTCTGCCTGGGCGGTGGCGTGATTGCGGCGGTGGCCGACTGAACGCAGCCACCAAGCCCGCGCGTACCGCAAGAGCGCGGTCCAGCGTTGCCAATGGTTCGCCAGATAGGCGGGGG
>JANJSZ010000293.1 GCA_024711405.1 Acidovorax sp.
ATGGCGTTTTCGATGGGCAGGCCGTGGCAGTCCCAGCCGGGCACATACAGCGCGTCAAAGCCTTCGAGCTGGCGCGCCTTGGTGATCATGTCCTTGAGGATCTTGTTGACCGCGTGGCCGATGTGCAGCTGCCCGTTGGCATAGGGCGGGCCGTCGTGCAGGATGAACTTGGGCTTGCCGCAGCGCGCATCGCGCAGCTTCTTGTAGACGCCCTGGTCTTCCCACTCCTTGACCCAGGCCGGCTCGCGCTTGGGCAGATCGCCGCGCATCGGGAACGGTGTGTCGGGCAGGTTCAGCGTGCTGCGGTAGTCGGTGGGTGCGGGACTGGCGTTGTCGGACATGGATAAGCCTTAAAACAGGGCATTCCGGGGCGGGCCCGGGTCAAAACGGGAGGAGGGCACGGGCACGGGAGGCGAATGGGTCGCCCGAGCAGGCGCTGCGCAGGGCAGCCACCTCAAATTCGGTCGCGCGTGGTCTGGCGCCGGGTCTCGGTATCGGAGGGGGCGTGGGCCGACGCAAAGTAGGCACGTGCATCGGCGCAGTCTTTGGCAATACCCGCCGTCAGGGCATCGAGACCGTCGTATTTCAGCTCGTCGTGCAGTTTGTGCAGCAGTTCCACGCGGATGATTTTACCGTACGCCCCCTCGGGCCCCAGATCGGCGGGCCAGTCCAGGCAATGGGTTTCGAGCAGCACGCGGCCGCCGTTCACATCCGCCGGATCGAGCGAGGGCCGCACACCCAGATTGGCGACCCCGGGCAGGGGCGCATGGCCCAGGCCATGCACCAGCACGGCAAAGATGCCGCTGGCGGCGGGCTTCCAGTGCGCGAAGCGCAGGTTCAGGGTGCGAAAACCGTCGTCGACATCAGCGTTGCTGGCCCCCAGCGCACGCCCGAGCTTGCGCCCGTGCACGACATGGCCGCTGATGGTGTAGGGCCGGCCCAGCAGGCTGGCGGCGGCGGCCATGTCGCCGCGCTGCAGCGCATCGCGCACGGCGGAGCTGGAAACGCGCAACCCATGGACCTCATAGCTGTTCATGCGGGCCACGTCAAAACCCAGATGCTGGCCCGCCGAGTCCAGCATGGCGTAGTCGCCCGCCCGCTGGGCGCCAAAGCGGAAATCGTCGCCCACCAGTACATAGCGTGCGCCCAGGCCGCGCACCAGCACCTCGTCGATGAAGGCCTGGGGTGACTGGGCGGCCAACCGCGCATCGAATGGCAGCACCACGGCCTGCTGCACGCCGCAGCGCTGCAGCTCGGTGAGCTTGTCGCGCAGCGTGCCGATGCGGGCCGGAGCCAGGTCCGGCTTGCGCAGCGCACCGGCGAAATAGTCGCGTGGATGGGGCTCGAAGGTCAGCACGCAGCTGTCCACGCCCCGGTGGGCGGCCTCGCTGTTCAGCAGGGCTAGCATGGCCTGGTGGCCCCGGTGCACGCCGTCGAAATTGCCAATGGTCAGCGCGCAGGCGCGGGCGATGTCCGGGTGGTGGAAGCCGCGAAAGATCTTCATCGGTTTGATATTGTTTTAATAGCAGCCTGCGCTGATGTATCAAGCGCAAGACGCCAATTTGTCATGAAAACGGAGTATATTGTGATCGCAGTGCCATCTGCGTTCCGAATCCTTGTGTACTTTTGTTCCAGGAGGCGTGTTGTGAAGGTCTTGAAGCTGTCGGCCCAAGGGCTGCCCCAATCGTGGATCACATTGGAGCAGGCGGTGATTCACTATGCCGCCGGGGAGGTGCGCTGGGAGTCGGGCGGACAGATCGCCCGTTTCCGGGGTGGCTACAGTGCCCTCACGGGCGAGCAATCGGTGATTGCCGTCAACAGCATCGTCGGCACCCGCGGCGTGCCGGGCATCAACCCTTTCGATCTCAAGCCCAGCCTCACCAACAGCAAGCTGTTTGCGCGCGATCGCAATGTGTGCGCCTATTGCGGCGGCCATTTTCACGAAGAAGACCTCACGCGCGAGCACATCGTGCCGTTTGCGCGCAACGGCCAGAACCACTGGATGAACGTGGTCACGGCCTGCCGCCCCTGCAACCACCGCAAGGGCCCGCGCACGCCCGAGCAGGCCCACATGCCCCTGCTGTATGCGCCCTATGTGCCCAGCCTGTGGGAAGACTTCATCCTGCGCAACCGGCGCATCCTGGTCGACCAGATGGAGTTTTTGATGGCCCATGTGCCCAAATCGTCGCGGTTGCTGGTCTGACCGGGCCGTTCCGCCCGTGGCCCATCGGGGGGCGCACCGCCTTGGCGCCACGGGGTGGGCTGTGGTCCAATAAGGGTTTTCCCTTGGTTTTTCGGCATGATTGTTCGTGAGCGTCTGTCGGGACTGCGCTTGTTTCTGGTCCTGCGCGGCTCGGTGCTGCACCGCATCCGCCTCACCTTGCTGCTCAACGTCTTGCTGGCGACCCTGGTGACGCTGGTGCACGGCAACCTGTTCACGCTCAAGATCACGCTCACCGCCATTCCTTTCACCCTGATCGGTCTGCCGCTGGCGATTTTTCTGGGCTTTCGCAACACCACCGCCTACGACCGCTACTGGGAAGCCCGCAAGCTCTGGGGCGAAATCGTGCACCGCACGCGCACGCTGTCGCGCCAGTGCCAGGGCCTGATCCAGCTGCCTGCGCCGCCCAACCCCGCCCGGCGTGACGACGATGTGCGGGTGCGCATGGTGCACCGCGCCATCGCCTTCGTGCATGCGCTGCGGCTGCAGTTGCGCGACCAGCGCGATGACGCCGTGCTGCAGCGCTGGCTGACGGCGGCAGAGTTTGAAAAAGCGCGCAGCACCTCGAGCCCCGCCGACGCCATCATGCTGCACATGGGCCGCGACCTGGGCGAGTGCGTGCGCCAGGGCCAGATCGAGCCCTGCCTGGCGGCATCGGTGGATGCCACGCTGTCCTCCCTGACGGCCTCGGCCGCCTCGTGCGAGCGCATCAAGAACACCCCCGTGCCGTTTTCCTACACGCTGCTGCTGCACCGCACGGCCTACATGTACTGCTTTTTGCTGCCCTTCGGCCTGGTGGACACCACGGGGTTCATGACGCCCTTTGTGGTGGGCATCGTGGCCTACACCTTCTTCGGCCTGGACGCGCTGGGCGACGAGATCGAGGAACCCTTCGGAATGGAAAGCAACGATCTGCCGCTCGACACTTTGTGCCGGGCCATCGAGATCAATTTGCGCGAATCGCTGGGCGAAAAAGACCTGCCGCCCGCGCTGGAACCGGTGAACTTCCAGCTGACCTGAGCGACAGGCCTGCAAAGAAAAACCGCCCGAAGGCGGTTTTTTGGGCGGCGGGAATCGGGCCTCAGGCAAACACGCCCGCGGTGTCCTGCATGCGCGCCGACACTTCACCCAGATGGTGCAGCGTGTCGCCAAAGGCCACTTCGAGTTGCGTGAGCTTCTTGAAATAGTGGCTGACGATGTATTCGTCGGTCACGCCGATGCCGCCATGCAGTTGCACGGCCTGCTGGCCCACGAAGCGCATGGACTGGCCCAGCTGCACCTTGGCGCGGGCCATGGCGCGGCGGCGTTCGTCCGCGGGTGCGCCGAGCTTGAGGCTGGCGTAGTAGCTCATCGAGCGGGCCAGCTCCAGCTGCATCTTCATGTCGGCCACGCGGTGGCGCAGGGCCTGGAAGCTGGCAATGAACACGCCGAACTGCTTGCGCTGGTTCATGTATTCGACGGTGATGGCCACGGTCTTGTCCATCACGCCCACGGCTTCGGCGCAGGTGGCGGCGATGCCGGTGTCCACGGCCAGCTCCAGCGCGGCCAGGCCGTCGGTGGTGATGAGCGTGGCGGGGGCGTTGGTGAGCTTCACTTCGGCGGCGCGGCTGCCGTCCTGGGTGACGTAGCCTTGCGTGGCCACGCCGCTGGCCGTGCGCTCGACCAGGAAGAGGGCGATCGTGCCGTCGAGCTGCGCAGGCACGATGAAGGCATCGGCCTGGTCACCGGCAGGTACTACGCTTTTGATCGCTGTTACCGTATGACCAGATTGCGCTGGGGTCGCTTTGGCATCGCAAACGTCCAGGCGGTAGCGTGCCTTGCGCTCCTGCTGGGCCAGCACCACCAGCGCCTCGCCGCTGGCCACGCGGGGCAGCCAGTCCGATTGCACGTCGGCCGGTGCGCAGTGCGACAGCACGCTGCTGGCGATGAAGGCCTGGGCGATCGGCTCCAGTACGATGCCGCGGCCCAGTTCTTCGGCCACCACCATGGCGTCGATGGCGCCCTGGCCCATGCCGTCGTGCGCTTCGGGGACGGTCAGTGCGGTCAGGCCCAGCTCGGCAAGTTCGTTCCAGGTGGCGCGGTCAAAACCACCAGCGGCCACGGCGGCGCGGCGGCGCTCGAACGTGTAGCCCTTGTCCACCCACTTGCGCACGGCGTCGCGCAGTTGTTCCTGGTCATCAGAAAAATCGAAATCCATGTGTCTCTCCTTGTGCCGGTTGTGGCGCCGCGGCGCCTTCTTTGTACAACCAGCGAAGCTCTAGCTGGAACCCCCTCGTGGAGGGGGCACGGGGGAGCAGTCCTGTCGTGCAAAGCGTGGACTGTTGTCGGCGTCAGCCGAGAACAGTCTGCGCGACGATGTTGCGTTGCACTTCGTTGCTGCCGCCGTAGATCGTGGTCTTGCGCAGGTTGAAGTAGGTGGATGCCAGCGGTGCGTTGGCGGTGACGCCGCCCGGGAAGTTGCCCTGCCAGCCGGCTTCCATGGCCTCTTCGATGAAGGGCATGGCAAAGGGTCCGGCGGCCAGCATCATCAGCTCGGCATAGCGCTGCTGGATCTCGCTGCCCTTGATCTTGAGCAGGCCGGCAATGTCGAGCGAGTTCTTGCCCGACTTCTCGTTTGATAGCACGCGCAGCACCAGCATTTCGAGGGCCACGATGTCCACTTCCAGCAGCGCGATCTGGTCGCGGAAACGCTGGTCGTCCCACACACCTTCGGCCCGGGCGATGCGCTTCAAGCGCTCCAGCTCGCGCTTGCTGCGGTTCACGTCGGCGATGTTGGTGCGTTCGTGGGATAGCAGGTGCTTGGCGTAGGTCCAGCCCTTGTTCTCTTCGCCGATCAGGTTCTCGGCAGGCACTTCGACGTTGTCGAAGAACACCTCGTTCACTTCGCACTCGCCATCGAGCAGCTTGATGGGGCGCACGGTGACGCCCTTGGACTTCATGTCGAGCAGCAGGAAGGAGATGCCGGTCTGCGGCTTGCCGGAGGTAGCGGTGCGCACCATGTTGAACATCCAGTCGCCGTGCTGGCCCAGGGTGGTCCAGGTCTTCTGGCCGTTGACGATGTATTTGTCGCCCACGCGCTCGGCGCGGGTCTTGACGCTGGCCAGGTCCGAGCCCGAGCCCGGTTCGCTGTAGCCCTGGCTCCACCACACTTCACCGCTGGCGATGCCGGGCAGGAAGCGCTTTTGCTGCTCGGCGTTGCCAAACGCCATGATCACCGGGGCCACCATCACGGGGCCGAAGGGGATGATGCGGGGCGCGCCGGCGAGGGCGCACTCTTCTTCAAACAGGTGCTTTTGCACGGCCGTCCAGCCGGGGCCGCCAAACTCCTTGGGCCAGCCAAAACCGAGCCAGCCCTTCTTGCCCAAAATCTTGGCCCAGCCCTGCATGTCGGCACGGGTCAGGCGCAGAGCGTTGTGCACCTTGTGGGAAATTTCGGGGGGCAGGTTGGCGTGGACCCATGCGCGAACTTCTTCGCGAAAGGCCTGTTCTTCGGGGGTGAATGCGAGATCCATGCGGTGCGTCTCCTAGTGAGGGTGTGTTTGTAGCACGAGCGTTCTTTTCATTCCTGTCCGGGTGGCGACATCGGACTGAAGTCGGGGGAAATGCCCAGCTCTGCGCACAGCCGCTGCACGACGGCTCTGAGACTGGCCACTTCGGCCTCCAGCGCATCCACCCTGGGCTGCAGGGCGGGAGACGGGCCTGCGGCGCTGTGGCCTGCCGTGTCAGCGCTGGCCGTGGTATCCACCGGTCCGCACAGCAGATGCGCCCAGCGCTGCTCGCGGGCGCCGGGCGCGCGGGGCAGCTGCACGACCAGCGCGCCGCCTTTTTCTGCGCTGCGCTCCCGCAGCTCGTCCAGAAATGCCTCCACCGACGAGATATCTGCAAAGCGGTACCAGCGTTCGGCGTTGATGCGCAGCTCGCCCGCCGTCTGCGGGCCGCGCAGCATCAAGAGGCCCAGCAGCACCGCCGACTGCTCGGGCACGCCCACGCCGCGCTGGAAGTTATGCTCCCAGCGGGTGGTGCGGTTGCCGCTGCTCTCGAACGCCAGGCTCAGCTGCTTGAGCGAATCCAGCGCCTCCTGCGCCTGGGCATCGCTCAGTTGCATCACCGGGTCGCGGCTGGTCTTCTGGTTGCAGCCGGTCAGCAGGCCGTTGAGCGACATGGGGTAGCTGTCGGGCACGGTGCGGGCCTTCTCCATCAGGGTGGCGAGCACGCGGGCTTCTGGGGGCGTGAGGGGGCGGGTACGAGGGTCGAACGGCATGGCGGGGATAATTGCAGGCAATGAAAAACATTGTGATTTTGATCTCTGGCGGCGGCTCCAACATGGCCACCATCGTCCGAACCGCGCAGCAGGAAAACTGGGAGCAGCGCTACGGCGCGCGCGTGGCTGCCGTGGTCAGCAACAAAGCCGATGCCGGCGGGCTGATTTTCGCCCGCGCGCAGGGCATTGCCACCGCGGTGCTGGACCACAAGGCCTTTGCCAGCCGCGAGGCCTTTGACGCCGAACTGGCCGCCACCATCGACCGCCATCAGCCCGCCCTGGTGGTGCTGGCCGGGTTCATGCGCATCCTCACGCCGGGTTTTGTGGCGCACTACGCGGGGCGGCTCATCAATATCCACCCCTCGCTGCTGCCGGCTTTCACCGGGCTGCACACGCACCAGCGCGCCATTGATGCGGGCTGCAGGTTTGCCGGTGTGACGGTGCACCAGGTGACGGCCGAACTGGATGTCGGCCCGATCCTGGACCAGGCCGTGGTGCCGGTGCTGCCGGGGGACACAGCCGAGACGCTGGCGGCGCGTGTGCTCACCCAGGAACATGTGATCTACCCGCGCGCTGTGCGGACGCTGGTGCAAGCCTTGTAACTGCGTTGGCGCAACGGAGGGTCAGCTCTCCATGTCAGGGGCCGCGTCGCTGCAGCGCTCAAAGCGGGGCCGCAACTGCCCATCCACCGAAACATTTTCCAGAAACATGGCTGCGGGGCGCACCCACAGGCCCCGCTGGCCGTAAAGCGCGCGGTACAGCGTCATGGGCTCCAGCGTCTCGCTGTGGCGCACGGTGTCGATCACCTGATAGAGCATTCCCTTGTAGTGGCGGTACAGGCCAGGTGGCGTGCGGATGGGTGCGGGCAGGTCTTCGTCGGTCATGGGGGAAGGGCGGTGAATAAGAAGGGGAGGCGCAGATTGTGCGCGCCTGGTGCGTTCGCAACGAGCCGTCCCGCAGACGGCTGCGGCAGTGCCTGCTGACACAAAAGGGCCGCTTTGCCGCTGCATCCCGGGGTGATGTGCATGCACCGATCAGGGTGTCGGTGGGACAATCGGGGCATGCATCCCAAAGTCCTTCTCGACGCCTGCGCCGAACTTGTCAGGCTCACCCTTACGTTTGAACACCCCGCCGACGCGGTGGTGTCACGATTCTTCCGCGATAACCGGGGCCTGGGCCCCCGCGAACGTGCCACGCTGGCCGAGACGGTTTACACCGTGCTGCGCAAAAAACTGCTGTTCGACCACATGGCGCCCTCGGGCTCGGGCCCCAAGGAGCGCCGCCTGGCCATTCTGGGCTTCCATGGCCCGCGCGATTTTCTCAAGAGCGCGCTGACCGATCAGGAAAAGAACTGGCTGGACCAGTGTGATGCCGTCACGGTGGATGACCTGATGGAGCGCCATCGCCACAACCTGCCCGAATGGCTGGTCAAACCCCTCAAGGACCAGCTGGGTGAGGGTTTCTGGCCGCTGGTGGAAAGCCTGGCACAGAGCGCGCCGCTGGACCTGCGCGTCAACGCGCTCAAGGACAAGCGCGCCGATGTGCAGAAAGAGCTGGCCAAGGCGGGCATCAAGGCCAGCCCCACACCGTATTCGCCCTGGGGGCTGCGCGTGGACGACAAGCCTGCGCTGACCAAGCTCGATGCGTTCACGCGCGGCGCCATCGAGGTGCAGGACGAGGGCTCGCAGCTGCTGGCCCTGCTGCTCGACGCCAAGCGCGGCGAGATGGTGGTGGATTTTTGCGCGGGCGCGGGCGGCAAGACGCTGGCCATTGGCGCCAGCATGCGCAGCACTGGCCGCCTGTATGCGTTTGACGTGTCGGCCCACCGGCTCGATGCGCTCAAGCCGCGGCTGGCGCGCAGCGGCCTGTCGAACGTGCACCCGGCAGCCATTGCCCACGAGCGGGACGAGCGCATCAAGCGCCTGGCCGGCAAGATCGACCGCGTGCTGGTGGACGCCCCCTGCTCGGGCCTGGGCACGCTGCGCCGCAACCCCGATCTCAAATGGCGCCAGTCGCCCAAGGCGGTGGAGGAACTGGTGGCCAAGCAGACGGCCATCCTGGACAGTGCTGCCCGCCTGCTCAAGCCGGGTGGACGGCTGGTGTATGCCACCTGCAGCATCCTGCCGCAGGAAAATGAGGCCATTGCCGAGGCTTTCAGCGCCGCGCACACGGATTTCCGCCTGCTGGACGCCGGTGAATTGCTGGAGCAACTCAAGGTGGAGGGTGCCAGGGGGCTGTGCAGCGGCGGTGATACCGGCAGTGGTTATTTGCGTTTGTGGCCCCATGTCCACCAGACTGACGGATTTTTCGCGGCGGTCTGGGTCAGAAAGGGCTGAACTTCAGCAGGCGCGGTACTCCCGCACCAGATGCCGTGGGCCGTGGTGGATAGGGTATGGGAAACAAGGAGTCTTGAACATGCTGTTGCCGGATGGGGCGGTCTTGAACGCTGCCGTGGACTGGCTGGCCCATGGCTTGTGGGGCCTGGCTTGGTGGCAGATCGTGCTGTACACCCTGGCCACCACCCACATCACCATTGCCGCGGTCACGATCTTTCTGCACCGCGCCCAGGCGCACCGCGCGCTGGAACTGCACGCCATTCCCGCGCATTTTTTCCGCTTTTGGCTGTGGATAGCCACGGGCATGGTCACCCGGGAATGGGTGGCCATCCACCGCAAGCACCACGCCAGATGCGAAACCGTGGACGATCCCCACAGCCCCCAGACGCGCGGCCTTGGCACCGTGATGTGGCGTGGCGCCGAGCTGTACCGCGCCGAGTCGACGAACATGGAAACGATCCAAAAGTTCGGCCACGGCACGCCGAACGACTGGATCGAGCGCAACCTGTACAGCCGCTTCAGCTGGCAGGGGGTGGCGCTCATGCTGGTCCTGGATCTGGCCCTGTTTGGCGCGCTCGGCGCAGCCGTGTGGGCGGTGCAGATGGTCTGGATTCCCTTCTGGGCGGCGGGCGTGGTCAATGGCGTGGGCCATTACTGGGGCTACCGCAATTTCGAGGCGCAGGACGCCAGCACCAATCTCTCGCCCTGGGGCATCCTCATTGGTGGCGAGGAACTGCACAACAACCACCACACCTATCCCACGTCGGCCAGATTCTCGATCAAACCCTATGAATTGGACATTGGCTGGGCCTACATCCGCCTGATGCAGGCGATCGGCTGGGCCAGGGTCAAGAAGGTGCCACCCAGGCTGCAACTGGGCGATGTGAAGCCCGTGGCCGATGAAAAGACGCTGGAGGCCCTGATTGCCAACCGTTACGAGGTCATGGCCGCCTATGCGCGCGGGGTGCGCCAGGCCTGCAAGGCCGAAATGGCCGCGTTGCAGGCGCGCCAGGCCGATGCGTCGATGTTCCGGGCTGCCAGGCGCTGGCTGCACCGCGATGTGGAGAAGGTGCCCGCCGTGGCCTTGCCGCAGCTGGCACGGGCACGCGCCGTTTCTCCGGTGCTCGACAAGATGGTGACCATGCGCGAAGAACTGCGCCAGCTGTGGCTCAATACCTCGCACTCGCGCGAGCAGCTCACGGCGGACCTGCAGGCCTGGTGCCACCGGGCCGAGGACAGCGGTATTGCGGCGCTGCGTGATTTCTCGATGCGCCTGCGTGCGGCGCAGGCCTGAGCGTCAACCCAGGACCTGGGCTGCATGCAAGCTCCTTGCCACGCTCGTGGCCTGCACTGTCTGCGGGCATGAAAAAACCGCCCAACCTTGCGGCAGGGCGGTTTTTCCGAAAGACCTGAGGCTGAATTACTTCAGCTTCATTTCCTTGTATTCCACATGCTTGCGAGCCTTGGGATCAAATTTCATGATCAGCATCTTCTCGGGCATCGTCTTCTTGTTCTTGGTCGTGGTGTAGAAGTGACCGGTACCCGCAGTGGATTCCAGCTTGATCTTGTCGCGTCCGCCTTTGCTTGCCATGGTGCTTCTCCTTAAGCCTGACCACGTGCACGCAGATCTGCGAGCACCGAGTCGATACCGTTCTTGTCGATCAAACGCAGGGCAGCGCTCGAAACACGCAGGCGCACCCAGCGGTTTTCGGTCTCGACCCAGAAACGGCGGTATTGCAGGTTCGGCAGGAACCGGCGCTTGGTTTTGTTGTTGGCGTGGGAAACATTGTTCCCGACCATGGGCTTCTTGCCCGTTACGTCGCAGACGCGTGCCATGAGGACACTCCGATACTTTTTAACGGCCACTCACTCGGCCCCGGGGGTTTTTCCCCAGGATGGCTTGTGGCCTCACCTCGCCAGAAAGGGTGGCGGTAACCCGATTTGCCTGTTTCGGGGTGCCGCAAGGCGGGCCGAATTCAGCAAAGCCGCAGATTATAGCCTGATGCCCAGTTTTTGTCGCCAGGCGCCCCAAGACAAAAAAGCCCCCATGGGGGCAGCGACCCGCGCAGCGGCGGAGCGTGGGGGTCTTCGCCTCGTCAAGCTTCCTGTTCCAGGAAGCGCTGGGCATCGAGTGCCGCCATGCAACCCGTGCCGGCGCTGGTGATGGCCTGGCGGTAGACATGGTCCTGCACGTCGCCCGCGGCAAAGATGCCGGGCACGCTGGTCTGGGTGGCAAAGCCCTTGAGCCCGCCCTGCGTGACGATATAGCCGTTCTCCATGGTCAGCTGGCCCTGGAAAATATCGGTGTTGGGCGCGTGGCCGATGGCAATGAAGCAGCCCTGCAGTGCGATGTCCTGGGTGCTGCCGTCGAGCGTGCTCTTGATGCGGATGCCCGTCACGCCGGTGTTGTCGCCCAGCACCTGGTCCAGGGTGTGGAACACCTTGAGCTCGATCTTGCCGGCCGCCACTTTCTCGTTGAGCTTGTCCACGAGGATGGGCTCGGCCTTGAACTTGTCGCGGCGGTGCACCAGCGTCACCTTGCGGGCGATGTTCGACAGGTACAGGGCTTCTTCCACGGCGGTGTTGCCGCCGCCCACCACGCACACGTCCTGGTCGCGGTAAAAGAAACCGTCGCAGGTGGCGCAGCCCGACACGCCCTTGCCCATGAAGGCCTCTTCCGAGGGCAGGCCCAGGTATTTGGCCGACGCGCCGGTGGCGATGATCAGCGAGTCGCAGGTGTAGGTGCCGCTGTCGCCGGTGAGCGTGAACGGGCGCTGGCTGAAATCGACCTTGTTGATGTGGTCAAAGATGATCTGCGTCTTGAAGCGCTCGGCGTGCTCCAGAAAGCGCTGCATCAGGTCGGGGCCCTGCACGCCGTGCACATCGGCGGGCCAGTTGTCCACCTCCGTGGTGGTCATGAGCTGGCCGCCCTGCGCGATGCCGGTGATGAGCACCGGGTTCAGGTTGGCGCGTGCCGCATAGACGGCCGCCGTGTAGCCTGCAGGACCGGAGCCGAGGATCAGAACTTTCGCGTGGGGGGTGGAAGACATGGACAAGACCTGTGTGTTGCATTTGCCTCAAGGCAGCTGCTGTTGAAAAAATGCGGAATCAGCCATGAAGTATCCACCGCGCGCGGCTTTTTCTGGTGATGCCTTATCAATCAGCGCGATTGTAAGAACCCATGGAAAAGCCCTTGTGGTACGGCTTGCCGGGCCAGCGGGGACGGTGCCCCGGTGGCCATATGGCCGCGGCAAAACAGCAAGATAGCGTCACGTGCGTTACTAAGGATTTATCCGTAAATTAAGTAAACTCCAAACCTGAGCCGACCTTCACTCGGCGCAGGACAGACAGATGGCCAAGGCCCATGCCCATTCGTGGGAAGTGACGGATGAATTCTGGGCC
>JANJSZ010000017.1 GCA_024711405.1 Acidovorax sp.
CGCGCATGACGCACCGCATCAGCAAATGGGTGAGCCATCGCACCCGCGAGAACTGGCGCGACAAATGGGCCGAGAAGCTGTTTGCGCAACTGCTGCCTTGGCTGCCGTCGGGTGGCAGCAGCGTGACCACCGTGCTGGCCAAAGGCCCCTTGCCGGAGCTGGTCGCGCAACTGCAGGCCGAGCTGGGCGCCGCCCGCGTGGTCGATGCCCGCCGGCCCAGGCACGATGCCGCCGCCGAACCCGTTCCTGCGCGCCTGTCGTTCCCGGGCACCTTGCCCAGCCTGCTGACCGGATTGGGCGCCCTGCTGGCGCTGGACCTGGCGTAATCCAGCGCGCGCAGGGCCGTCTGCCAAGGCAGGCGCGGTGCTATCCTGCGCGCATGAAACTCCTCCTCAAATGGCTGCTCAGCGCTGCGGCGCTGCTGCTGGTGGCCTACCTCTACAGCGGCGTGCAAGTGCAAAGCTTTGCGTCGGCGCTGATTGCCGCCTTCGTCATCGGCCTGTTCAATGCCGTGTTGCGCCCCGTGCTGGTGGTGCTGACGCTGCCGGTGACCCTGGTCACCGTGGGCCTGTTTCTGTTCGTGATCAATGCCCTCATGTTCTGGGCTGCCGCGGGTGTGCTGGACGGCTTTCACGTGACCGGCTTTGGCGCCGCCTTGCTGGGCTCGCTGATCTATTCGCTGCTGGGGCTGCTGATCGAATCAGCGCTCGGCGGCCTGTTCCTTCAGAAGTGACTCCATCGCACGCAGGCGCGTGTCGATGATGGACGCCTCGATGTAATCGGCAGCGCTGCTACTTTTGCGCGCCAGATCCTGCCCGGCTTTGAAGCGGTCCACCGCGGCGGCATAGTCGTAGCGGGCGGCGTGCGATTCGGCCTCGGCACGCACGGCACGCAGCGGCTGCCCCTGCGCCTGCCAGGTGCTCGCCAGCAACTGCCACACCGTGGCATCGTGCGGATGGGTGGTCACCCAGGTCTGCAGGGCGCCCGTCACCTCGGCGGCGCGTCCCAGGCGCAGCAGGGCCTGGGTGCGCAGCACCAGCTCGGGCCGGCCCGTTTCTGCCGGCAACCGCTGCAGCGCCGCTTCGGGCAGGCCTGCCGCCAACGCGATCTCGGCCGCTAGCCGCTGCGATTGCCGCTGGGCGGCAGCATCGCCACGCACCACCTCCTCCAGCCGTGCCTGGGCCGTGCGCGCGGCCGCAAAATCGCGCAATTGGTTGCTGGCCAGCGCAGCGGTGTACAACGCAGCGGCGCGGCGCGGCGCGGGCTGGCTGGCAAAGCCGCTGTTTTGCGGTTCGCTGATCCACAGCCGCAGCGCATCCACGCCGGGGTTCGACAGCACGCGGGCCCGGGCCACCACCAGGGCGTGCTCCAGGCCAGGCTGCGGTGGCGGCGCCGCGCCGCCGGGTGGCAGGCGCGAGTGCATGTCGGCCATGCGCTGGGTGGTCAGCGGGTGGCTGCGCAGATAAGGCCATGAGCCGTTGTCGTTGAGGCGGTTGGCTTGCTGCAGCTTGTCGAACATGCTCACGAAACCCTGGGGCGCAAACCCCGAAGGCTCCATCAGCCCGTAGCCGATGCGGTCGGCCTCGCGCTCCATGTCGCGCGAGAAATTGAGCTGGTTCTGCATGGCCACCGCCTGACCGCCCACCATCATGGCCTGGGCGGCCCCCGGGTTCTTGCTGGCGGCCAGCGCGGCCAGCACCATCGCCCCCAGCAGCAAGGGCGTCTGCTTGCTTTGCTGTGCCATCAGGCGCGAGATATGCCGTTGCGTGACATGGCTCAACTCGTGCGCCAGCACCGAGGCCAGCTCGTCGCGCGTGGCCACCACGCCAATCAGCCCCAGATGCACGCCCAGGTAGCCACCCGGCAGCGCAAAGGCATTGACGGTGCGGTCGCGTCCCAGCAGCACCTCCCAGGCAAAGCGCTCCTCGAGCTCGGGCGAGAGCTCGCCGCGCGCGCGAGCCGCCGCCAGCAGCGCCTGCCACAGCCCCTGCACATATTCCACCAGCACCGGGTCATCGATGTAGTCGGGGTCGCGGTACAGCTCGCGGATGATGCGGTCGCCCAGGCGGCGCTCTTCACCCGTGGTGAGCGCGCTGCCGTCGCCCAGCGTGGGCAGGCTGGGCTGGGCCTTGGCGGACAACGGCATCAAAGCAGAAAATGCTATCAATAAAGAAGCCGTTAGCGCATTTTTGGCAAGCGCCTGAGGTAGTTTGGGCCATTTTCTCAATCGAGCGGAGGCCGCGGCCATCATGGGGGGCGAGGGGGGGCGCTTGCGATTCCACATGAACGTATGATGCCCCGTCCTCGCAAAGTTTCCCACCTTCATCATTCGGTTACCTCGCCATGTCCGCACTCACCCATTTCGACGCCCAGGGCCAGGCCCACATGGTCGACGTGGCCGCCAAGGCCGCCACGCACCGCATCGCCATCGCCAGCGGCCGCATCGAAATGCTGCCCGCCACCCTGGCCCTCATCGAGGCTGGCAACGCCAAAAAGGGCGACGTACTCGGCATTGCCCGCATCGCCGGCATCATGGCCGCCAAGAAAACCAGCGACCTCATTCCCCTGTGCCATCCGCTCGCGCTCACCCGCGTTGCTCTTGAATTTGAAGCGGCCAGCACACGCCAACCGGACGCTATAGGCATATTTTGCGCGGCCACCGTGGAAACCGTAGGCCCCACCGGCGTCGAAATGGAAGCACTCACCGCCGTGCAGATCGCCCTGCTCACCATCTACGACATGTGCAAGGCCGTGGACCGGGGCATGTCCATCCACGACGTGCGCGTGGTGGAAAAGCACGGGGGGAAGTCGGGGAGTTTTGTGGCGGGGGTGTAAGCCATTGATTTGTATATGATTTTCTGAAATTCGTAGTGGATACCCAGTCAGGGTTTTGGTACTGACCTCGGGCGTCCGCAAACTCCTTTTTTGCAAAAAATCACTTCTTGCTCCTCGTTTGCTCCACTCGGGAGAAACGATGGCATCCATCAGAAAGCACGGAAGAAGTTGGCAGGTGCGTGTGCGCCGCCACGGCTTTCCTATCGAAATCAAGACGTTTTCCAGCAAAGCTGAGGCAGAGTGTATCCGTCCGAAGCGGGAGACGCTGTGGAGTTTGCCAGCGTGGGGCTGAGCGTCCCGATGGAGCGGCTGTATGAGGATGCGCGCGTGGGCACTGTCGTGCCCCAGTCGGGCGCATTGCCTACGGCACCAGCCGGTAATTGATTGGAATCCGACCCCAATTATTGCGACCCCAATTATTGATTCGGCCCGGCGAAGTTTGAACCGTTCGCCCTGATCTTGTCGAAGGGCTTCGACAAGCCTGTCCTGAGCGTGGTCCAAGGGCGCAGTCTGAACGGAAGTTGATACGTCAAAAGGCCGGATCAGTAATTCCTACCAGCGTTTGGGCGGCCGACGTGACGTGTGGAACACGCGCAGCACTTCCACCACCTCGCCACGCACGCGGTAAGGTACCAGATAGCGGGTTTTGCTCACCACCAGTTCACGCGTGCCCGGTACTCGGCCTGGCCGGCCGATACCCGGTTGCAATGCAAGTACCGCCACGGCGTCGAGCACCCGGCTCACCACCTGGCGCGCCGCCTGCGGGTCGTCGGCGGCAATGAATTCGGCTTCATGGTCCAGGTTGCGCAGCGCCACAGCAAGCCACTTAACCTGCACGCGGCACCCACTTCTCCGTCAACGCTTGAACCTCAGCATCGCTGGCGAATGCGCCTGCGTCGGCCTCAATCAGTGCCGCGCGAATTTCGTGAATCTGCCACTCGTTGAGCTCGACGTATTCACGGATCGCTTCAGCCGCCAGCCAGGATTTACTGCGATGCGTGGCGTCGGCCAGAACATCGAGACGTCCTTTAATGTCGGGTTCCAGTCGGATGGTCATCGTGGTGGACATGGATATTATCCTTGGGTGCATCTGAGTAGCATACAGTGTACACATCAAAGCACGAATAAGCACATACCGCTGCTTCGACGGCTTGTCGGTTGTGGCAGTCCAGCGCTTAGAACCCATCGAAACAGTAGAAAAATTGGAATCTGACCCTAATTGTGTGCATCCACGATGTGCGCGTGGTGGAGAAGCACGGGGGGAAGTCGGGGAGTTTTGTGGCGGGGG
>JANJSZ010000068.1 GCA_024711405.1 Acidovorax sp.
AATGGCGAGTGTGATCACCTGCCAGAGCAGGCGTTCTACATGGTCGGCACCATTGACGAAGCCTTCGAAAAGGCCAAGAAGGTGGCCTGATTGCGCAATGGCTGACCGGTTCCGGCCGGCCAGCCTTTCGCCAATCCTGCCAACCCTCTTTTCCCAGGAGCAATGATGAACACCATCCACGTCGATGTGGTCAGTGCCGAAGAGTCCATCTTCTCCGGTGAAGCGCGCTTTATTGCGCTGCCCGGCGAAGCGGGCGAACTGGGTGTGTACCCACGCCACACTCCGCTGATCACGCGCATCAAGCCCGGCTCGGTGCGCATTGAAATGGCCGATGGCAGCGAAGAGTTTGTTTTCGTGGCCGGCGGCATTCTGGAAGTTCAGCCCGACTGCGTGACCGTGTTGTCCGACACCGCCATCCGTGGCAAGGATCTGGACGACGAGAAGGCCAATGCTGCCAAGGCTGCTGCAGAAGAAGCCCTGAAAAACGCCAAGAGCGAGATCGATCTGGCCAAGGCGCAATCCGAACTGGCCGTCATGGCCGCGCAGATCGCCGCCTTGCGCAAGTTCCGCCAGAAGCGGTGAGTTGACCTTTCGGTTGATCGCCCATGAAAAAACCCGGCTTGGCCGGGTTTTTTCATGGGCACTTTGCAATCCACGGCAAATCATGCCGTGATGCACCCAGGTCACTGGATATGCGGTTCGTCGGGCAATTCGTTGGGGCGATCCCTGCTGGCGCAGGTGGGGAAATGGCGGCACAGCAGTGCTGTCACCTCGTCCACGGCCTGATCCAGACCCTGTTCGAAATGGCCCGCGCGGAAGGCGGATGACATGCGGGCAACCATCTGCTGCCACTCGCTGCTGGCGACATGCGCGTGCAGCCCCCGATCGGCCACGATGTCGATCGAGTGTTCCGCCAGCAGGAGGTAGATGAGCACACCGTTGTTGTGCTCGGTATCCCACACACGCAGCTTGCTGAACATCATCAGTGCGCGCTCACGAACGGGTGCCTGGCGCAGCAGATAGCTCCAGGGCAGGCCGCCTTCGGCGCAGATGCGGATCTGACCGGTATGCCGCCGTTCGCTGGCCGCGATGCGGGCAGTCAGGCGCTGCAGGGCGCTTTCCGGCAGCGCGCGGCGTACGAACGGATCATTCCAACGGTGCCGCAACAGGCGGGCAAGGGCGCCAATCCAGGAAAAAGGTCCAGCCATGTTCACCAGTCTCCCGAGGCGCCACCGCCCCCAAAATCGCCACCACCGCCCGAGCTGAAACCACCGCCACCGCGGGAAGATCCGCCGCTCCAGCCACCACCGCCACCGGTGCCTCCACCCCAGCCGCCGCCACGCCCGTGCCCGGACATGGCACGGGAGGAGGCGCTGAGCAACGTGTAGACCAGCGCGGCCAGGCCTGCCAGGCCGGCCAGCAGCACACTGGCCGTGGCCACATAAGCCACGACCCCCGCCAAGGCCCCGGTCAGCACCGTGCCCACGGCATTGCCGAGCAGGGCGCGAACCACGGGGCCAACCACCGTGACGCCCAGAAACAGGAAGATGGTCCATTCACCCCAGTCGATGGCGTCGTTCTGGGCTGACGTGCGCGCCGGCGATGGCGGTTCGGGCAGGCCTTCGTTGGCGATGCGGGCGGCAATCAGCGTGACAGCGGCTTGCAGGCCGCCGGCAAAATCGCCTTCGCGAAAGCGCGGCTTCATGGCGGTGTCGATGATGCGGGCCGCGGCGATGTCAGGAATGGCCCCTTCCAGCGTCTTGGCGACCTCCAGCCGCATCTTGCGGTCGTCTTTGGCCACGAGCACCAGCACGCCATCACCGACCGCGCGGCGGCCGATTTTCCAGTCGTTGGCGACGCGGTTGGCATAGCTGGCGATGTCTTCGGGGGCCGTGGTGGCCACCATCAGCACCACCACCTGCGCGCCTCTGGATTGTTCGAGGGCTGCCAGTTGCTGCTCCAGCGCCTGCAGCTGGCCAGGGTTCAGGGTGCCGGTCTGGTCCAGCGCGCGGGCGGTGAGTGCCGGAACAGGTTGCAGCGTGTCAGCGCGGGCATCGCTCCAGTCAATCGCTATAAATAATATAGCTAATAGCGCAATGCGGATAAGCGCTAAAGGCATAAATGATCACATATCAGGGTTTGGATGCCGAAAAATCCACCGCGGGGGGCGTCGTGATCTGCGCCTCGTTCTGTACACTGAAAACAGGTTTGGGGGCGTAGCTGAACGCCATGGCGGTCAGGTTGGTGGGGAAGCTGCGCGCCAGCACGTTGTATTCCTGCACCGTCTGAATGTATCGGTTGCGGGCTACGGTAATGCGGTTTTCCGTGCCTTCCAGCGTCACGCGCAAATCCCGAAAACCCTGGTTGGCCTGGAGGGTAGGGTAACGCTCGGCCACCACCATCAGCCGTGACAGTGCACCCGATAGCTCTCCCTGCGCGGCCTGAAATTTGGCGAAAGCGGCGGGATCATTGAGGGTTGCCGGCGTCACCTGGATGGAGGTGGCCTTGGCGCGGGCCTCGATCACCTTGGTCAGCGTATCCTGCTCGAAGCTGGCTTCACCCTTCACCGTGGCGACGATGTTGGGCACCAGATCGGCGCGGCGCTGGTACTGGTTGAGCACCTCGCTCCAGGCGGCCTTGGACTGTTCATCCAGGCGCTGAAAATCGTTGTAGCCGCAGCCTGTCAAGAGCAGTGCAGCCGTGAGAAGGGCAAAAAGACGTTTCATGGTGGCGTGCCTGTGTCTGAAGAAGCGGGATTGCAAAGAGCCAAGTGCCTTCGAATTCTGCCGCAAGGCGGGCGTGGCCCCAAGACCCGGGCAACGCTGGCGCCGTCCGGGACAACGCACAATACCAGTCTTGCGACCGCCACCCCAACCCATGACCCGTGCAGACAGCGATGCCGCTACCTAGCGTGCCCCTGCAGTCCCCTTTGAAGCGGCGACTTGCCAGGCGCGTCAGCAATGGGTGGCCGGAATGGCTTGTGCAGGGAGAAAAAATGCCTGAAAAACCTGCTGAATGTGCCCAGGAATCCCTGAACTATGCGGCACCACGCTGGTTGCCCGGAGGGCAGCTGCAGACGATCTGGCCGGCGCTGTATTCGCGGCGTGTGGCGGGGGCGCCGCTGCCTTACCGGCGCGAGCGCTGGACGACGCCCGACGCAGATTTCTTGGACGTAGACTACCTCGCAGACGGCGTGCCGCCGGGCATGCAGCGGCCGTTGCTGGTGGTTTTCCATGGCCTAGAGGGTTCTTCCCGCAGCCACTACGGCGAGGCTTTTGCCGATGTGGCCCGCGAACGCGGCTGGGCCTGTGCGCTGCCCCATTTTCGCGGCTGCAGCGGTGAAATCAACCGAGCGCCCCGGGCCTACCATTCGGGTGATTACGAAGAGATGGGCTGGATTCTGCAGCGCCTGCGTTCGGCCCACCGTGGGCCGCTGCTGGCGGTGGGTGTCTCGCTGGGCGGCAACGCACTGTTGCGGTGGGCAGCAGAGGCCGGAGCGCAGGCAGGGCGCTGTGCTGATGCCGTGGCAGCGGTGTGCTCACCGCTGGATCTGGCGGCCGGGGGCAGGGCGATTGGTCGGGGGTTCAATCGGCAGGTGTACACACGCATGTTCATGCGTACGCTCATTCCCAAAGCCCTGCAAAAGCTGGCGCAGCATCCGGGTCTGTTTGACCGTGATACGCTGCTGCGGGCGCGTGATCTGTATGCGTTCGACAACGTGTTCACCGCGCCCTTGCATGGCTTCAGAAACACAGAGGACTACTGGTGTCGCGCCTCTGCCAAGCCCTTGCTCCACCGCATCCGCATCCCCGCGCTGGCGGTCAATGCCCGCAATGATCCCTTTGTGCCGGCAGCAAGCTTGCCGACCGCCAGCGAGGTGGGGCCGTATGTCCGTTTGTGGCAGCCGCTGCACGGCGGGCATGTGGGTTTTGCACAGGGCTGCCTGCCAGGGCATGTGCGTGCCATGCCGCAAGCGGTGGCGATGTGGCTGCACCAGCATGCCCATGGATCGCCGGACGCAGGCGTGGCGCTGAACGGAGCACAATCGGCCCATGGATGACATCGTCAAACAGGCCCTTGCCAAGTGGCCCAATGTGCCCGCTTGCTACGGCTGGCTAGGTCTTGATGCGCGCGGGCGGTGGTACCTGCGTGACGATGCCGTGCAGGCGGCTGGGCCTTTCCCCCAGAGTCGGGGCTCCTTGCTGCAGCACGAAAAACTCATCAACTTCATTGAGCGCAACTACGAGCAGGACGCCCAGGGGCAGTGGTTTTTTCAGAATGGTCCACAGCGGGTATACGTTGAGCTGGAATGCGCGCCCTGGGTGTGGCGGGTCGAACCAGACTTTTCGCTACGAACCCACACGGGCGCCAAAGCCGTTGCGTTGGACTGTTTGCAGGATGAGTTCGGTCGGATTTTTTTGCCCTCTACCATCGGAGTGGGCCTGGTTCACACCCTGGACATGGGGTTGGTGGCGGACGCCGTGGACCAGGGGATCTGGTCGCCGCAAGCGGCGCTCAATAGCGAACTGCCGGGCCGGTACGGTTTTGTGTTGAGTCCCAAGGCGCACAGTTCGCAGCGCTGACGCGTCCGTCTGGGTGGGGGTGCCGCCCATTGCGGACACAAAAAAGCCGACCCCACGGGTCGGCTCAGGTCCAGGAGCTGGGATTACTTGGCCGCAGCAGCCATGTAATCCACGGCAGCACGCAGGTCTGCATCCGATGCCTGGGTGCCGCCGCGTGCTGGCATACCGCCCTTGCCCTGCACGGCATTGGCATACACCGCATCCATGCCAGCAGCCAGGCGAGGAGTCCAGGCGGTTTTGTCTCCAAACTTGGGTGCGCCTGCGATGCCGGCACCATGGCACACCTGGCAAGCCTGCTTGTACAGATTCTCGCCATTGGCCGATGCCGTGGTGGTTGCGGCTGCCGCCGGTGCCGCGGCAGCGGCAGTGGCTGGAGCTGCGGGAGCCGCAGGAGCACCTGCGGCCGCTGGTACTGCAAAGGTGGCGCCAGCAGCATTCGCCATGTAGACCACCGCACGGGCTATCTCGGTGTCATTGAACTCGCCACCACCCTGTGGTGCCATGGCATTCTTGCCCTTGAGTGCGGACTGAACCAGTGCGTCCAGGCCCGTCTTGATGCGTGGGCCCCAGGCGGCAGCATCCCCGAGCTTGGGAGCGCCTGCTGCGCCCGTGGTGTGACAGGCGGCGCATTGGCCCTTGAAGACATCCTCACCACCGCGCAGTGGGCGGTTGGCGTCGCGGATTTCCACCAATCCCACCTTCTGGATGCGCTCGGCAATGGCTTTTTCGGGATTGGCCGAGCCCGCCGCCGTCTTGTTGTCGGAAGTGACATACAGGACGAGGCCAATGATGGCGAAGATAGGAATCACAAACGAGAAAATGACCGCGACCAGCAGCTGCTTGGGGTTTTTGATCGGGCCGGTATGCGCTTCTTCGTGATGGTTGTTATCGCTCATGACGTCCTCAGTGTATCGGGGGCTTGATGAAATCAACCTTCGATTATAGATGTGATGATGTATTGCCAGTGCAGACTGCGACGCCTTCGATGGAGGTGCATAGACTCCGGGTGGCACAAGCGAGCTCACAGGCCCGCGACAGAGGAGCCGCAGGCGCGACGATGTGTCGGCGCCTCTGGCCTTTTGTTGTTGCGATTGGGTGCGCGCAGCGCATGATTCCGCAATGGATTTTTGGGTGTTCGAGTGCTTGCTCGTGCAATAATCGCAGGATTGGTTCAGTGCATCTCATGCGGCTGTAGCTCAGTGGATAGAGTATTGGCCTCCGAAGCCTATAGTCATTCGGGCTGCCAGCGGAATTTTGAGTATTGGTCTTTTAAGAGTTGCGGCTGTAGCTCAGTGGATAGAGTATCGGCCTCCGAAGCCGAGGGTCGTGGGTTCGATCCCCGCCAGCCGCACCAAAATCAATGACTTACGTGGATTTTTCATGGCCCACGTAGTCGTCTCCCAACCTCCCCAACTCTGAAAATTGCACCTTCTGTGGGCTATCCAGCCACCGAGGCCCATGGTCGTGGTGCTGGATGCGCAGAACTTTATGGCCCATCTATGGCCCACGCGTGGCCCAGCACCAGTGTGGAGTTGGCAACTTTTAGGATTTTTTGACTATTGGCCCGCTGGCCCATGGAAACCTCTCTCGCTTAACGCTTGAGATGGCCTGACGCGGTTTGTATGGCCTCGCAGTGTTGAAACCATCTGTCCCGCACCGCGCTATGAAGATTTCTCGCGAATGAGCAAACGCTGCCAGTTTGTCTTCAGCGGCAGGCTTGCTAGGGCATTAGATGGCGAACCGAGAGAGGGTAATTGCACACTCGCGTTAGTGACAGAACTGCAGCGATTGCTGCTGTTGCCGGTCAGGCACTGCACTCACGGTCTTGGCCACATTGCGGTCAATCGGCCAACGCGCCTGAGGCCACAGGAATGACCGGTTTCGACGGCAGTGCTGACATCGTCAGCGGTCGATGCCCAGGCAGCGCCGCTTCGGTCGGCCCGATGACTGCTCCTCAAGGCGCCGAACTCACGCACCCGACCCTAAGCAGGCGAAGAAATCTCGAGATTGGGCGCTCCGAAGCGGACGCGCGCAACCCCTCTGGTCGAGGATGCCTGTACCATCGTGCGTGAACAAGTCTCAGGGAATCGCGATGGATGGTTTAGGTTTTGTTCGAGGTGATCACCTCTCGATTGCCGACGGCTGTTTTCTCCCGTACGCTGATCTTTTGGGGCTGGTTCAAGCGCGGCTTCACGAGATGGTCTTCAAGCATCCCGAGTTGAAGAACTACGTTCCGAAAATGATGGATGTTGACCTGTTCTTCACCTGGGACGGCGACAAGTTCATGCTCTTGGTATCTCCGGAGAAGCGTGGACATCTTCCCGCCAGAGGCATGGAAACGAAGCACCTGCCGAAGCTTCGCGAGGAAGGCCATGACCTGCTTGGCCCGATGGATGACTTCGTTGACATCAGTGAGATTCAGACAACGAAGGAGATGTTCCAGGCGATGCAGTTCACCGAGGGCTTCGGTGCGGCTGGCATATTCCCTGCGGGGACGTACGATGACACGTCCAAGGCAAAGAAGGAGGCCGCTGGCCTCGCTGTTGCCCAACTCATGATTGCCTGGGCGCAGAAATGGAGACACGCAATGGAGAACTCGCGGATTTTCTTGAGCCATAAGGGGGCGAACAAGCCCCTCATCGACAAGGTCGATCAGGCGCTCAGGCTCTTGGGCCTCAAGACTTGGTTTGACCGCGATGACCTCTCCGCGGGCGACCCGCTGGTGCGCGGCGTTGACAACGCCTTCGCGGAGTGCTCCGCAGCGGTATTCTTCCTGTCAAGTCAGTTCGTTGACGCAGGCGTCATTCAACGCGAGATCGACCGAGCGATCCACGAACAGACGATGCGTGCCGACGGGTTCAGGGTCATCCCTATCGTGTTGGCCCAACATGGCGGCTCAGACGACAGAGTTCCCGCCCCATTGAAGATGCTTGTGTGGAAGACCGTCGATGACATCGACATCGTGCCGACGATCCTGAAGGCGCTGCCTGAGTCCGCGAAGGCACAGATCAAGTACACGCCGCATAAATAACGAAGGGACCATCAGGCCCCTTCGCGTTTTCGGCTATCTGTGCGGTCAATTCGGTTCCTGGTACTCACAGGCTCGGCGCGTATCCCGCGAATGTCGCGTTGAACGCAAGGTGGCGGCGCGCGCTCCTAATCCGTTCCAGACAAATGGCACATTGGGACCTCCGCCGGGCCGCTGACAGCCAGCCCGATTACGGACGGTCGTAACGAACCGCTTGTGACACTCAGCGATCTTTCACTCCTGGCGCCTGACCGGCTGCTCTGCAGCGGTTGCTGCCGGTTGTAATCAGCAGGCGCACTCACGCTCACTGGCCGCAAGCGGTCGTTGGATCCTGCGCCCGGCACTTACACGAATGGCAGTTGTACGATTTGCTGCGGTCGTAGGTGCCCGCCACGCTTTAACGCCGGACTTCGCGCCTGCTCCTTCTGTTAGCCAGAGCCACTGGGTCTCTTGCGTCAGTCGCGTCGCAGGATTACCGCCAACTTGCCGTCGGAATCAGTAAAGTCTTTGACTGTCAGCGTCGACTTCAGAGGCGTGCATACACCCAGGTAGTAGTCGGGTGGATTCCTGAAGCGCTCATAGCGACGGCCGATGCAGCCTTCCTTGGTGGCCACCACATAAAGCGGCCTCTTCTTGACCTCTTCGTCAGTGATCTGCACGCCCAATGCGAACGGGATGGTCTGCACCTTGGCAAAGTCGTTGCGGCTGTCGGAGTAGTTACCGAGGTAGGTCGCGTAGCTCTCCCACCGAGTGAACTCGACCGAGAAGTCACCGAGCTTTTTCAGCGTCGCGCCATCCGCCCAGTAGAGCGCGGCGCCGGGCAAGTCCGGGTTACTGACGCCCTTGCCTGCCGTGACGCTCATGCTCATGACTGCGTACTTGGTATCACGGTCAGCATCACGATAGTGGTAGGTGTCGTCGTAGCGGTCCATCACGAAGCGGGCTGCGAAGCTCAGATCACCAAACTTTGCGGTGACGGCCGGCCCCTTGATCGCCAGGCTTGCCGGCAGTGCCTTGAAGCCTAGGGCGGCCAGTCGGTGTTCCTCCGCCGCTGCCTTTGCAAGACCATCGCGATAAGTCGCAATTTGCTTCTTGCCGTCTGCCGCTTCGGCCGTTTTGGGAAATCGTTTTTCGAGTTCCGCCTGCGCCTTCTCAGCCTTCGATGCATCCTTGCTGGCCAGGGCGCTGGTTAGGTCCGCAAGGATGGCGGAAGGAGACCGCGACAGCTCCTGCACCTCTGCTTTGAGACGATCTCGTTCAGCAGTCAGCTCGCGAATTTGCTGCTGGTAGTCCGCTGACTTATCAGGCTTTGCCTCAGCGGGGATCGGCTTCTCACCGCACCCAAGCAGAAGGCCAGCAACAGCGGCAAGACTGAGTGTGAACTTAAACGAGGTGCTGAGGTTGATCGACATGCTCATTAGATGGCAAAGTTGGTACGGGAATCAGCGAGCGGGGCTCAGCGGTCGTAGGTCTTGCCGCCGGTGGAAATGCTGTAAAGCGTCGAGCTATACGGCAAGCGCACCAGGATCGTCGCGTCCCTCAGGACCGATGCAATCGCGAAACCACGGCACAAAAGACTAACGCCGCCATTCTTTCGCTCGCACATTCCATCCGGACTGTCGATGAACTGCGTGCTGCCCTGCCGCGGAATGATGATGGTCTTGCCCTCTGCGGGCACGCCAATCGGCGGGATCACAAACACAGTCAGTTGGGTGTAGACCGTCACGCAAACGACCGCGACAACAGCCATGCCAATAAGGCGCTTTGCTTTCATACCTGGGTTCCAGCAGTTCCCACGCAGGCGCTCTGCCAAGTGGTGAGTAACAAACAAGCTGATGCTTGGGAGGTCCCAAATGTAACTTGAATGAAACGTCTTGAGTACCCAGCTCGGCGCCTTCTTCACTGGGTGGCATTTTTCCAGAAGATCACAGGACAGAAGTTTGTGGTTGACTCTCTTCAAGTTTCCGGTGTTGCTTTGGAAGATGGGATCACGGGGAAAATTCTGCTGAATGGAGACCAGCGATGTCCGTGGAGCCATTGACAACATAGTTGGTGGAAAGGAGTCCACCTTGGAGAAGTACAGGTCAAGATGACCTCAGGGGGCGAGAGATTTTCTGTTCACCTGGCAAACAACGGCACAGCCAAGATCCCGCTTGACCACGCTTCGGGCCTGCTTCCTTTGCTCCGCGAGTCCTTACCCAAGGACGAGGCCAGAGCCATAAGGAGGGAAACTGCCGGCCCGGAGGTGAAGCCATCGTTCAGGATAGGCGGCGTTGAACGACATGTGTTGGCGATTGCTGCCATTCATGCACAGGATTGCGAGTGACTCCGATCAGCCGAGGCTGTGTGAAAACGTCGATGGCTGACTTTTGTGGGGGTACTTCAACCATTGCTCGCATCGAGGTCATGCGTTGTAGGCCGTTCTACGCGGTCAATTTCTGATTGGGTCGTTAGACCGAGAGGCTAACGCGCGTTTTTACACAGCCTCAGCCTGAAGCTGACCCACTGCAGTCAACGTCGGCACCGCAGCGATTGCTGCCGATCGCGGGCAAGGATTCGGTGGCAGTTGTGAGGCCAAGAGGAGACGTTCGCTGGCGCTGTTCCATTCGCATCGAAAGCGCATTTCGAAAGCCTCGTCTTCAAACCTTGTGCGTTCGCCCATCGTCTATTGAAGTGGCTTTTCACTTATGCACGACGAAGACCTTGACGTTGACGTTGCGGTCGCTCTTCTTGTGGTCGCCCTCTAGGTCTTTCAGACCTTCTGGATTCGTGAGGTAGTGCTCGGGGTCGTAGACAACGCACCAGAGTTTCTTGCAGCCCGGGTGTACCGCGTAGTGCGCAATATCGAGCACCAGCTCATCACCGATGGCCCTCGCATGTGACCTGTCCCGTACGCACTTCGTCTCGATGACAAGGTCGTGCGCCGGAAGGAAGAAATCCATGCGCGTGCTCCTGCCCGCATAACTCGGTGTGTATTCTTCAGCTCGCACGTCCACCACCCAAGGCCGAAGCAGGGCATGGAGCAGGTCTTGCACGTCATACTCGTTGACGAAGTGCATGGTCTCCGCCCCCTTTCGTCGGTACGTAAGTGGGTGCATTGCCCGGCGGAGGCCTTGAATGACGACTTGGACTACCTCATCAACCGTGCCGGGCATCGCAGGGACCATCCGCGCTGCAACTTGACTGAATTCATCGCTGTCAACTGCACGTCCCACCGGGAGAACCCGTCCGTGTCGGTAATAGCGAAGGCCGTCCTCCGCCAAGACGGCCTCGATTCTTGCCCTACCCTCTTTCCAATTCTCGACTTCTGCCTGGTCTACAGCCTTCGTGTCCATGTACTCTTCAAGCACATTGCCCAGAACCTGCAGGCTGTCAGTGCTGGGGTCCTGGCCGGCTCGAAACAACCACTCCTTCCACTTTGAGTGATGTGCCAATGCAGGTGGTTCGCCTGGGGCGCCAGAGCTTGAAAACAAAGCATCAAGCGCGGCGTGCCCGCCCGTTCCTTGGATGACATCGCCTACTGTCTTGCAGAGCGCCCTTGAAAGTCGTGTGTTTGCCATTGCGGCTGCACTATAGCGGCAGCCTTGGAGCCTGCCGCGTGGGCTCGTGGCGAACTATGGCAGTCACCGGGGCGTCTGCTGGGGTACGAAGCGGAAGCTGGCACTCGAAGGTCGCTCCCGTGAAGGCTCTACAGTCCGCTGAGGTCCGACTTGAGCAGTGTCGGTCGTATGGCCAAGTTGGGGCCAGAGGCGGAAGCTGACTCCAGAAGATTTGCTTTGGTTCTGGGCGGCTTGGATATAGAGTCGTCGCAGGGGGAGCAAATATGAGAATTTCTAAGCTGACCATCAAGAACTTTCGCTCGTTGCGAGACGTGACCATTGAGCCTGGTCGGTTCAACATCCTTGTCGGCCGAAACAACCACGGCAAATCGAACCTGTTCGAAGCTATCGAATGGTTTTACTCTGGAAAAGGCGAACTGGCAGACCTTCGTCATGCGGGAGCTGCCGAAGACGAGGAAATCGTTGTCGAGATTGCGTTCTCAGGCGTTCAAGCCGGCCTTGAGCAAATCTCGAACACGGACAATCAGCAAAAACTGAGAAACATCATTGGCGAAGACGATGTCTTCAGCGTTCGTCGTACTAGCGGCGATGCCAAGGCACGCTATGTCTACAACGATAGGGAAGGGAGGTGGAAAAAGCAGCCAGTTGGCGTCGACAGTGCATTTAACAATTGCATACCTCGCTTCGAGTTCGTCCTGACCGATAAGAACCTCAAGGATGTGTCAGCCTTCAAACCCAACACACCCATTGGTCAGATGCTCAGCAGCGTCGTTTCGGAAGCGCTCGAGCAGGACCCCCGATACGTTGATTTCAAGCAGAAATTCGAAGAGCTGTTTGAGTCTCCTGACTCAAATGTGCGGAAGCTCCTGCAGCAGACTAGCCAGCGTGTTGCCGACCATCTGAAGCAGCAATTCCCCGATTGCACCGCCGTTGAGTTCAACGTTGAAATTCCTCCCTTCGAGGATTTCTTGAAAAGTTACTCAATGTTGGCGTCGATTCAAAATTGAGCCACCGGGGGTGCGGACGAAAACTTGGACTACTAGAAGGTAGTTCATGTATTCCTACGAAGACCGAATCCGAGCCGTTGAGCTCTACATCAAGCTCGGCAAACGCACCAGCCCGACCATCCGTCAGCTGGGTTACCCAACCAAGA
>JANJSZ010000242.1 GCA_024711405.1 Acidovorax sp.
TGCACCGGACACGAACTGGTGCAGCGCCTGCGCGCGCAGATCGAGCCCTTCGCTCCCACCTTCCACCTCGGCCAGCAGGTGAGCACGTTGCAGGCGCAGCCGGAGGGCGGTTTTCTTGTGGGCACCGCGCAAGGCACACAGCTGCAGGCCCGCGCCGTGTTCATCGCCACCGGCGTGGGAGCCTTCGTGCCGCGCACGCTCAAGCTGCCCGGCCTAGAGGCCTATGAGGGTGGCCAGCTGCGCTACCGCATCGATGAAGGCACCCACCTCGCCGGCCAGCGCGTGGTGGTGCACGGCGGCGACGAACCCGCCGTGCAGCAGGCCATTGCCTGCGCCACCGCCCCCGAGGCCCTGCGCCCGGCCCGCACCACGCTGCAGCACCGCCGCGACGTGTTCGACGCCCCGCCCGCCCTGCTGGAACAACTGCAGGCCCTGCGCGCGGCAGGCCGCATCGAGGTCGCCATCGGCGTGGCCAGCGGCATTGTGGAAGCACAAGGGCGCCTTGCGGCGCTGGAGCTGACCCCCCCCGAGGGCACACCACTGCGCCTGCCCCTGGACCTGCTGCTCGTGCGCCTGGGCCTGGTGCCGCGCCTGGGGCCGATTGCCGAATGGGGCCTGCAGCTGGAGCGCAAGCAGCTCGTGGTGGACCCCGCCACCTTCGCCACCAGCGCGCCCGGCATCCACGCCGTGGGCGACGCCATCACCTACCCCGGCAAGCGCAAGCTCATCCTGAGCGGCTTCCACGAAGCCACCCTCGCCGCCTTCGGCGCGGCCGAGTGGCTGGCAGGGCACAAGCTGCCGCTTGAATACACCACGAGCAGCGTGAGGTTGCAGAAGCTGCTCGGGGTCGCCGGGGACTGACTGCGCGGATTTTTCCGTTGCGGTGGAAGCCCGGCTGGATTTCCCAAGCCCCGCAGAAACAGAGGATTTCCCCACTGGGGTCGGCAAAGATTGCCAACGATCTTGCAACTGGTCTGGACCTTGAGGGCATGATCGACCTTGCCCCTGTATCGCTGTGGATGGCGGACATCACCGCCCGCAAGAAAGCCGCGGCGTATCTGGAATACCTGGGCAGGTACGATCAGGGATGCCCCCGCGCCGATAGCCGAGTGCAGGCTGAGAGAGCATCCTTTCGAACCGGATTGAGATCATCCCCGCGCAGGGAAGCCCGTCCGCCATGCCACGCCCAGCCGGGCGTGGCCGGAATCTTCCTTGCACCATACCGCACTGCCAAGGAATCCGCATGAGCCCCCGCACCGCATCCACCAACGAGGCGCTGGCCCCTGTCGCCAGCGCCCAGCGCGTCTTCCACTGGCACGACCACGCCTCGCTGTGGTTCAGCCTGGGTGTGGGCCTGCTGGTGATGCAGGTGGGCGCCTACCTGGTGCCCGCGCTGGGCACCCAGGAAGCGTTGATTGCCATCGTCGCCGGCTCCCTGGTGGGCGCAGGGTTGCTGGGCTGGGTGGCCCAACTGGGCTGCGACAGCGGGCTGGCCAGCGCGGGGCTGATGCATGCGGTGTATGGCCGCGCCTTCGCTCGGTTGCCCATCGTGCTGAATACCGTGCAGCTGATTGGCTGGGGCACGTTCGAGCTGGTGGTGATGCGCGATGCCACGGTGGCCATTGGCCGGCAAACAGGGGCGTTCGGGGGTGGCATGGTGGGCGTGCACTGGCCCGTGCTGGCCACGCTGCTGTGGGGCGGCATGGTGATCCTGCTCATCAGCGGCTCGATGGTGCAACTGGTGCGCAAGGTGATTGCGCGCGTGGCGCTGCCGCTGGTGGTGCTGTCGCTGCTCTGGCTGAGCTGGCAGTTCCTGTCGCTGGCGCAGGCCCAGGGTTTTGATCCGCTGTGGAGCCGCAAGGGCGAAGGCGGCATGGGCGTGCTGCCCGCATTGGATCTGGTGATCGCCATGCCGATCTCGTGGCTGCCGCTGGTGGCCGACTATGCGCGCCACGGTCGCCACGGCGGTGCGGCGCTGCGCGGCACCTGGGCGGGCTATGCGCTGGCCAACATGTGGTGCTACGCGCTGGGCGTGCTGGTGGCGCTGACGCTGCCCAGCCAGGATCTGGTGACCGCGCTGCTGCTGGCGCAGGGCGGTCTGATCGCACTGTCGCTGATTTTGATCGACGAGGTGGACAACGCCTATGGCGATGCGTATTCGGGCGCCATCTCGGCCCACAGCCTGCTGCCGCGCTGGAGCGTGCGCCAGTGGGGCGTGGTGGTGGCCGCAGCCTGCACGCTGCTGGCGCTGGTGTTGCCCATGCACAGCCTGGAGCCGTTTTTGCTGCTGCTCAGCTCGGTGTTCGTGCCGCTGTTCGGTGTGATTCTGGGGCGGCTGGCTTGGGGTGCCGATGCCGGGGCGCTGCTGGCAGCGGCCCGCCCGGTCAACGCGGTGCCCGTGGTGCTGTGGCTGCTGGGTGTGGCGGTTTATCACTTGGCGCCAAAAGTGCTGCCAGGGCTGGGGGCGGCCTTGCCGGCGCTGGTGTTCAGCCTCTTGCTGGCCTGGGTGACACGTCCACGGCGGGCCTGATGCAAAAAAGTGCGTCCCCACCCGGAGGATGCTGGCGGTGTCGGCCTTTTCCACCCCCTGGGCCATCTGCGCGCCAACCCGTGAACGCTCGCGTTTTGATCGCTATCAGCGCTTGCCTATAAAGCACTGGAGCCATGAAACACCTCCTATACAGCCATCAATCAAACCCGCAACACCACCTGCGCCACCGGCGCATAGCCGTGGTTCAGCGGCCCGTGGCCCTGACCGGTGTGCACGTCGGCGCCGGCCGCAATGGCGCCCAGGATGTAGGTGCGGGCCTTTTCCACGGCCTGCGGCAGGGCATACCCCTGCGCCAAAAACGCAGCCATGGCGGACGACAGCGTGCAGCCCGTGCCGTGGCCGTTGTGCGTGGCAATGCGGGCGCTTTCGAGGCGCTTGCGCTGGCCCGCCTGCGTGGCCAGCAGGTCCACCACACGCTCGCCCTTCAGGTGCCCGCCCTTGAGCAGCACGGCGGGCGTGCCCAGGCCCAGCAGATCCTGGGCAGCGTCTTCGAGGGCGTCAATGCCGTCGATCGCGCGGCCCAGCAGCAGGGCCGCTTCGTCGAGGTTGGGCGTGACCACCTCCGCCAGCGGAAACAGCTCGTTCACCAGCACCTGCACGGTCTCGCTGGCGATCAGCCGGTCACCGCTGGTGGCCACCATGACCGGGTCGAGCACCACATGGGGAAGGCGGTGGGTGCGGATGGCCTGCGCCACCACGCGCACCACCTCGGGCGACGCCAGCATGCCGATCTTGACCGCATCCACGCCGATGTCCTGCGCCACGGCATCGATCTGGGCGCGCAGCATGTCAGGCGGTACCCCATGGATACCCGCCACGCCCAGCGTGTTCTGCGCGGTGATGGCGGTGATGGCGGTCATGCCGTAGCAGCCCAGGGCGCTGAACGTCTTGAGGTCGGCCTGGATGCCCGCGCCACCACCACTGTCGGAGCCGGCAATGGACAGCACGCGCACGTAGCGCGGCTGCGGGGAAGTGGAACGGGATGGAATGGTCATGGCAAAAATTATGACCTATGCGCCAGGTCAATCCGGGGCACAAAGGGATATGCTGTAATGACTGCCTACGGACGAAACAGGGGTGTCCCGCCAGCGTGGCGCGCGACTGAGAAAGACCCTGGAGCCACTCAACAGCCGCTTCGGCGCTGGGCTCCGCTACCCGATCCAGATCATGCTGGCGTGGGGAGTTTCCAGCAACGGCACAGCCCCGTTTTGTCCTCCTGTTGCTACAGAAGGACGCATGAACCCCCAACCTTCCTCCATTGTCATTCTGGGTGCCGGCCTGATGGGCCGGCTTCTGGCCGTTGAACTGGCCCGCCAGGGCCACACCGTCGAGGTTTTCGACAGCGGTGGCCCGGCTGCCGAACATGCCGCCGCACCCATTGCTGCCGCCATGCTGGCGCCACTGGCCGAATCCGCGGTGACCGAACCGGGCGTGGTGCGCATGGGGCAATACTCGCTCCCGCGCTGGCGCGAAATGCTGGCAGCGCTGACGCAGCCGGTGTTCTTTCAGCAGGAAGGCACGCTGATCGTCTGGCACCGCCAGGACGCCGCCGAGGCCCAGCGGCTGCAGCGCCTGCTGCAGACCACCCAGGCCACCATTCCCGAACTGCCCGCGATGCAGGTGCTCGACAGTGCTGGCGTGGCCGCGGCCGAGCCCACCCTGGCGCACCGCTTCATGCAGGGGCTGTACCTGCCCGGTGAAGGCCAGCTGGACAATCGCCAGCTGCTGGCCACGCTGGTGCATGAGATGGGCCGCCTGGGGGTTCGCTGCCACTGGCACACGCCCCGCGATCCGGGTGAATTCTCTCCGGGCACCCCCGGACAGGCCGACTGGCTGATCGACTGCCGGGGTCTGGGCGCGCGAGGCCAGTGGCCTGCCCTGCGCGGTGTGCGCGGAGAGGTGGTGCGCGTGCACGCGCCCGAGGTCACGTTGCGGCGGCCCACGCGCGTGGTGCACCCGCGCTACCCCATCTACATCGCACCCAAGGAAGACCATATCTTTGTGATCGGTGCGACCGAAATCGAATCGGAAGACCTTTCACCGGCCAGCGTGCGGTCCACGCTCGAACTGCTGAGCGCGGCCTATGCCGTGCACACGGGGTTTGCCGAAGCCCGCATCGTGGAGATCGCCACCCAGTGCCGGCCCACATTGCCCGACAATCTGCCGGCCGTTCGCCGGCCGCGCCCAAGGGTGCTGGAAGTCAACGGCTTGTACCGCCATGGTTTCATGATTGCCCCGGCCATGCTCGATGTGGTGCTGGAGCTCATGGCCACCGGCCAGTCACCCCTGGCCTCCCGTTTCAACCTTGCCTTGCCCACCGGAGACGACCAGTGCGCGGCCCCATGAAAATCCTGATCAACCAGACACCCCACGAGCTGCCGGACGGTGCCACAGTGGCCGACGCCATCACCGCCGTGGCGGCGCGCCCACCGTTTGCCGTCGCGGTCAACACCGTCTTCGTGCCCAACACCCGCTATGCCGAACAAATGCTGCTGGCGGGTGACCGGGTGGAAATCATCTCTCCTGTGACGGGTGGCTGACACCCCGCTTGCCATGACCTCATCCCATTCCGACGACGCCCTGGTTCTTTACGGCCGGTCTTTCAGCAGCCGGCTGCTGCTGGGCACGGCCCGCTACCCATCTCCGGCCATACTGGAGGCCGCAGTACAGCGTGCGCGCCCGGCCATGCTCACCGCATCGCTGCGCCGCCAGGGCAGCCATGGCGCCGAGGCGGGCAACAGCTTCTGGGAGCTGCTGCGCCGCCTCAACGTGCCCATCCTGCCCAATACCGCCGGCTGCCACAGCGTGCAGGAGGCCATCGCCACATCGCACATGGCCCGCGAGGTGTTCGGCACCCCGTGGATCAAGCTGGATCTGATCGGCGACGACTACACGCTGCAGCCCGACACGCTCAACCTGGTGGAAGCGGCCGCGCAGCTCATCAAGGACGGTTTTCAGGTGCTGCCCTACTGCACCGAAGACCTGGTCCTGTGCCAGCGCCTGGTGGACGTGGGCTGCCAGGCCGTGATGCCCTGGGCCGCCCCCATTGGCACCGGGCGCGGGCCCGTCAACCCCTATGCGCTCCAGCTGCTGCGCGAGCGCCTGGATGTGCCGCTGCTGGTGGACGCGGGTCTGGGCCTGCCCTCGCATGCCTGCCAGGTCATGGAATGGGGTTACGACGGCGTGCTGCTCAACACCGCAGTGGCATTGGCGCAAGACCCCGTGACCATGGCCGGCGCTTTTGCCGATGCGGTGCAGGCCGGCCGGGCCGCGCGCCGTGCTGGCGCCATGGCCGCCCAGGACACCGCCCAGGCCAGCACCCCGGTGCTGGGCACCCCTTTCTGGCACCACGCCCATGAGTGACATCGCCACCCTGCGGCAGGACATCCTGCAGCACCATGCCGCTGCGTTTCCCGGTTTTCCGGCGCCGTCCACGCCCGCCCCCACATCGCCAGATCCGGTGTACCAGGCGGCACTGCAGGCCAGCAGTGCCCTGGGATTCATCGCGCACGATGCCGAATGCATTGCCCACGCCTGGCGGGCACGCACCGAGCGCACAGGCCATTTCGCCCCGACGCCATGGCCGGACGAACCACCGGACTTTGGCCTGCAGCCCCTGCCCCGGGCGCTGTGTTTCACGGCGTGTCCCCGGCAGCTGGGGCTTTATGCGGTACTGCCCGACGCGCAATGGGTAGGCCGCATGGCCCGGGCCGGCGTACCCACGGTGCAATTGCGCTACAAATCCAGCGATCCCGCCGCCGTGGCGCGCGAGGTGGCCGCCGCCGTGCAGGCCGTGCAGGGCACGCAGGCGCTGCTGTTCATCAACGACCATTGGCGCCAGGCCATCGAGGCCGGCGCCTATGGCGTCCACCTCGGGCAGGAAGACCTCGATGCACTGCAGCCCGCTGAGCTGCAAGCCTTGCAGGCATCGGGTCTGCGGCTGGGCGTCAGCACGCACGGTTACGCCGAAATGCTGCGCGCCGATGCCGTGGGTCCCAGCTATATCGCCATGGGGGCGGTCTTCCCCACCACGCTCAAGAAAATGGCCACGGTGCCCCAAGGCCTGGGCCGGCTGGCGGCCTATGCGCGCCTCATGCGGGGCTATCCATTGGTGGCCATTGGCGGCATTGGCGCCGATCAGTTTGGCGAAGTGCTGGGCACCGGTGTGGGCTCCATCGCCGTGGTGCGCGCTCTCGTCAATGCACCCGACCCTGAAGATGCCGCGCGCCAGTTGATGGCACGCTTGGCCGCCGTGCACAGCCCCGCAGCAGGGGCCGCCCGATAGATGGAGATTGGCGGGGCATGGTGGCTGCACCGTGTCGGCAGATTGCGGTGAACGGAAATTTCCACCGGCCGGGCTACACACTGCCCGGCCCGAGATCACACTTTGGGATCGGTTTTGCGCTGTTCGAGTTCGAGACGCAATTCCATCAGGTCGTTGGCCATGCCAAAGCCAACGGGCTGGCCCGGACGCGGCGCAGCAGTGACCGGAACAGGTGGCAGGTCGCTCAGCGTGAGCTGCGGAGGATCGGACAGATCCAGGTCCAGCGCCAGTTTCGGCGCAACCAGGCCTGCGCTGGGCGGCGAGGCGGTCTTGCCGGGCAATCCTGCCGCTGGTGCATGCTGGCCAAAATCAAATTCGAGGCCGGCGGCGAGCGAATCCAGAGGCAGATCGACCGCAGGAGCCGGGGATTGGCCAGTGGCAGGCACTGGCGCCACATGGTCCAGCGGCGATGCAAGCGGCGTGGTGCGCAAACGCGGAGGTGGTGCTCCGCGCGCACTTGCCGGAGTGGTCTGGGCAATGGCCAGCAGCAGCAGCAGATCGTCAAACGCAGCCAGATCAAACGGGGCCACTGCGGCACTGCCATCACGCCGGAAAAGAAACTTCTCGAGCAACCGCACCACGGACGACGAAGTCCACTCGGCCTCGATGGCGGCCAGTGCATCG
>JANJSZ010000260.1 GCA_024711405.1 Acidovorax sp.
TGACCCGGCGGCTTTGTCGCCTCCCGTGGTTGGGGTTTGGTTGGTGGGGGGGGGTGGTGGGGTTGCGGCCTCTCCCAAGTCCCTTTTCTTTGCCGGCCCCCGCGCCCCTCCCCCCCACCCCCCCCACCCCCCCGCCGCGACCCCTGGGAGATCGTAAACAGGCTCTGAGACCGCACGGGTTTTCTCCAGCGAAGCGCGGCATGCGGTGCGCGCGTCTGGTTTTATTGCAAAAATAAACGATGTGGTTGCAATGCAACTGCCAAAGTCTTTTTTTGGACCGGTGCGTATAAGATGGCGGCATGCAAACGCCGAAAACCAAGGTTTCCTTCAAGGAACAGATGCACCAGGCGCGCGAAGACGCCATCTTGGAGGCCACCTGCCGCCTGCTGGGTGAAAAGTCTTTCGACGCGATGACGATGGACGATGTCGCCAATGCCGTGGGCATCGCCAAGGCCAGCCTTTACAAACACTTCGCCAGCAAGGAAGACCTGTGCTGCGCCGCCATGGTCCAGATACTGGGGCGTGTGCGTGCCTACCTGGACACCCTGCCCGCGGAGATGCCGCCGCAGGACAAGCTGCAGGATCTGGTGCGCTGGTCGCTGGAGCGGCTGATCACCAACGAAATGCCGCTGCTACCCAGCCGCAATTCCAGCCTGCGGGCGGTGCTCATGGCCAGCAAGCAGTATCTGGACGGGCTGGTGGCGGTGAGCGACCAGATTGGCCAATGGATCACCGAGGCGCAGGCGCAAGGCCTCATCAACCCTGCGTTGCCGCCGCTGGTGGTGCTGTACACCCTGTTTGCCCGCGCATGCGACCCCGTGGTGGGGTTTCTCAAGGAAGGCGGCCAGTATTCGGACGCGGAAATCGTCGACCTGGTGGTACGCACCTGTTTTGATGGACTGGCGGCGCGTCAGGGGGCCATATAACCCCTGGGTGTTCAACGGATGTCGACCCACCCCTGCCGAACGGCCCCTCGCGGGCCGTTGGGCCTGGTTTCTGAGCAGTGGCACTCGCTTCACGGGGAATATCGTTCCGTGATGTGCCACCTTCGTGGCTTCTTCGACCGCTACCCGAACCCCGCCACACCGGAAGTGGCGGCTCCACGAGCGTGCCATGTCATGCGGTGGGATGGATCTCCGAGCGCGGAGCATCCAGGCGCAAGGCCGATATGTCGCCCATGCGCGCCCACGTGAGCCGGCCCGGCCTTTTGGAACCTGGTGGTCTATGGGGGCGAAAAAAAGCCCTGCCGGGGCAGGGCTGGGATGGCGGCAACGCGGCTTCAGCGCACGATCAGCAAGGGCACCTTGCTGTGGGCCAGCACCTGGGTGGTGACCGAGCCCATCACCAGCGTGGCGATGGCGCCGTGGCCATGCGAGCCCATGACCAGCAGATCGAACTTGCCGGTGTCAGCCACTTTGGCGATGGTCTCGCCCACGGAGCCCACCTTGAAGCTGCGCTTGGCATCCACGCCATGGCGGCCCAGAAACTTGCACACGGGAGCGAGGATCTTTTCGGCCTCTTCGGCGTGGTACGTGTCAACGACTTCCTTGCCCAGAGCAGCGCGTGCGCGTGCGGGCAGGGGGGCCTGCACGGTCAGCACGGTGTACTGGTGGGTACCGCCCAGCAACTCTTCATGGGTGGCCAGGTAGGCGAGCATTTTCTTGGTGTAGGCGCTGCCGTCGACAGCAAGCAGGATGTTCATGGTGTGTTCTCCGGAATGGGTGGTTCAGGCTAATCGGCGCGCGTTGTTGTTGTCTTGAGCTGTGTCAGGTTTTCTCGTGCGCACGGAAAGTTTGTCAGCCTGTGCCCATCATACGGAAATACAGCACTGCGCCTGGAACATGGCCTGTTCCCCCTTGCGTGCATAACCCAGCGGGTTGGCCACCACGCGGCATTGCCAGGCCGCCCCCTGTGCGTCGGTGCCCGTCACCGTGTAGTCGCTGGGGGCATGCAGATGCCCATGCAGCCACAGCCGGGCCAGGGGCAGCAGATCGTCCAGGGCATTGCAGAAACCGGCGGTGCCGGGCACCAGCCCATAGCGTGGGTCAGCGCTGCGCAGGCTGGGTGCGAAATGGGTGACTGCTACCGTGGGTCCGGCGTGCGGCTGGGCCAGTGCGGCGCGCAACCACTGCTGGCAGTGCAGCGCCTGGGCGCGCACCGGCTCTGCCAGAAAGGGCTCGCCGTGGCGTGTCCCGTCGGTCTTGCGCAGATAAAAGTTGGCGGCGCGAAAGGCCTTGTCGCGCTGCTTCAGGCGCCGCGCGAGGTCGGTGCTGCCTTTGTGGTCGGCCAGGGCATCGAAGTCGCTCCAGAGCGTGGTGCCGACAAAGCGCACACCGTCCAGCACCAGGGTCTCGCGTTCCAGCCAGGCGATGCCCAGCCGGTCGCAGACCGCGCGCAGCCGGGCATGGGCCGCGTCGAAGTCCTGCGCGTCGTACTCATGGTTTCCGGGCACAAACAGCACGGGAGTGGGCCAGCCGGCAAACTGCGGCAACGGAGAAAAACGCTCCAGACCGAAGGCCTGGTCGGTGAGCTGTCCGCCCTGCTGGTACGAGCCGATGTCGCCGGCCAACACCAGCACATCCGCTGCCGCGGCGGGCTCGGGTGCGAAATGGGGATGCGCCTCCAGGTGCAGGTCGGACAACAGCTGTATCTTCATGGAGCGTCAGTTGATGGCGGGGCTGCCCGCCGGTTGGGGAAAGGTGCGCCGGGCGGCGCGTGCCAGTGCCTGCAGCAACCAGTTGATGGCCGTCTGTTGCGGACCGCGCCGGCGCCACAGCGCATCCACATGCACCGCCGGCAATTCCAGCGGCAGGGGGCGCAGCACCAGCGCCTCGGCGATGCCGGTCACCGGCACAAAGTGGCGTGGCAGCACGGTGAGCAGGTCGGAACTGGCCACCACCCGCCCCGCAGTGAAGAACTGGTTGACGGTGAGCACCACGCGCCGCTCGCGACCCAGCGACGCCAGGGCTTCATCGATGAAACCAAACGGGCGCCCGGAAAAGCTCACCAGCATGTGGCGCGCGGCGCAAAACTGGTCCAGCGTCAGCGGTGCAACGGCCAGCGGATGGCCCTGGCGCATCACGCACACATATTCGCCGTCGTAGATGCGGCGGCTGTCAAAGGCCACCACGCCCCCCGACTGTGCCCGTGCCGTCAGGTCGGCCAGCACGGCTGGAAAGTAGCCCACGGCCATGTCGGCGGATTCTTCTTCGAGAAGGCGGCGGGGGTCGCGCGTGGTGAGCGGCACCACCCGCACCGAAATGCCGGGGGCCTCGCGCTCCATGATCTCCACCAGGCCTGGCACCAGCGTGGCGGCTGTGGCGTCGGACAGGGCCAGCACAAAGGTGGAGGTGGCCGTGGCGGGCTCGAACAGGCCGGGCGCCAGGGATTCCTGCAACTGCGCAAGGGCCTCGCGCACGGTGGGCCACAGCGCCAGCGCGCGGGGTGTGGGCTCCACCCCGTGGCCGCTGCGCACCACGAGATCGTCGCCAAGCACATCGCGCAGGCGGCGCATGGCATTGCTGACGGCCGGTTGCGTGAGCGACAGCTTGTGCGCGGCCCGGGTCAGGCTGCGCTCGGCCATCACCTCGTCGAAAACGCGCAGCAGGTTCAGATCGAGGGAGCGAAAGTTGACGGGCGGGAGACGGTCCATATATCAATGATATGAATGAATTGAATTCATAATATAAAGTTGAATAAACAAAGGGTAAACCCTAATATTCTTCCATCGCCCGGCAATCTCGCCAAAAGCGTTTGAAAGGGATCTTGAAATGACCAGTTTTGCACACGTGGATTACTCCACACAGCACCTCGGTGTGGCCCGGGCAGAGAATGCCATCGTGGCGTTGAAAAATGTGGCTGCAGGTTTTGACGGCGCACGGGGCGCCGCCTCCATGCTGCTGGCTGCGGTGGTTGCAGCGCTGCTCGTGGTGGCCAATCAGGTGATCGACACCTGGGGCGACGGCCATCTGCTGGCCGCCTGGATCGTGTTGTGGGTGGTGGCATTTGCCGCCATCGCCCTGCTGGCCACGCCGGCCCGCCGCGCTTCGGTGGGGCTGCTCACTGGCTACAAGGCCTGGGTGGAAAGCCGTCGCCAGTCTGCCGAAGACCAGCGTACCTGGAGTGCCGCCCTGCAGGATGCCCGCATGATGGCGGACCTGAGCCGTGCCATGAGCGCTGCCGCCACCAGCCAGCAGCACTTGCGCAAGCACTGCTGAGCACTGCTCGAACTCCCTGCGCCCCCGGCATGGGCGGTGGGCGCAACATCCAAGCCGTGGCACAGCCCACGGCTTTTTTGCTGGGCACCTGCAGCCGGTCCGGCAGCCCACGCATGAAAAAGCCGCCGCGCCCTGGTAAGGGACGGGCGGCTTCAGCGCATGGCATTCGCGCCACAGGGGGAGCGATGCTCCCTGCGCAGCGCGGCGCGCGCGTCAGACTTCCGCGAGGCGCTTTGCGATGGCGGCGCGCGTTTCCAGCAGTTCCTTGGGCAGGTGGTAGGCCAGTTGCTCGAAATGCGCATCGTGCAGCTGGAGTTCGTCCACCCAGGCGGCCTTGTCGATGTGGGTCACGGTCTGGAACTGCTGGGCACTGAAGTCCAGGCCGGTCCAGTTGATCTCGGCGTACTGCGGCGCAATGCCGAACATCGTGTCCTGGCCCTTGGCCTGGCCCTCGATGCGGTCAATCATCCACTTGAGCACGCGCATGTTCTCGCCGTAGCCGGGCCAGACGAACTTGCCATCTTCGCCCTTGCGGAACCAGTTGACGCAGAAGATCTTGGGCAGCGTGTGGCCCGTGGCTTCGAGCTTGTGTTCCATGTCCAGCCAGTGCTGGAAGTAGTCGCTCATGTTGTAGCCGCAGAACGGCAGCATGGCGAACGGGTCGCGCCGCACCACGCCCTGTGCGCCGAAGGC
>JANJSZ010000261.1 GCA_024711405.1 Acidovorax sp.
CTGATGGGCATCACCGCCGTGGTGCAGATCCCGGCGCTGTACAAGAAGGTGCCCTACAAGCTCGGTGACCTGGCGCCGGTGTCGCAGATCGCCAAATCGGCCGACCTGCTGATGGTGCCGCGCAGCACGGGCGTGACCACGCTGCAGCAGTTCGTGGACAAGGCCAAGGCGGCACCCGGCACGCTGAACTTCGGCAGCTACGGCAACGCCACCTCGTCGCACATGAACGGCGAGCGCTTCAAACAGAAGGCCGGCATCGACATCGCCCACATCCCCTACCAGGGCTCGGGGCCGGAAGTGGCGGCCCTGCTGGGCGGGCAGCTGACGCTGGCCTTCGTCGATGCCACGGCGGCCTACCCGCACATCAGGTCGGACAAGGTCAACATCCTGGCCGTCACCGGCGCCCAGCGCCACCCCGCGCTGCCGCAGGTGCCTACCATGACCGAGTCCGGCTACCCCGGCCTGGAGGCCAATGGCTGGTTCGGCATGTTCGTGCCTGCTGCCACCCCCAAGGCCATCGTGGACAAGCTGGGTGTTGAGGTGGCGGCCATCGTCAAATCGCCCGAGCTGCACAAGCGCCTGACCGACATGGGGCTGATTGCCGTGGGCTCGCTGCCCGATGAGTTCAAGCCCGTGGTGGAAAAAGACGCAGCCCACTGGAAGGCCGTCGCCGAGTCGGCCAAGATTTCCATGGACTGACCCCTGCAGCGCCTCGGGCCTTGCCCGGGGTGCGCCACTGAAGTCAAAGCGTCCATCACCACATACCAAAGACAAGGAGACAAGACATGACACACGGCACCCACCAGACACGCTACAACCGCCGCCAGCTGCTGGCATTGGCCGCAGGCGCTGCGGCCGCCAGTCCGCTGACCGCACTGGCGCAAGCGCAAACCAGCTTTGCCACCCGCCCGGTGCGGGTGGTGGTGCCATTTGCCGCAGGCGGCGCCACCGATGTCATCACGCGGGTGCTGGGCGAGCGCATGGCGCAGCGCTTCGGCCAGGCCGTGGTGGTCGACAACAAACCCGGTGCGGCCGGGTTGATCGCGGGCGAGGCGGTGGTCAAGTCGGCGCCCGACGGCATGACGGCGCTGCTGGGCACCACCTCCACCATGCTGACCAACAAGTACCTCTACAAGAAGACGCCCTACGACCCGCTGGCCGAGCTGACCCCGCTGGTGCGCGTGTGCCTGGCGCCGATCGCGCTGGTGGTCACCGCCGACACGCCGGCGCAGAACCTGCAGGAGTTCATGGCCTGGATACGGACCCAGAAAGGCAAGCTGACCTATGGTTCCTACGGCATCGGTTCGCACGGCCAACTGGCCTGCACCACGCTCAGCGAGGTGGCCGGCGCCGACATGACGCACGTGGCCTACAAGGGTGAGGCGCCGATGGTGCAGGACCTGCTGGGCGGGCAGGTCAAGATCGGCATGGGCAGTCTGCTGTCGCTCAAGGCGCATATCGACAGTGGCAAGCTGCGCGCCCTGGCGGTGACCGGCCCGCGCCGCGTGCCCCTGCTGTCCGAGGTACCTACCTTCGCCGAGGCGGGCTACCCGCAGGATGCGCTGTCCATTGTGGGCTGGCTGGCCATTGCCGGCCCCAGGGGCATGCCGGCCGACGTAGCGCGCCAATGGGCTGCCGCCGCCAACTACGCCGTGGCCAGCCGCGAGGGCATGGCACGCATCATCGCCGCGGGCTTCGTGCCCGTGGACGACGACACCCCCGAGAAATTCGCCCGGTTGTGGGCGCAGGAGGCACCCATCTGGGGCCGCCTGCTGCAGGCCGCGGGCGTGCAGCCCAGCTAACCCGCACCACTGTCTGCCGCAGCCTACGCCCCACTGGGCGCGGGCTGGCGGGCAATCAGCTTGAAGCTGCCGGTGGCCAGCGCCACCAGGGTGCCATCCTCGGCGCGGACTTCGCCGCGCGCAAAGCTGATGGAACGCCCGCGCCGCTCGCAGCGCGCGGTTGCGATCAGGTCTCCGCTGCCCGCAGCGACGTAGTGCAGCGTCAGGTCGATGGTGGCCACGCCATAGGCGGCGGGATCGTGCGCACGCGCGGACGCGGCCAGGGCGCAATCCAGCAGGGTGGCGATGGCGCCGCCGTGGGCCTCGCCGCGGCTATTGGCCTGATCCGGCTGGAATCCCATGCGCACCTGGGCCATGTCGTTGCCGATGCGCTCGCCGCGCAGCGCCATGGCGCGTGCCATGGCCATGGGCAGGCCAAAGAACATGTCGGGGGCTTCGCTGGCGAAGGGGCTGGCGGGAATGTTGTCGTGGGCAGTGGACTGGTGTTGCATGGCGTGGATTGTCCGTTGTTCATGGTGGGCCCGCACGGCACGGCACGACCCTTGCGCGGGCGCGGGCAGCCGCGCACGGGCCGTCCCGCCGCGCTGGCTGCGCGTCCCCCTGCCCGGCGAAGCCGAGAGCGGGGGGACGCCGCGTAGCGGCTCAGGGGGTCAATCCACCTTGGCGCCCGTGGACTTGACCACGGCGGCCCAGCGTGTGATTTCGCGCTCGATGTGTGCCTGCAGCGCCTCGGGCGTGGAGCCCACGGGCTCGTAGCCGCCGGCGGCCAGTTGCGCCTGCAGTGGGGGCTGGCGCAGGGCGGCGGCGATCTCGCGGCTCAGGCGCTGGGTGATCTCGGGCGGTGTGCCGGCCGGCGCGATCAGCGCGTACCAGCCCGTCACGTCGAAGCCGGCGATGCCCTGCTCCTGCACCGTCGCCACCTCGGGCGCCAGCGCCGAGCGCTGCTGGCTGGTGACGGCCAGCGCGTGCATGCGGCCGCCGCGGATGTGCGGCATGGAGGTGGAGATGCTGTCGAAGGTGAGGTCGATGTCGCCGGCCAGCATGGCGTTGACCACGCCGGCGCTGCCCTTGTAGGGCACATGCGTCATCTTCACCCCGGCGATGCTGCTGAAGTATTCCGCCGCGAGGTGCCCGGTGTTGCCGTTGCCGGCCGAGCCGAACGTGAGCTTGCCCGGTGTGGCCTTGGCGGCCTGGATCAGCTCCTGGATGTTTTTGGCGGGCAGCTTGGCGCTGGCCGCCACGACCATGGGCAGGTTGGCGACCAGCGACACGGGCGCGAAGTCCTTGCGCGTGTCGTAGGGCAGTTTCGGGTAGAGGCTGTCGTTGATGGCATGCGCGGCCAGCACCATGAGCACCGTGTAGCCGTCGGGCTTGGCGCGCGCCACGTATTGGGATGCCAGCGTGCCGCCGGCGCCCGGCTTGTATTCCAGTACCACCGTCTGCCCCAGCTGCTGCTGCAGCTGCACGGCCAGCGGCCGGCCCAGCAGGTCGGCGCTGCCGCCGGGCGGGTAGGGGATCACGAGCTGGATCGGCTTGGCGGGCCAGGCGTCCGCCGCATGGACAGCGGGGGCCAGCAGGGTGCTGGCGCCCAGGGCCAGGCTGGCAAGCACGGCGCGGCGCAGCCGCGAGGAGTGGGGCAAGGACATGGCGGTCTCCGGAGTGGGGTTGGAAAAATCAGTGGGTTGCCGGGGCGGTCTGCAGGTACTGCTCGCGCAACTCACGTTTGAGCACCTTGCCGATCTCGCTGCGCGGCAGGCGCTCGGCCAGCCGCAGGTCGGCCACGCGCTGGGTCTTGCCCACGCGGGTGTTGAGCCATTCGCGTAATTCTTCGGCGGCGGGCTGCATGCCGGGGCGCGCCACCACGTAGGCCACGGGGGTCTCGCCCCACTGCTCGGAAGGCACGCCCACCACGGCGCACTCGGCCACCGCAGGGTGCTGGCACAGGACGCCCTCGATGTCGCTGGGGTAGACGTTGAAGCCGCCCGTGATGATCATGTCCTTCTTGCGGTCGCCCAGCACGATGAAGCCGTCCGCGTCCAGCCGGCCCACGTCGCCGCTGCGGATGAAGCGCTGGCCCCCGGCGTCGAACCACTCGGCCTCGCGCGTCTTGCCCTCCAGGCGGTAGTAGCCGCTCATCATGCCCGCCGAGCGGCCCACGATCTCGCCCTGCTCGCCGGCGGGCAGCTCGCGCCCCTGTTCGTCGATGAAGCGGATGTCGGCGCCCTCGCCGGGGCGGCCCACGGTGTGCAGCTTGTGGGGAAAGTCATGGCAATGCAGCTCGCAGCGTACGCCGCCTTCGGTCAGGCCGTAGTACTCGATGAGCCGGCCCGGCCAGCGCCGCAGCACTTCGGCCTTGAGCGCGGCGCTGAACGGCGCGCTGGTGCAGAACTTGTGCTGCAACCGGCC
>JANJSZ010000262.1 GCA_024711405.1 Acidovorax sp.
GCTGCTGCGCCGCATCTACCGCGCGCCCGAGCTGTTTCAGCTGCTGGCCACTTTCGCGCTGGTGCTGGTGATCAAGGATGCCGTGCTGTGGGCCTGGGGGCCGGAAGAGCTTTTCGGGCCGCGCGCGCCGGGGCTGGAAGGGGCGGTGGACATTCTCGGGCGGCAGTTTCCCACCTACGACCTGTTCCTGATGGCCGTGGGTCCGCTGGTGCTGGGCCTGCTGTGGCTGGGCCTGCACCGCACGCGCTGGGGCACGCTGGTGCGCGCGGCCACGCAGGACCGCGGCATGGTAGGCGCCCTGGGCGTCAACCAGGCCTGGCTGTTCACGGGGGTGTTTGCGCTGGGTGCCTTGCTGGCGGGCCTGGCGGGTGCGTTGCAGCTGCCGCGCGAGCCCGCCCAGCTCGACATGGACCTGAACACCATCGGCGCGGCCTTCGTGGTCGTGGTGGTCGGCGGCATGGGCTCGATCCCCGGCGCGTTCGTGGCGGCGCTGCTGATTGCCGAGCTCAAGGCGGTGTGCGTGTGGGCCGGGCTGGTGGAGGTGGGAGGCATCAGCCTGTCGCTGTCCAAGATGACGCTGGTGGTGGAGTTCCTGGTCATGGCCGTGGTGCTGGTGTGGCGGCCCTGGGGGCTGCTGGGACGGCCGCAGCCGCCGGTGCGCGCGGCGGGCATGGTCGAGGCGCCGCTGCACCCTGCCAGCCGGGGCGTGCAATGGGCTGGCTGGGCCCTGCTGGCCGCGCTGGCCATGGTGCCGCTGCTGGCCGGGGCCTGGCCCTATGCGCCGGTGCTGCTGGTGGACCTGCTGGTGGCGGTGCTCTTTGCCTCCAGCCTGCATTTCCTCATGGGGCCGGCGGGCATGCACTCGTTCGGCCATGCCGCCTACTTCGGGCTGGGGGCCTATGCGGCGGCGCTGCTGGTGCAATCGGCCGCGGTACCCATGGAACTGGCCCTGCTGCTGGCACCGCTGGCGGCGGGCGGGGGGGCGCTGGTCTATGGCTGGTTCTGCGTGCGGCTGTCGGGCGTTTACCTCACCATGCTCACGCTGGCGTTTGCGCAGATCACCTGGGCGCTGTGCTACCAGTGGGACGCCGTCACCGGCGGCAGCAACGGTCTTGCCGGCGTGTGGCCCGCACCTTGGCTGGCCAGCCAGCAGGCCTATTACCTGCTGACGCTGGCCCTGGTGGCGGCGGGTGTGCTGCTGCTGCGGCGCGTGCTGTTGGCGCCGTTTGGCTATGCGCTGCGCGCGCTGCGCGACTCGGCCCTGCGGGCGGACGCCATCGGCATGGATGGGCGGCGCCTGCAGTGGACCGCGTTTGTGCTGGCCGGCGTGCTGGCCGGCCTGGCCGGGGCCTTGTATGTATTTTCCAAGGGCAGCATTTCGCCCGAGAGCCTGTCGGTGGGCAAGTCGGTGGACGGCCTGGTGATGGTGCTGCTGGGCGGCGTGCAGACGCTGGCGGGCCCCTGGGTGGGCGCGGCCACCTTCACCTGGCTGCACGACACGGTGGCACGCAACACCGACTACTGGCGCGCCGTGCTGGGCGGCACCATGCTGGCGCTGGTGCTGCTGTTCCCTCAGGGGCTGGCGGGCTTTGCCCGGCAGCTGGCCCTGCGCTGGCAGGCCCGCCGCAGGAGCGTGCCATGAGCCCAGCGTCCCCGCTGCTGCAGGTGACCGGCCTGCGCAAGGCCTTTGGCGGCGTGCATGCGGTCGATGGCGTGGATTTCACGCTGGCGCCCGGCGAGATGCTGGCGCTGATCGGCCCCAACGGCGCGGGCAAGTCCACCACCTTCAACATGGTGGGCGGCCAGTTGCGGCCCGATGCGGGCAGCATCCGGCTGGCGGGCGTGGACATTGCCGGCCTGCCGCCGCGCGCCATCTGGCGCCAGGGCGTGGGGCGCACCTTCCAGATCGCCGAAACCTTTGTCTCGCTCACCGTGGTGGAAAACGTGCAGATGGCCCTGCTGTCGGCCGACCGGCGCCTGTTCTCGTTCTGGCCCCGCGCGCAGGACCACCGGCGTGACGATGCGCTGGCCCTGCTGGCGCAGGTGGGCATGGCGGCCCAGGCCCCGCGCCCCTGCAGCACGCTGGCCTATGGCGACGTCAAGCGGGTGGAGCTGGCCATGGCGCTGGCCCATGGGCCCCGGCTGCTGCTGATGGATGAACCCACGGCCGGCATGGGGCCGGCCGAGCGCCTGGCGCTGATGGCCCTCACGCGGCAGCTCGCGCGCGAGCGGGCGATGGGCGTGCTGTTCACCGAGCACAGCATGGATGTGGTGTTTGCCCACGCCGACCGCGTGATGGTGCTGGCGCGCGGGCGCCTGCTGGCCGAGGGCCCGCCGCAGGCCATTCGCGACAACGCCCGCGTGCAGGAGGTGTACCTGGGCAGTGGCCGCATGTTCGGCCAGGCAGCGGTCGCCGGGGGGCAGGCATGACGGCCGCTGCGCTTTCACCCTTGCTGGAGGTGCAGGGCCTGGACGCCTGGTATGGCGCCGCGCAGGTGCTGTTTGGCGTCGATCTGCAGGTGGGGCGCGGCGAGGTCGTGGCGCTGATGGGCCGCAATGGCGCCGGCAAGTCCACCACGCTCAAGTCCATCGTGGGGCTGGAAGTGCGCCGACACGTTCACCCTGGGGGCCGGCTGCGTTTTCTGGGGCGCGACATCGCGCGCAGCGCGCCCTACCAGGTGGCGCGCATGGGGCTCGGCTATGTGCCCGAAGACCGGCGCATCTTCACCGACCTGAGCGTGCTCGACAACCTCGAAGTAGGGCGCCAGGGCGCGCGCCACTGGCCCGACGGCAGCGCCGCGCCGCACTGGACGCCCGAGCGCCTGTTCGCGCTGTTTCCCAACCTGGGCGCAATGCCCCGCCGGCCCGGCGGGCGCATGAGCGGCGGCGAGCAGCAGATGCTCACCGTGGCGCGCACCCTGATGGGCCAGCCCCTGCTGGTGCTGCTCGATGAGCCGTCCGAAGGCGTGGCGCCGCTGATCGTCGAGCAGATGGCCCACACCATCCGCCAGCTCAAGGCCCAGGGCGTGAGCGTGCTGCTGTCCGAGCAGAACCTGCACTTTGCCGAAGCGGTGGCCGACCGCGCCTATGTGCTGGAAAAGGGCCAGATCCGCCACCACAGCAGCATGGCGGCGCTGGTGGCCGACCAGGCGGTGCGGCGGCAGTATCTCGGGGTGTAGAGACCGAATCTTCGTGGTTTTCGGAAAATATGAGTGAAATTGGCACCTAGGGAAACTCTTCACGAATCCCTACGTGATGTGCTTGGACAGCCCTGAAGCTCAGACAATACGCGCATGAAGCAAAGCAGCCTGGGCCTGAGCAACACCACCAAGCGCACACGCAAGCGCGAGTTCCTTGATGCCATGGAGTTGGTGGTTCCTTGGGCTGAACTGGTCTCGCTGATAGAGCCTTATGCCCCCGAGAGCGGACGCCGAGGCCAGCAGCCCTTTGGGGTGCAAACCCTGCTGCGCATTCATTTCATGCATGTATGGACCCGACGCCTTTTGCAAGCCCCTCTCGTTTGATGATCAACGGTCTGCACACATGTATTCGGCTTGCTTGATGGACAATGCTTTTGCTTGCCCGCAGCCTTGATGAGATCCGCGCGTTCCGTCCTTAGCAGCAGTTCGGCCTGATCGCTCGGCCCACATGAAGTACAGGATCACGGAACGCTGGTCTAACCGGTTGTGTCATCACATTTGAGAAGCGTCGCAAAAACCACGGCTGGGTGTTGGCCGATTCTTCCGGCCTGGAATCAAGTTCGAGAGCGTTCCGCTATGCCGCCACCATCGACGGGCGGTAGCTCTCAGGACCACTCAGGACGGACTGAATGATCCGTGCATTTTTGTTGGCCAGCGCTACGGTCGCGCGGTTGTATCCGCGTCTGGCGATCAGTTCCTGAAGCCACAAGCTGCGTGCATCTTTGCGGCACGTAACCCTGATCAGAACGGAGCGCGCCCCGTGGATCAACAGCCTCCGCAAGTAGTCGTCTCCCCGCTTGCTGATGCCGAGCAGGCGAGACTTTCCGCCTGATGAGTTTTGCTGTGGAACGAGTCCAATCCAAGCAGCCAAATGGCGGCCGTTTTTGAATGCTTTGGCGTCGCCGACCGCAGCCACCATTGCTGTGGCGGTCATCACCCCGACGCCTGGGATGGCTGCGATCTTTTGGCACAACGCGGACTGTTCCATAACGGCTTCAAGCCATCCTTCTGTTTGGGCAATCTGCGCTTCGATAGCGCGGAACCTATCCAGTGCCATGCGCAGCAACGCTTGGCAGAGAACGGTCAGCTCGCCCTGTGCCTGCTCAAGAATTTCGGGGACGGACTTCTTGAACGCTGCTGGAGATCGATTCACGGTGATGCCTCTTTCAGCGAGCAGTCCTCGAACCTGGTTGATGAGTGCGGTGCGCTGATGTACCAGCAGTTCGCGCGTTCGGTGGATGGCCTGGATGTCTTGCTGCTCGACCGACTTCACCGGCACGAAGTTCATGCTCGGGCGGCAGGCGGCCTCGACGATCGCCTCGGCATCGTTGCGATCGTTCTTGTTCGTTTTGACGAAGGGTTTGACGTAGTGAGGGCTGACCAGTTTGACCTCGACGCCGATGGCTTGGAACTGCCTCGCCCAATGGTGCGCTGAACTACAAGCTTCCATCGCGATGATTCGTGGACGAAGTTGCCGAACGGACTCCAGCAGCTCCGATCGAGTGACCTTGGCTCGATGCAGCACATGACCGCGACGATCGGCACCGTGCAACTGGAACACGCGCTTGGCCAAGTCGATGCCCAGAATGTCAACTTCCATGATGAACCTCCGGTAGCAGCAAGTTGCGAGGACGCCCAGTTTCCTGCGAAGGTGGCGTCGGGTCCATCTCAGTAGCAATGGTTCAAGCTCAGTGACCCGGCCATGGAAGAAGCGCTGCACGACGTGCCCGCCTTCCGAGACTTTGCAGGACTGTCTCACTGCGATGAACAGATCCCAAGTGAGTCGAGCATCCTGCGCTTTCGGCATCTGCTGGAGCGCCACAAGCTGGCCGATCAGATCCTGGCCACGGTCAATGCGCTGCTCCAAGCCAAAGGGCTGCAACTCAAAGCGGGCACGGTGGTGGATGCCACGCTGATT
>JANJSZ010000273.1 GCA_024711405.1 Acidovorax sp.
GTGCCCACAAAGGTTTCCACCCCCAGCCCCTGCGCCCAGGCACGCACCTCGGGCCCGCCAAAGGCCTGGACGAGCGGCTCGATCTGCGGCTGGCGCCCGGCGTAGCGGCTGACAAAGGGCGCGTGCGGCTCGGAATGCGTGAGGTTGAGCCCACCCTTGCCCGCCAGCAGGAATTTGCGCCCCACCGAGGGCATGGCGTCCAACACATGCACCGCCACGCCCGCCTGCGCCAGCACCTCGGCCGCCATCAGCCCGGCGGGGCCACCGCCCACGATGACAGCATCGCAGTGCAGCGGGTTGGCTACATCGGTGGCCAGGGGGGTGGGTGCATTCATGGGGGAAACCTTTCAATCCATCGACAACGTTCGGCGCTCAGAACAGGGAGCCTTGGGCAGGCCCCGGCGCGGGGGCGAGAGTATGCCGTACGGCCTGCGCCGCCCGATCCGCGCCCGCCGCCAAGGCCGCTTCGGCGGGAGGGGCGCCATCGGACACCGGCACCATGCGCCCGTCGCCCGTGAGGAACGCCGCCCGCACCGGCTCGCCGGGCACCTGCCCCGATACCGCCGCGCGGTAGCGCTGCAACTGCGCCATCAGCGCGGGCTGGCGCTCGGGCTCGGCGGCGCTTTTGTAGTCCAGCACCCACCAGCCCTTGCGCTCGGGCGGCTGGTGGCAGTGCACCAGGCGGTCGATGCGCAGGCTCTGGCCCTGGTGGCGCAGGGGCGCCTCGTTGATGGCGGTGTCCACCACCGTGGCATCCCAGGCCCAGGCACCCTCGCCCGCCAGGATGCGCCGGGCGGTCTGGGCGGCGGTGCGCGCGGCGGCCACGGTGATATCGAAGTCCTGCGCCAGGCACGCCACGCGTGCGGCGGGCCAGCCGTCGGCACGCAGATCGGCCAGCGGCGCACCGGCCACACCGGCCTGCTCCAGCAACTGGTGCATGGCCTCGCCCAGGCGCGATGCGGGGGTGGACAGCGATGCGTCCGGGTCGGCCGGGTCGGCGCCTGCTTGCGCAGCCCGGGGGATGGCGCGCAATTCGGCAGGAAGCACGGGCAACTCGGCCAGGGTGAAATGGTCGTGCGCACTGTCAGGCATCCCGGCAACCCCATCGCCCTCACTTGCCGCAGGTACGCCCGGCATCTGCGCATCGGCCAGCAGCGGCTCCAGCCGGTTCCACCAGCTGCCCGGCGCAGACACACCGGGCGCCACCGACGACAGCGCCAGGCAGTGTTTGGCGCGCGTCATGGCCACGTAGAGCATGTTCAGTTCTTCGCGCTGGCGGGCCTGCTGCTCGGCGGCCAGGGCGGCTTCGGCGCTGGGCGGCGGGCTCGATTCACTGGCCAGAAAGACAAAGCCTGCGGGCACGGCCTGCTCGCCGGGCCAGTCCACCAGCACGCCCATGGTTTCGGCCTTCTGCGGGCGGGTGTCGGTGTCGAGCAGCAGCACGCAGCGCGCCTCCAGCCCCTTGGCACCGTGCACGGTGAGCAGGCGCACGGCCTGCGCATCCACCCGGCCGGGCGCCCGCACGCCGCCTTTTTTCATGGCGCGCACAAAGGCATAGGGCGTGAGGTAGCGACCGCCATCGTGCTGCAGCGCGGCCGAGAGCAGCGCGCGCAGATTGGCCAGCACCGCCATGCGCTGCGCGGCGGGGGCTGCGGCGGCAAAGCGGGCCAGCACGTCGCCATGCTGGTAGATGGCGTGCAGCGCATCGTGTGGCGGCAGGGCATCCACCCAAGACTTGTATTGGACCAAATTGGTGGATAGCGCCTGCAGTTCAAGCGGTAGGAGCTCACTTTCTTGCAGCAGATCAAACCAGCTGCTGCTGGCATGCTCGGGCTGGCGGCGCAGTACGGCCAGGGCCACGAGGGCATCGTCGCCCAGACCGAACAGCGGCGACTTGAGCGCGCGGGCCAGCGACAGGTCATGCCCGGTGGACACCAGCGCATCGAGCAGCGCCACCATGTCCTGCACCTCGGGCGCGTCGAACAGGTCGGCCTTTTCGGGCTGCACACAAGGCAAATGCAGGGCGCGCAGGGCCTCCTGCATGGCGGCGAGCCGGTCGCGCTTGCGGGCCAGCACCAGCACTTCGTTGGGCGGTGTGCCTTGCGCGATCTGCGCCGCCACCCAGGCGGCGGCCTGCGCGGATTCGCGCATGCGCTGGGTTGCCTCGGGCTCGTGGCGCGGCTCGGTCAGGCTGTCGCGCCAGGCAAGCGGGTCGGCCGCCCCACCACCACCCGCATCGGGCGGCAGGATGGCGGGCAGGCGCAGCAGCACGCCGGGGTCTCTGGATTCGGTGGTGTGGTCGCGAAAACCGCTCGTCTCGTGCTGTGCCTGCGCGGTGCCCATGGCATGGTTCACGGCGGCGATCACGCCCGTGGCATTGCGGCGCGTGTGGTCACAACTGAGCAGATCCCCTCCCAGGCCATCGCGCACAAAGGCCTGCGCGGCGATGAACACCTGCGGCTCGGCACGGCGAAAGCGGTAGATGCTCTGCTTGGGGTCTCCCACGATGAACACACTGGGCGCCGTGGCACCACCGCCCGAGCCCGCATAGCCCGCCAGCCAGGCGTGCAGCGCCTGCCACTGCAGCGGGTTGGTGTCCTGGAACTCATCGACCAGCAGGTGGCGGATGCGGGCGTCCAGGCGTTCCTGCACCCAGCCCGAGAGCACGGGGTCGGCCAGCATGACCAGGGCCGTGCGCTCCACGTCGTTCATGTCCACCCAGCCATGCTGGTGCTTGACGGCGGCAAACTCCGCAATCAGGCAGCGCGCCAGCCGGGCCATGCGCTGCTGGTGCTGCCAGGCGTCGTGCTGGCGGCGGGCGGTGAGGGCACGCTGGCACAGTGCCTGTACGTGACGTACCTGCTCGATCCCGGCCAGCTTGTCGTTGAACTTGCGCGGCTCGCCCTTTTGGGTGAGCAGGGCGTCGATCAGGCCATCGGCGTCTTCGGCGCCAACCGCGGCTTCCAGCGCAACACCCTTGGCAGAGAAAGTGGGTGCGCTGGCCCGCCCCAGCGCGAGCGCCGCGGCCAGCAGGGCATCACGCTCACGGCGCAATAGCGCGATAGTCGGGTCGTTTTCGTCCGATAGATCGGGGAACAGCGCCCCTGCTGGCGGCACCGAGGCATCGACCACCCCCGCGGCGTCGGCCAGATCAAACTCCACCCGCTTGGCCAGCGCCGCCGCCAGCGCCTTGTGCGTTTGCGAGCGGCCATGGCGGGCCACCACGGCCTCGTAGTCGGCCCGCAGCGTGGCGCTGGTGGCGACAGTCTGCAGGAACGGCCCCCACACCTCGCGCACGGCCTCGGCATCGTCTTCGAGCAGCTCAAAATTGGCAGGCAAACCCTGCGCCTGCAGCAGCGCCAGCGGCGCCGTTCCGAGCAGCGCGGCAAACCAGCTGTGGAAGGTGCGGATCTGCACGGGGCGGCCACTGGCCAGCATCTGGCGGTATAGATTTTGCAGCGCCTCGCGCTTGTCCAGTGCGCGCTCTGGGCTGATTCCTCTTGAAATCAGCTCTGCACCCAATGCATCCAGCGGGGCCTGGGCAAACGTTTCCAGCCACTCCTGCAGCCGCTGGCGCATTTCCCCTGCCGCCTTCTTGGTGAAGGTGATGGCCAAAATTTCATGCGGCGCGGCGCCGTCGAGCAAGGCACGCAGCATGCGCGAGACCAGCATCCAGGTCTTGCCCGCGCCCGCGCAGGCCTCCACGGCCACGCTGCGCGCGGGGTCGCAGGCGATGGCATAAAACGCCGCGCGCGAGACAGGGTGGCCGTTGTGTTCGTAGGCCGCAGTGGTGTGGGTGTGTTCGGTCACCGGTGGGCCTCAGTCATTCCAGAAGTCTTTTCGGCACAGTCCCCGCGCAGCGCAGTAGTCACACACGGCGCCCTCGCCCAGCGCGGGCATGGGCGCGCCAGCCGCAATGCTGGCGAAGTCGTGCTGGATGCCTTCCACCAGCAGGTCGCGCAGGTGCACCACCTCGTCCTGTTCGTGCAGCTGTGTCTCGCCGCGCTCGCCCACGTTCACATAGGCGGCACGCAGCGTGTCATGGCTCAGCAAGGCGGCGTAGAACGCGAGCTGGGTGTCTTCCGCGCCCGCCTTGATGCGCTGGCGCGTGGCGGTGTCGTTCTCGGTCTTGTAGTCGATGACCAGCGGCATGGGTTCACCCGTGGTCGAGACGGCATCGATGCGGTCGATGGCGCCCACGAGCTGCAGGGCGCCCAGTGGCTGGCTGGCTTGCACCTCGGCCTGCCGAAAGTGGCCCCCGGCCTGTTCATGCTGGACCAGCCAGCGCAGATAGCCGTCGCGCACCTGCGGCCAGCCCGCTGCAAAGGGAAGAAAGTCCCCCTCGCCCAGGCCTTGCTGCAGCGTGACGGCCTGCGCGGCACCATCCATGCGGGCGATGCGGGTGGCTGCGTCGTCCGCAGGCTCGGCCAGCAGGCCTTCGTGAAAGTGCTGCAGCACCGCGTGCAGCCAATTGCCAAAGTCGCGCTTGTCCACCTCGGCGGCCAGTTCGTTGGCCTCCTGCAGGCCCAGCTGGCGCAACGCAAAAAAACGGTAGGGGCAATGCCGCAGATCGGAATACGCGGTGGACGAGATCCGTACCACCGGCAGCGCGCGGCCATCGGGCAAGGGCCGCGCCGTGGGGTGGGCCGCCACGGCGCGCTGGCTGCGGTCGTCGGCACCGTGGGCCGCCGCGCCTTCGAGGTGCAGGGCCTGCACCAGCGCGCTGGCCAGCAGGGGCTCGCCGCCTTCGTCACCTGTGCGCCAGAGCACATCCACCGCGGGTGTCTGCAGTGCGTGCAGCCAGGCGGCGCGCTGGGCCAGCTCCAGCGATTCGCGCGTGGGCAGGCCCCAGGCCTGGCGCTGCGCGGGGGTCCAGTCGCCGACGGGCTCGGGCGAGGGTTGCAGGCGTTTTTCATCGCAGCCGGGCAGCACCAGGGCGGCAAACGGGCGGGCCAGCAACTGGGGCATGGGCAATACGACCACGGGCGCATCGCCCATCTGGCTGGGTACATAGCGCGCAGCTTCCAGCACCTCGTTGGTCCAGCGGGTGAACTCGGCCAGGGCCATGCGCCGGCCGGCGCTGTCCCAGCCCTCCAGCTCGGCCTCCTGGCCCGCCTGCAAGCGCAGCGCCGTCAGCACGCGGGTGCCTGCGGCGTCCGCTTCGAGCTGGGGCCACTGGCCACTGGCCACCAGCAGGCCACGCAGGGACTGCAGCCACTGCGCCAGCGGACGCGGCGCGCGCAGGCCTTCGCACCAGTCCTGCACCTGGGCCACACAGGCCGCCAGGGCGGGCTTGTCGGCCCAGTTGCGCCCGACCGCGCCCGACCAGGCGGCCACAGCGGCCTTGCGCAATACGCGCTCCAGCGGGTTGAGCACAGCGGGCTCAATGACCGGTGCGTGCTTGAGCCAGTCCAGCACCTCGTCGGTCGAGGCGTTCCAGGCGCAAGCCTTGAGCGCGGCCATCAGCTGCGCGGCCGCGCGGGTGGTCGAGAGCGTCCAGCCGTTTTCATCGCGCACCGCCACGCCACAGCTGGCCAGATGCGCCCCGATGCGGCGCGTGAGGGCGCGGTCGTTGGCCGCCAGCGCCACCGGGGTGCGGCCCGCCACCACATGGGCCAGCACACAGGCCGCCGCCCGCTGGGCCTCGTCCTCGGCATCCTGGGCCGCATGCAGGGCAATGCGGCCGCGCGCGCTGGCATCCAGTGCCGCAGGCGGCAATGCCAGGGCCACGGCCTGGTCGCCCCAGTGAACCTGCAGGGTCTGTGCCAAGGGCTCCACCTGAAAGCCATGCAGTACCACCAGGGCATCGACCGACTGGCGCACGCCGGGCTCGAACAACACATCGGTGGCATGGCGCGAGGCCAGCACCCATTCGAGCGCAATGCGGGCCACGACGGCCTCGAAACGCAGGGCCGAACCTTCGTCAGGCTCCGTCATCCGGCTGCGCGCCTGAATCCCCCAGGCCTCGCGCTGCGCCGGGGCCATGGCGGCCACGGCCACTGCCAGCTGGGCGGCAGCCTCTTGCAAGGGCACCGCCAGCACGTCGCGTTGCGCGGCCAGGCCGGCGCGATCAAGCAAGGCGCGCGCGGTGAGCGTGTCGCGCGCCACGTCACCGGCCAGGTCGTCGCCTTGCGGCACAAAAGCGGCCAGCTGGCGGGCCCAGTTGCGCGTGGTTTCGAAACGGGGTGCAAATCCGTCGGCATGGTGCAAGGCCCAGTAGCGCTGCGCCCAGGGCATGAGCTGGGCATAGGGCAGCAGCACCACGGTGCGTGCAGGATGGGCCCGCACCCCCTGCATGTGCGCCTCCACCTGGGCCAGCACGTGCTGCCACAAGGCAGCGCACTGATCGCTTTTCGCTATGACTGTCATAGCGTCGCAAGGCCCGGCCATACCGGTGAACATGGGATTGGTTTCTGTCACAATGCCCAGACTTTAAACGTACACCGGTCGCAAACCGCTCAAAATCAAGGAATCCGCCATGGCCAGCGCACTCATCAAACATGTCTCTGACGCCAGCTTTGAAGCCGACGTGCTCCAACCCGGCACCGCCGTGCTGGTGGACTACTGGGCCGAATGGTGCGGCCCCTGCAAGATGATCGCCCCCATCCTGGACGAAGTGGCCGGCACCTACCAGGGCAAGCTGCAGATCGCCAAGATGAACGTGGACGAAAACCGCGAGATCCCCGCCAAGTTCGGTATCCGCGGCATCCCCACGCTGATGCTGTTCAAGGACGGCCAGCTGGCCGCCACCAAGGTCGGCGCCATGAGCAAGGCGCAACTGACCGCCTTCATCGATCAGCAACTGACCTGATTCACCGACGCCCCGTTGGTTGTGCCGCCACCGGGGCTTTTTATCGGATGCATGGTGCACACACAGGCACCCGAGTCGGCGGCAGTCATCGACTCAATTGCGCCCGCATGAAGTCCTCGCTTTTTTTCCTGTCATAATTCTTCCAGATCACCGGGCTGCATGCATTGGCAGCCGGACCAAGATCCCAGGCGCGCCGGAGCTGCAAACAGCAGCCCATCCGGCCCCGGCCCCCCTCCCCGAAGATTCATACCAGCTCCGCCAAGGAGTCAATCCATGCACTTAAACGAACTCAAGGCACTGCACGTGTCTGAAGTCCTGAAGCAGGCCGAAGAACTCGAAATCGAAAACACGGGCCGCATGCGCAAGCAGGAGTTGATGTTTGCCATCATCAAGAAGCGCGCCAAGACCGGGGAACAGATCATTGCCGACGGCGTGCTGGAAATCCTGCCCGACGGCTTCGGCTTCCTGCGCAGCCCCGACACGAGCTTCACGGCCAGTACGGACGACATCTACATCAGCCCCAGCCAGGTGCGCCGCTTCAACCTGCACACCGGCGACATGATCGAAGGGGAGGTCCGTACCCCCAAAGACGGTGAACGTTACTTCGCGCTGAACAAGCTCGACTCCGTCAATGGAGGCCCGCCCGAGCAGAACAAGCACAAGGTGATGTTCGAAAACCTGACTCCTTTGTTCCCCAAGGAACAGATGCGCCTGGAACGCGACGTCAAGAGCGAAGAGAACATCACCGGCCGCATCATCGACATCATCGCGCCCATCGGCCGCGGCCAGCGCGCCCTGATCGTCGCTCCGCCCAAGAGCGGCAAGACGGTGATGATGCAGCACAGCGCCCATGCCATCACGGCCAACAACCCCGATGTGCACCTGATGGTGCTGCTGGTGGACGAGCGCCCTGAAGAAGTGACCGAAATGCAGCGCACGGTGAAGGGCGAAATCATCGCCTCCACCTTCGACGAGCCCGCCGCCCGCCACGTGCATGTGGCCGAGATGGTGATCGAGCGCGCCAAGCGCCTGGTCGAGCTGAAAAAAGACGTGGTGATCCTGCTGGACTCCATCACCCGCCTGGCCCGCGCCTACAACAACGTCGTGCCGTCGAGCGGCAAGGTGCTTTCAGGCGGTGTGGACGCCGCCGCGCTGCAGCGCCCCAAGCGCTTCTTCGGTGCGGCACGCAAGGTCGAGGAAGGTGGCTCGCTCACCATCATCGCCACGGCGCTGGTC
>JANJSZ010000285.1 GCA_024711405.1 Acidovorax sp.
CCACGGCCACCTTCACGCCGGTGCGAATGCCGGGGTCCAGCCCCATCACCACGCGCGGGCCGGCGGGTGCGGCCAGCAGCAGGTCGCGCAGGTTGTCGGCAAACACCTTGATGGCGACCTTCTCGGCGTCGTCGCGCAGGCGGGCGAACAGGTCGCGCTCGATGGAGAGGCTCAGCTTCACGCGCCAGGTCCAGGCCACGCACTTGCGCAGCAGGTCGTCGGCGGGACGGCCGGCATGGCTCCAGCCCAGATGCAGGGCGATCTTGCCTTCGGCGATGCTGGGCTTGCCGGGTTCTGGTTCCACCGGCAAGACCAGCTTGGCTTCGAGGATTTCGAGGCCCCGGCCGCGGAACACGGCCAGCGCACGGTGCGATGGCACGCGGCCGATGGGCTCGTCGTAGTCGAAGTAGTCACGGAACTTGGAGACCTCGGGGTCGTTCTCGTTCTTGCCTTCGACCTTTTTGCTGCGCAGCAGGCCCTCGGCCCACAGCCATTCACGCAGGGATTGCACCAGCACGGCGTCCTCGGCCCAGCGCTCGCTCAGAATGTCGCGCACACCGTCGAGCACGGCGGGCACGGTGGAGAAATCGGCGCCCGGCTTGCCATCGTCCAGCACTTCGGGCGGCCTGGTAAATGCCGCGGCTTCCCTCACGGGGTCGAGCATGGGGTCGGCAAACAGCTTGTCGGACAGCGGCTCGATGCCGCACTCGCGCGCAATCTGGCCCTTGGTGCGGCGCTTTTGCTTGAAGGGCAGGTAGATGTCTTCCAGCTCCTGCTTGGTCGGCGCGGCAGCTATGGAAGCACGCAGCGCGTCGGTCAGCTTGCCCTGCTCGTCGATGCTCTTGAGCACGGCGGCGCGGCGGTCTTCGAGCTCGCGCAGGTAGGACAGGCGCGCTTCCAGCTCACGCAGCTGGATATCGTCGAGCCCGTTGGTCACTTCCTTGCGGTAGCGTGCGATGAAGGGCACCGTGGCGCCGCCATCGAGCAGCTCCACAGCGGCCTTGACCTGTTGCTCGGTGATCCGGATTTCTTCGGCAATCTGCCGGACGATCTTTTGCATGGCGTTCTAATTCTGCGGGCACATCAACGGGAAAAGCGGGGGAGTGTGCCACATGCGACGAACCCGGCCGCGCCAGCGGAGCCGGGAGTCTTGCGCGCAACCAATCATCTTTTGATAGCAGCCAGCGCCTGCCAGCAAAGCGCTTGATTTATTTTTCATGGTGAACCGCACCAGACTTTGCAGCACCCAGGGACGCTCAGCGGGCCATGCCACCGCTATCCGAGCCGGGCTATGCGCCGTGCAACCCCTGGCGCAGCGGCTGGGGTGCGCCATCGACTGGCAGCACCACGCGAATGCAGGTGCCGCCCTCCTCGGGCCGGACCAGCTCCAGCGCCCCGCCCATCTGCAACGCCCGGTGGCGCATGCCCTCCAGGCCAAAGCCTGGCGGCTGGGTGCCAGAAGCCGCAGAATCCTCGGACAGGCCTCGCCCGTTGTCGCAGACCTCCAGGCACCATGCGCCCGGTTCCCCGACATAGTGCAGGCGCACCGCCACCTGCGTGGCCTGCGCGTGCTGCAGCACGTTGCTCAAGGCTTCCTGCACGATGGAGACCATGTGCTGGGCGCGCACACCACTGGGCGTTGCAATGCCGTCTGCGGCCTGGACATGCCACGCCATGCGAATGCCACGCCGGTCCAGCACCGGCTGGACGCGGTGGCGCAGGCGCGCCAGGCGATCGGCGAGCATGTCGGCACCGCTGTCCATAGAATCCACCACCAGGCGCAGGTCCAGCAGACACTGCTCCAGCGCCCGCAGCGCCTGCGAATGGGCTGGCACTTGGGGGTTCAGCAGCCCCATGGTGTTGACCAGTTGCGAGCCAACGTTGTCATGCAGCTCCCGGGCGATGCGCTGGCGCTCGGCCTGCACTTCGGCACTGGGGCGGGGATTGCGCCGTGGCCGCCACTGCAGGGCCCGCGGAAGCTGGACCAGGATCAGCAGCCCCAGCAGAGTCTGGCTCATGAGCTGGGTGGCCACAAGCCACTGCACGGCGGGGGAGCTCAAGGCCCAGAAATACCCCACCAGCAAGAGACCCAAGACCCATTGCACCAGCCAGAGTGCCAGACAGGCCAGGGCGAAACGGGGCGGGCTGGTACGAAACATGTCGGCACATTCGCGGCAACCGCGGCGCCTAGAACAGCCCCCGCAGCGACGCAAACCGCACAGCCTGGGCGCGGGTACGCACCTGCAACTTGCGGTAGATGTTACGAATGTGCGTGTTCACCGTCATGGTGCTGATGCGCAGGTTGGTGGCAATTTCTGCGGTGGTGTAACCGCCGGCCACCATGCGCAGGACATCCTTCTCGCGGTCGGACAAGAGCTCGGCTTCGGCGGGTTCCTGGCGCTTGGGCGGATCGGCGTGGGTCTTGTCAAACCGCTGCAACAGGCGGCGCGCCAAGGTGGGCGTGATGGACGCACCGCCATTGACCACCTGCAGCACTGCCTGCGCATAGTTGCCAAACCACGAGTTCTTGCCGAGGTACCCGGTGGCACCCAGCTCAAAGGCGCGCAGCACTTCGTCTTCGTTCTCCATGACGGAGATCACCACCGCCTCGGCCGAGGGGCGCACGGTCTTGAGGTAATCGAGCAGTTCGAAGCCCTCGCCGTCACCCAGATGCAAATCCACCAGCAGCACATCGAACTCGTGCTGCTTGATGGCCTTGCGCCCCTCGCGCAGGCTGGACGCCTGCGCCACCACCAGGGTGCGGGGGTCCGCCATCAGCTCTTGTGCAATCACCAGGCGGATATGCGCATCGTCATCCACCAG
>JANJSZ010000288.1 GCA_024711405.1 Acidovorax sp.
CCCGCCCTCGCTGTCGCCCGCCTGCTGGTGCAGGCGGAAGGTGAGGCGGCGGGCGCCCTGCTCCACAGCCAGGCGCGGGGGTTCGGCCAGCGATGCGGCCAGCAGCTCGGCGGCGTTGTCAGCCAGTACATGGCGGCGCAACCAGGCCTGCACCGGCTCGGGCGCCCAGTGGCCGAAGGCGGTAGGCGTGCCGTCCGTGCCCACCTCGCCAAAGTAGCTTTGCAGCAGCTCGCGCGCCAGCGGCGTCTGCCACACGATGCGGCCATCCACCGCACGCACGGTGATGCTGGCGTAGCCAAAGGCATCGAGCGCGTTGCGCGCCTCGCGCGCCTGGCGTGCGTCCTGCCGGGCCTTGCGGGCGCCGCCCAGGTGCACGCCCATGCGGGCCATCACCTCGCGGGGCTTGATGGGCTTGGTCACGTAGTCCACACCCCCCGCCTCCAACGCAGCGACCAGGTGTTCGGTTTCGGTGAGGCCCGTCATGAAGATGATGGGGATGTGTGCCGTGGCGGGCGATGCCTTCAGGCGCCGCGCCACTTCAAAGCCGTCCATGCCGGGCATCATGGCGTCGAGCAGCACGATATCTGGCAGCGCCTGTGCGGCACGCTGCAGTGCGGCTTCGCCGTGCGTAGCCACCAGCACGGTGTAACCCGATTCGTCGAGCGCGTCGTGCAGCACGGCCAGGTTGTCGGGCACATCGTCCACGATGAGCACCAGGTCGCTGTCGGCGCGGTCCAGCGCCGGGGTCACGGGGGTGGAAGATGGCAAGGTGGCAGTCATGGGAATGGTGGACGTCATCACGAGGGGGCCCGCTCCAGCATCTGGCCCATGGCGTCGAACTGGAATTCGCGCGCCATCTGCCGCATGGTATGCACAAACGCCTGGTGCGCGGGCTGGCTGCGCTCGATGTCATCCAGGGTGTTGAGAATGCCCCGGTAGTAGCCCAGCGCCACGACCTGGGCCAAAGCCGACAGCGCAGTGGCATCGGGATAGGTGAGGGGCGCGGACGCAGCGGATGCCGCCGCGGGCGCTGGCCCGGTGGGGGTTTCGGTGGCCTCGTCGTGTTGCCACTGCAGTCCCAGGCGGCGCTCCAGCCAGTCCAGCAGCTCGCTGTGGCGCACGGGCTTGACGATGAAGTCCTCGGGCCGAATATCCACGTCGTTGTCCAGCGCCTTGTCGAAGGCGTTGGCGGAAACGATGGCGCAGTGGACGTCTTCAAGGTGCATCTGCCGCACGCGCCGCAGGGTCTCCCACCCGTCGATGCCGGGCATGGCCAGATCCATGAAGATGGCGTGCGGGCGGTAGCCCGTAGCCAGAAGGTCCAGCGCATCGTGGCCGCTCGCGGCCTGGCGCAGCTCGAAGCCCAGGGGTTCGAGCAGTTGCACCAACAGCTCGCGGTCGGGCTCTTCGTTGTCCACGACCAGGATGCGGCGGCGCTCGCCCGCGTACCCATTGCGCAGGCGCTGGGTATATGCAGTCAGCGCCGCTGTCTTGCTCAGTGCGTCTCCATGGACCTCCGGCAGGAACAGCTTGACGTGGAATACCGACCCCATGCCCGGGGTGCTGCTCACCGTCAGCTCGCCGCCCATGAGCGCGGTGAGCATCTTGGCAATGGTCAGGCCCAGGCCCGCACCCGGTGCGGCAGCGGTGCTGCCACCACCCGATCCACCGCGTGCAAAGGGCTCGAAGATGCGCTCGATCTCCTCGGCCGTGAGGCCCGGCCCGGTGTCCTGCACCTCGATGCGCGCCATCTCGCGCGCATGGCGCACGCGCAGCGTGACAGTGCCCTGCGCGGTGAACTTGACCGCGTTGCCCAGCAGGTTGATGAGGATCTGGCGCAGGCGCTTGTCGTCGGCGCGCACCACCTCCGGAATCACCCCTTGTACGTCGAACGCGAACCCCAGGCCCTTGGCGGCGGCCTGCAGCTCGAACAGGCTGGCCATCTCGTGCAGGCCATCGGCAAAGCGCATGGGCGCCACATCCAGCGTGAGCTTGCCCGACTCGATGCGCGCGATGTCGAGCGTGCCTTCGATGAGCGACAACAAATGCTCCCCCCCGCGCCGGATCACATGCACCGCCTGCTTGCGGTGCGGTGGCACGCCCACGTCCTCGCCCATGAGCTGCGCATAGCCCAGGATGGAGTTGAGCGGTGTGCGGATCTCATGGCTGATGGCGCTGATATAGCGGCTCTTGGCCTGGTTGGCCTGGTCTGCCCGCAAACGGGCATCCTCGGCCTGCTGCTGGGCAGCCTCGGCCACGCTGCGCGCCGTCTGCAACGCTTCGTCGGTCTGGCGGTGCAGCTCGATCTCGCGCACCAAAAGGCCCGTCTGGCGGTTGGATTCTTCCTGCGCCACCTGGCGGCTCTTGTGCGCCAGCACCAGCCACCAGGCCACGATGCCCGAGATGACCAGCAGCGCAAGATAGGCCTTGAGCAGGCCCGAGCGCAGCGCCACTTCGGGTGCCGCCATCACCTCGGTGTCGGTGGCTGCCTGGGCGATGGTGTTGAGTTCCTGGTGGTAGAGCAGCCCCATCACCGAAGCCAGCAGCGGTGCAATCACCAGCATCAGCAGCAGGAAATGGCCCAGGCCCGTGTCCAGGTAGCGCCACATGGCGCGCGGCAGCACCCAGTGCAGCGCAGCCGACCACTGCACCGCCATGCTCGCGTGGGGCTTGCACAGGTCGCCGCAGCGCGCGTCCAGCGTGCAGCACAGCGAGCAGATGGCGCCCCGGTAGGCGGGGCACTGGGCCATGTCGGGCGCCTCGTACTCGCGCTCGCAGATCACGCAGCGCTGAACGGTGGTGCGCCGGTAGCTGCCCATCTCTGTACCCAGACCCCCTTCGGCATTGTGGCGCAGCGGGCCATGCAGGGGCACTGCCACCACGTCGGCCAGCGCAGCGGGCTCGGACTGGCGCGCGATGTAGTAGCGCCCCCCGGTGGCCCAGGCGATGAGCGGTGCGGCGACAAAGGCCACGGCCATCGCAATCACGGCCGAGAACGCCTGCGGCAGCGGGCCGAACAGCCCCAGGTGCGCACTGATGGACAAAACGGACGCGAGCGCCATCGAACCCACGCCCACGGGGTTGATGTCGTACAGGTGCGCGCGCTTGAACTCGATGCCCTTGGGCGACAGGCCCAGCGGCTTGTTGATGACGAGGTCGGCCACCACCGACATGATCCAGGCGATGGCGATGTTGGAGTACAGCCCCAGCACCTCGCCCATGGCGCGGAACACGTTCATCTCCATCAGCATGAAGGCGATGAGGGTGTTGAACACCACCCACACCACGCGCCCCGGGTGGCTGTGCGTGAGGCGCGAGAAGAAGTTGGACCAGGCCAGCGAGCCCGCGTAGGCGTTGGTCACGTTGATCTTGAGCTGCGAGATCACCACAAACAAGGCCGTGGCCGCCACCGCCCAACCGTAGTGGGGGAACACATATTCATAGGCGGCCAGGTACATCTGGTTCGGGTCCACCGCGCGGTCGGCCGGCACCATGTGGGTGAGCGCCAGCCAGGCCAGCAGCGCGCCGCCCAGCATCTTGAGCACGCCCAGCACCACCCAGCCCGGCCCGCCCACCAGCACGCCCAGCCACCAGCGCCCACGCGTGGCGGGTGTGCGGGCAGGCATGAAGCGCAGATAGTCGGCCTGCTCCCCCATCTGGGTGATGAGCGCAATACCGACCGTGAGTGCCGCACCAAAAACGGGCAGCTGAAAGTGCACATTGCGCCCCGACTCCCCGCCATAGTGCACAACCCCCGAAAATGCACCAGGATCGCGCACCAGCACATAGACAAACGGCACCACCAGCATCACCAGCCACAGCGGCTGCGTCCACACCTGCAGGCGGCTGATG
>JANJSZ010000290.1 GCA_024711405.1 Acidovorax sp.
AAACGCGCCAAAAAAGCCATGGAGGTGCACGGCCAGTTCGCCCCATCATGGGGCGTTGCCTTGAAAAATAGGGATGGAAAATGGCTATGGCGCTTTACTGGCAAGCGCGAAAAGCGATCTTTGTTGATGGCCAGTGAAGCCTGTAGCGCAGCCCGGTTCCGGGGAAGTCAACCCAGCGCCAGCAGTTGCTCGGCCAGGGCATCAATGCCGGCCGCAGAAAGATCGTCGCTGGCCAGGCTGTGCCGCGTGGCCCACTGGTGCAGGTGCGTGCTTTGCGAGCGGGCATAGAGCGGGTCGTAGTGCAAGGCCACCAGTTCGGCAAACAGCGGAGCCAGCGCACGTGCCTCGGCCCACTCTTGCCAGCGCGCAATCACCTGCTTGCCGTGCAATTCCTTGAGCACACCCAGTTGGCGGGTCAGCAGGGCCGGGTCGTTGCCCAGGTTGGCGTAGTCGCGCAGCAGAAAATCCAGCCGTGCCGGCACACTGGCGGCGATCTCGATACAGGGGCTGGCGCGCAGCCGCTGCACCAGGGGCTGGGGCACCGCCAGGCGACCGATCTTGCTGCTTTCGGCCTCGACATAGATGGTGCGCTGCAGATCCAGGGGCTCCAGCGCATGCAGCAGGGTGGTCTCGAAGGCGGTTTGCGAGGGCTGTTCCACCCCCGGCCAGGCGCCCAGCACCGATCCCCGGTGGCGGGCGCAGGCCTCCAGGTCGAGCACCTGCGCGCCGCGCGCGGCCAGGGCCTGCAGCACGCGCGTCTTGGCGCTGCCGGTGGGGCCGCAGATCACACGCAGGGGCAGCTGCGGCGCCAGCGCGGCCAGCCGGTCTATCACATGGCGGCGCCAGGCCTTGTAACCGCCGGCCAGTTGCTGGGCATCCCAGCCCACCAGGCGCAGCCAGGTCACCATCGAGCCGCTGCGCATGCCGCCGCGCCAGCAGTACACCAGGGGCTTCCAGCTGGCGGGTTGGTCGGCAAACTGCGCGCGCAAATGCCGCGCCAGATTGGCTGCCACCATGGCGCCACCCACGCGCCGCGCCTCAAAGGCGCCTTGCTGCTTGTAGATGGTGCCGACGATGCGGCGCTCGTCGTCGTCGAGCACCGGGCAGTTGATGGCGCCGGGAATATGGTCAAGTGCGTATTCGGCGGGCGAGCGCGCATCGATCAGGGTGTGAAATGCATGGCGATCCGCCACGCGCACGGGACCGCGGTGGCTCATGGCGCCAAGCCCTTGCCCCGCGCGGGCCGGCGGCCGGCTGGCACAATCGCGCGCACCATGACTGTTGATTCAAAACCCATTCGTCTTACCCAGTTCTCGCACGGCGGCGGTTGCGGTTGCAAGATAGCGCCGGGCCTGCTACAGGAGATTTTGGCACGCGCACCGCAGGGCATCGTGCCACCCGAACTGCTGGTGGGCACCGAAACCAGCGACGATGCGGCCGTCTACCGCCTGAATGACAGCCAGGCGCTGGTGGCCACCACCGATTTTTTCACCCCCATCGTTGACGACCCCTACGACTTTGGCCGCATCGCCGCCACCAATGCGCTGTCCGACATCTACGCCATGGGCGGCACACCCATCATGGCGCTGGCGCTGGTGGGCATGCCCATTGCCCAGCTGCCGCCCGAAGTGATTGGCCGAGTGCTGGAAGGCGGCGCCGCCGTGTGCCGCGATGCCGGCATCCCCATCGCGGGCGGGCATTCGATCGATGTGCTCGAACCCATCTATGGCCTGGTGGGCCTGGGTCTGGTGCACCCGCAGCGCGTGCGCCGCAATGCCGACGCGCAGGCGGGCGATGTGCTGGTGCTGGGCAAGCCGCTGGGGGTGGGCATTCTCTCGGCCGCACTGAAAAAAGGCCTGCTGGATGCTGCCGGCTACGCCGACATGCTGCGCTACACCACACAGCTCAACCGGGTGGGCATTGCCCTGGGTGCGCTCGACGGCGTGCACGCCATGACCGACGTCACCGGCTTCGGCCTGGCAGGCCACCTGCTGGAGGTGTGCCGGGGCTCGGGGCTTTCAGCCCAGGTGGAGCTGGCCCAGGTGCCGGTCATTGAGGCCGCGGCGCGGTTTGCGGCCGACGGCGTGGTCACGGGGGCCTCGGCACGCAACGGGGCCGCCTATGGCGCCGATGTGGCCTGGGCGCCCGGCGTGCCCGAATGGCAGCGCCACCTGCTGACCGACCCCCAGACCAGCGGCGGCCTGCTGGTGAGCTGCAGCCCTGATGCACTGGCGCGTGTGCTCGACACCTTTCATCAGGCCGGCTTTGCAGCGGCTGCCGCCATCGGTGGCATGCAGTTGCGGGCGCCAGGGCAGGGCAGCCAGCTGGCTTGCCGGTGAAAAAGGCCGGCCCCACAGGCCCTGCGCCGTTGCGCTCAAAAAGCGTCGCGCCCTCGGACTCTTGCCACGAGGCGGATGTCTGGACCTACCCGGTCTACCGAAGTGAAGTCCATGGCCAGGCCTTGCGCCAAGGTATCGAACGGACCTACATGGGCCATGCCCAGGCCTGGTCCCAGCAAGGTAGGCGCCAGGTACACCAGCATCTCGTCCACCAGCCCCTCGCGCACGAACGAGCCATTGAGCCTGTTGCCGGCTTCCACATGCAGCTCGTTCACGCCGCGCTGGGCCAGGTCGCGCAACATGGCGGGCAAGCCCACTTTGCCTTGTGAATTGGGCAAATAAACCACCGTGGCGCCACGCGCTTCCAGTGCGGCCTTTTTTTTATCATTTGGGGTGGCTGCGTAGATCATGCAAGTGCGGCCGGCCATGAAAAGGCGCGCATCCGGCGGGGTTTGCAATTGGCTGTCCACCACCACCACATGCGGCTGGCGCGGGGTTGGCACCTCGCGCACATCCAGGCGCGGGTCGTCGTCCAGCACCGTGCCAATGCCGGTGAGCACGGCGCAGGCCCGCGCGCGCCAGGCGTGGCCATCGGTCCGCGCGGCGGGTGAGGTGATCCATTGGCTGGTGCCGTTGTGCAATGCCGTGGTGCCGTCGAGTGAGGCCGCCGCCTTGAGCCGCACCCAGGGCGTGCCCCGCACCATGCGGCTGAAAAAACCGATGTTGAGTTCGCGCGACTCGGCTGCACCCGGCCCCACCTCCACCGCCACGCCCGCAGCGCGCAGCCGCGCAAAGCCCTGGCCGGCCACCAGGGGGTTGGGGTCGGCAATGGACGCCACCACCTTGCCAATGCCCGCCGCCACCAGCGCGTCGCAGCAAGGCCCCGTGCGACCCTGGTGTGCACAAGGTTCCAGCGTGACGTAGGCCGTGGCGCCCCGCACATCCTGCCCGGCAGCCGCCGCATCGCGCAGCGCCACCACTTCAGCGTGCGGGCCGCCGGCCTGCTGGGTGAAACCCTGGCCAATCACCCGACCATCGGGCGCCACCAGCACGCAGCCCACGCGGGGGTTGGGGTTGGAAAGAAAAAGCGCCTGGGCGGCGAGCCCAAGCGCTTGAGAGGTGAAGTGCGCTGGTGTGGTCATAGCGCGGTGATGGTAATGCAGGCGCTATGGATTTCGCAGTTTGGCAGTGTTTTTTGCACCAGGAGCACAGCTTGCCGTGAACAACCGGGCTTCACAAGTCACACTACGCCAAAAACCGAGTTGAAGCATCAGTGGGTTCCAAAGAATTACTGGGTGGGCAGATCTTCGCTGAGTGTCGATGGTTCTAACGATACCTTGTTGCTTCCAGCGCATGCGATTGTCTTGCACGTAAATGAAAGCTCCGAACCCGTCACGCTGCTTCCACTGGTTTGGTGAACAACCGTATTGGCATTTACAAAATCTCCATTTACTGGATCGGTCGGTTTGTCGTTTGGACAGATGGCATCTCCTTTGACAACGAGATAATTCTGGCTATCCAATGCACCCGTTACTCCGCGATACCAGAGAGGATGCTCGTTGTTTGACATGGTTCCGCTCAGATCGTAGTCGGCCGTAAAACGACAGACTTTGTAATTGGCATTCCCGCTACCAATCGTCCAGTTGCTCGGGTTGATTGTTACTCGACCCCACCAACGGTCTGGAGTGTTTGCATTGCTGTCGTGGTTTACGGGAACGACGATACATGCGTAGGAAATGAATCGTGCTGTAACATCATTGCTTGCCTGTCCAGTATCCGCTGTATTGGCACCGCTGCTCTTAAGTGTCACCTGCCGGGATGAATAACATGTCAACGTTGGGGTGCCAGTTGTTTGGTTGGTCGTATCCGCCAATTCAAGAGGAGTTGAGCTGTTAAGCGGTAATGTTGGGTCGGCTGCGTTTGCATACTGGGCTCCGGCGTCATTGGGTTGGTTGGATGTGCTGCAATTGCTGCTGGTGCAAAAGCGAACATACCCGCTCAGCAAATAACCTTCGACGGCGTCGCAACCCGCACCACTCAGGTTGACGGTGCCGCCTTCCGTGGGAAGCGTCGCACCTGTACATTTGCCCTTCACATTGCCTGTGGTGTTGTCGAAAACGATAACAACACCTGACCCTGGCGGTTGAAAGGCACTTCGATCACCCTGAATGGAAACTGCCGGATAAGGGATGTTGATGTTGCGGTTTTTCGGCTTGCGCACGATGGTCGTGCCAGGTCCGACACCAAGTGTGCCGATCTCCGACGGGTCAGAGCGCGATATAACACTGGCTAAGCTCAAGGACTGGTCGCCTTGGCGGTCTGTCCAAGCCACTGACACGTTGACTGATTTGTACATTCCCGTGCTGTTGGGTGTGACGATCCAACTGCGTAAGAATGTAGTGTTGGAGTCTGGGGTTAATGTCTCTTGCGTGGCGGACGTGCTGCTGATAACGTTTGCATTGAATGAAAACTTACCAGATCCGGCTGCAACCTGTTCGTAAGCGCGAAGTTCATCCAGCTTTTGTTGCGCTAGCCGCGTAGCTTCGCTGCGTTGCTTGGCTGCATCTGCCGTGAGGCTGAATGTATTTTGCATACTGACGAGTGCCAGCATGCCAAAGGACAGGATCAGCATGGCAACCAGTGCTTCAATGGTGGAGAAACCACTGTTGCGTCTTTTGTGGGTTGCGCTGCTTATTGATATGTTTTGCATGGTTGGTTTTTCCTGCACTACTTCAATAATTTGAATATTTGTCTCGCCAGCTGCCCGGTACCCTTACCAGTACGCCGCTAGGGGCTGATCCCAGGCCAAAGACCTTGGGGTCAAAAACAATATTCAGTGTGCCCGATCCCTTGTTGAAACTACCGCGCGAAACGAGTGCGCCAAAAACCGTACCCGAACCACTGCCGCTGTAGTCCCAATTCTCTGTTGCTGAGGCAGTGGCTGCATACAGCATACCGTAGGCGACAAGATTGGATTTCAATTCCAGATTGCCATCTCCCGCCAAGAAAATAGGTCGTTCCGCAGTTCCGAGCGTACCTGCCTCTGGTAGGTTGGCGTTTGTGAACTGCACATCTGGATATATCCAAAATTGTTGAAAGCCTTGGTTGTACCAAGAGGAAACTAGTGCGCCGCATGCCGAGGCGGTAGCACAATCTGCTGCTGTGATGACCTTGGTTTGCGAGTCGTTGCGATAAGCTTCCATCGTCTTGCCAAAATACGACTGGAAGAAAAGATCACCGTTGGCGTCTGCATTCGTCAAGGCTGTCAAGGAGGCATCATTATCAAGAATCGAGGCACTTGGCGGTGTGCCTGGTACTGTCACAACACTGGTAGATGTGCCTTGCACGACACTGGTACCGGCATTGATTGTGATGCCGTTGGTGGACAAATCAGTATTCACCACTGACAAGGTGCCAGTAATATTGGTTGCGCTGCCGGTGGTGAGCGCCGAGGATGGGGCATTGCCGAAAGTGGGAACAACTTTGACCAATGCACGGACAATAGCAGTGGCATCTGCTTTGGCGGTTGATCCGTCGCATGCGTTGTCTTCACTTGTGCAACCGGTTGATATCACTTCAAACGAAAGCGGATCGCTTGCCACGGGATTGAATGCCACCCGAAAACGGGCGTTTGTGGCAGAACCTATCGTGGGGGAGGTGCCGGGTGCTGGGCAGTTACAGCTCAATGCGCCTGCCGCACTGATGCTGCATGCCGCTTGTGAGTTTGCGGGGGGGTAAAATCCTTGTAGCTTTGGTGGGGTGGCGAGAGGGTTGGGTGGCTCTGGCTGTGCATAGCGCACGCGAAATGATGTTTTCGTGGTGAGCCCTGTGGTGGCTGCAGCACAACTGGGTGCCGCATCGATGACCGTTGGATCGTTGAGTTGGCCTATGGCCCATTCCAAACCTGCTTCTGCAGCCTCAAATGCCTTTGTCGCTCGGAATTGATTTGCCGAGGTCTTTTGTTCGAAAATGTAGACGCGATTGCCAAAAAAAGCGACCAATGTCATGCCGACTAACAGCAGAACTGCAACTATCAGCGAGGCTGCTCCCCTTTGTGATTTAAGGGAGAAAAATATGGATGGATTTTTCATCATCGTCATGCCGCAGGACATCCATTGGGGTTTTTCAGCTCATCATTGCGGATACGTACTGTTCCGCGGATTTCGCGCTTGATTGCTTCGTTCAAGGATGTTTGAGAAGTGTTGGCCTTGCCCTTGATGGTGAAATCGTAGTTGCGAATGATCATTTGTGGACGGGTTGGTGCCGCACTCAGTGTGGCGTCTTCGCAAGCACTGCTCACAGGGAGTCTTGTTCTGCAACTACAATATTTCCAGAGTTCAACAGCGCGGGGTGTCGAAACAAGGTTGAAATTTGTGATGTTCACTGAGCTGGGGTCGGTTATGTCCTGCCAGCCTCCGCTTGCGTTTTGAATTTGCAAGATACCCACACCATTCGTCTCGGTTCGTCGAAAACCAAGATTGGCACTTGTTGAGGGATTCACATCGGGTCGTTGGTAGGTGTAAACAACGGTGCTAGTCGTCGTGGTGTCGATCGTCGCATAAGGGTTGGTTGCGCTGACGCTGGTTGCGCCAGCGCTCCAAAGTCCAGTTGCTGCAGATTCCCAGTAACTGGCTCGCCTGAGGTCACGCGCCACAATGTCGGCGGCTGCACGCAAATCCTGATTCAACCTTGTCTCCAGGAGCAGTTGCCGGTTGCTTCCAAGGTTGTCTACAAACAATTTGATCGCACCAGCCGTAATAAAAAGGCCCATTGCGATTCCAACCATCAACTCGATGATGGAGAGGCCTTGCTGCAAAGCTGGAATTTTTCTGTGATGCACTTTAGACCTCATTCAACAGGTGGAATAGCCGGTGACATTTCCGAGTCCGGAAGGGCTGCAAGTTTTTATCTTGCCCATTTGGGTGATGTTTGCGCGCAGAACCCATGAGCCGATACTGCTTGTCGCCGTGATGGTGTCTGTGCCACTACTGATGGTTGCCATGCCGCGTACAGGATCAAAGAGAATGGTTCCAGTGCCTGGAGAAAAGGATGCCGGACTTCCGGCCGCTATCTTGACGGTTTTAAGTTCTGTTTCCCCAGATCCAATGGTCGAAGCTGTTCCAGCAGCCTGGACGCAACTGGTAGCAGAAGAGGCGGTAGAAGCAATGGCTTTCAAATCGTGGATAACATAGCAATTAGCGCCCAGGGTGATTTGGATCGATGTGTTGCGTTGCACTGCTTCACTGCGAGAATAGTAAAGGTCAGTGACCAGTTCGCTTATCAATCCTTCGACACGTTTCTTGGCGAAATATGCAGTAAAGGACGGCGCAACCAAGGTGATCAATATGGATGCAATTGCCACGGTGATCAATAATTCAATCAGGGTGAAGCCTCTTTGCCTTGGCATCATTTTCCCCAGCAGGTGTTGGGCGTGTTGTTTGCACTGCCATTCGTCACAGTAACGGTCAGTGTTGAACAATTGCTGTCATTCGCTTGGCTTTTGCCAGACACTGCGGTTGCCGTAGCTGAATAGCAATTTGATGGGGTACAGCCCGCCGCAGCGTTCGTTGAAATTGATATTGAGTAGTACCCGCCAGAGCTGGTTGAGGTCAAACCAAGACCATTTGGTAGGGCCGTGGTCAGCAACGTGGCGGTTGTGGCGTAGCTTGGGTTGTTAGCTCGCCACCTTTCCTGGGTCTGTTGTACCTGGGCCAAGGCTTGCACCGCATCCGAACGCCTCGACTTCCGGACTTGGCTCATATAACTGGGGTAGGCCACCGCGGCCAGTATTCCCACAACCGCCACCACGATCATCAGTTCGATCAGCGTGAACCCATTGGGCTTGGGGGATTGGCGGCGTACCTGTGGTGCGATAGAGGTTTTCATACCCTCATTTTGCCGCGTAAGGTTTCGAAAAAGATGTTTCTAATGTGCCGTTGGTCGATTGTGCCGGGCCGCCTATCGGGTTTCCTTGCTGGCTGACGAGTGGCCGCCGGTATCAGCAAGTGGTGTAGCCGCTGACGCTGCCCTGGGGCGAGCAGGTTCTGGTGCGCCCCATGATGTTGACCACATGCCGGATGGTTTTGCCGCTGTCGGCGATCAGGTTGACTGATCCTGCAGGGGTTGTGGTGCCGCGAACCGGGTCGAACAGCATGGTGGTGACATTGGCCTGCAGGCGCACGCCCAGCTTGGAAGCCAGGCCCACGCTTTTCATGGGCGAGTTGGCGGGGTCGGTGCATTGCGCGGTCCCGGCGCTGGTGCAGGTGCAGTTGCCGGTGTTGCCGCTGTGCAATAAATAACAAGTGCCTGCCGCGTCAGACCCAAAGCGCAGGTGCATTGGCCGGTTTTTGGTCACGGCCTCGCTGCGGATGTACTGAATGTCTGTGGCCAGCTCTGCGGCGTGGCCTTCAAGGCGGCGCAATTCCTGTAGCCCCTGAAATGCCGGAGCGGCCAGCCCCATGAGGACGGCCGCGATGCTGAGCACGATCAGCACCTCTACCAGGCTGAAGCCTTGGAGCCGGCTGGTTTTGGCGCTTGCCGCAAGCGCGGGGCGGCGGGTGGTTTGGCGGTTCAACGGCATGGCGGCGACTTCCTGTATGGGGGTGGTGCGGGGCCTGCGGCGAATGCTATGGATTTACTGTGTCTTTGGCTACCGTGGTGCTGTGGTTGGATGAATGGCAGTTGAGAGCGTGTTTTTTAAATTCGGCCCTTTGAAATCTCGAATACCGTTCGGGCTGAGCTGGTCCAAGCCCTTCGAGGAGCTGGGGGCGAATGGTTCCAGCACCATCGGGCCGGATCAACAGGGGCTCTGGTCTTGTTGGCACCCCGGTCTTGTTAGCGCCTTGTGTATCCCAGGCACGCTCCCGCATTGGGCCGGCCCTGGCATTCCCGGTACAGGCGCCGGTCGCGCTCGGCGGTGCTTTCTTCCGACGCGCTGCGCTGGTGCTTCACCTTTACTGAACCCTTCTTTTTGACGGATTCGCTGGCGACGGTTTCTGCGGCGTTCTTTTTGGACGCTGCCTGTGCGCCAAAGGAGGGGGTCATCAGGCCCAGTGCCATGCAGGCGCACAGGAGGGCGCTCTCCCAGGGGCTTGGCGGGACTTTGTTGCGATGGTTGAGGGACATGTGTGCTCCATGGCTGTCGGGTGGGTCGGGTGGTTCGTGGCCGGCATCCCGTACGATGCGGCTTTGACATTCTCCACGTCCATCCTGCCATGCGCCATGCCCTGCTGAACCTCGAAGAATCCCGTATCCGTGAAGTGGCGAACGCTGGCATGGGGCGCAGCGATGTGCTGGCCTTCTGGTTTGGCGAGAGTGACGAGGGTACGCCCGATGTGGTGCGCCAGGCAGCCATCGATTCGCTGCAGCGGGGGGAAACGTTTTATGCCCACAACCTGGGCTTGCCAGAGTTGCGCGCTGAAGTGGCGGCCTATACCAGCCGGCTGCACCGGCCGGTGGGTGCCGACCGCATTGCCATCACGTCGGGTGGCGTCAATGCGCTGATGCTGGCGGTGCAGGCGCTGGTGGATGCGGACGATGAAGTGGTGGCGGTCACACCTGTGTGGCCCAATCTCACGGCGCAGCCCTTGATCATGGGGGCGAATTTGCGCTGTGTTTCATTGCGTCCCCAGCCGGGCGGAGCCTGGGCGCTGGACATGGCTGAGCTGCTGGCCGCCATCACGCCGGCCACGAAGTTGCTGGTGGTGAACGCGCCCAACAACCCCACGGGCTGGACTCTGACGGCGCAGGAGCAGCAAGGCATTTTGGCGCATTGCCGCACCACGGGCACCTGGATTCTGGCCGACGAGGTGTATGAACGCCTGTATTACGAGCCCACGGTCAACGGCTGCGCCCCCAGTTTCCTGGACCTGGCCGAGCCCGAGGATCGCCTGGTGGTGGTGCACAGTTTTTCCAAGAGTTTTTTGATGACGGGCTGGCGCCTGGGCTGGCTGGTGATGCCACCAGCCATGACGCACCACATGGGCAAGCTGGTCGAGTTCAATACCTCGTGTGCCAGCGTGTTCACCCAGCGGGCCGGCATTGCTGCGCTGCAGCATGCGGACGCGATCACGCCGCGCGTGGTGGCGCACCTGAAGCAGTGCCGCGACACCCTGGTGCCGCTTTTGCAGGCCCTGCCCGGCGTGGAGGTGGCTAGCGCACGCGGTGGGATGTACGCATTCTTTCGCCTGCCAGGGCAAGGCGATTCGCTGGCCACGGCCAAGCGCCTGGTGGCCGAGGCGGGGCTGGGCCTGGCGCCCGGCAATGCCTTTGGCGAGGAGGCACAGGGCTGGCTGCGCTGGTGTTTTGCCTCCAAGGACCCGCGGCGCCTGGTGCAGGGGGTGGAGCGGCTCAAAAACTGGCTCGGGTTATAATCCGCAGGTTTTGCACGGTGCAAGACGCACGCCTATGGCCGTTCCAGCCGCAGGCGCAAGTAAAAACTATTGGCCTGTGGCTTTGCTGCAGGTCTTCATCAAGGAAAAATCAATGATCGCATCCTCCATCAAGGCCGAAGTAGTCAAGGCCAACGCACGCGCTGCCAACGACACGGGCAGCCCAGAAGTGCAAGTGGCCCTGCTCACCGCCCGCATCAACGAACTGATGCCTCACTTCAAGACGCACGCCAAGGACCACCATGGTCGCCGTGGCCTGCTGCGCATGGTGAGCCGTCGTCGCAAGCTGCTGGATTACCTCAAGGCCAAGGAAGCCGACCGCTACACCGCGCTGATCGCCAAGCTGGGTCTGCGCAAGTAATCTGATTTGCATGCCAAAACGCCTGGGTTAGTCCGCTAGCTCAGGCGTTTTTTACTTCGGAGCCGCAAAACAGAGCGAAGCTGTGTCATTCCAATGGCCTTGCCCCACGCGGGTGGCAAGCAGGCTCACTGGAATGGCATCGTGTTCTGAATTGCTCTCCAAGCCAATCTGGCAGAGTGCTGCCAGCTATTAAAACAGGAGCTTAACATGAGCATTTTCAACAAGGTCACCAAATCTTTCCAATGGGGTGACAAGACCGTCATCATGGAAACGGGCGAAATCGCCCGCCAGGCCGGCGGCGCCGTGCTGGTGAACATTGACGACACCGTGGTGCTGGCCACCGTGGTGGCCTCCAAGGTGGCCAAGGCGGGGCAGGACTTTTTCCCGCTGACGGTGGACTACATCGAGAAGACCTACGCCGCTGGCAAGATCCCCGGCAGCTTCTTCAAGCGCGAAGCCAAGCCCAGCGAGCACGAGACCCTGACCAGCCGCCTGATCGACCGCCCGATCCGCCCGCTGTTCCCCGAAGGTTTCTACAACGACGTGCATGTGGTCATCCACACGGTGTCGCTGAACCCCGAGGTGGACGCCGACATTGCCGCCCTGATTGCCACCAGCGCCGCGCTGGCCATCTCGGGCATCCCCTTCAATGGCCCGATCGGCGCTGCGCGCGTGGGCTACATCAACGGTGAATACGTGCTCAACCCCGGTCAGACGGCGCGCAAGAGCTCGCAGATGGACCTGGTCGTGGCCGGCACCGAAGCGGCCGTGCTGATGGTCGAATCCGAGGCGCAGCAACTGTCCGAAGAGGTCATGCTGGGTGCCGTGGTGTTCGGTCACCAGCAAGGCAATGTGGCCATCAACGCCATCCACGAGCTGGTGCGCGAGGCCGGCAAGCCGGTGTGGGACTGGAAAGCCCCCGCCAAGGACGAATCGCTCATCGCCAAGGTGACCGAGCTGGCCGAAGGCAAGCTGCGCGCTGCCTACCAGATCCGCAACAAGCAGGCCCGCACGCATGCTTGCCGCGAGGCGTATGCCGTGGTCATGGCCGACCTGAAGGAAGCCGGTGTCGTGTTCGACAGCGTCAAGGTCGAAGGCATGCTGTTCGACATCGAAGCGCGCATCGTGCGCAGCCAGATCCTGGCGGGCGAGCCCCGCATCGATGGCCGCGACACGCGCACCGTGCGCCCCATCGAAATCCGCAGCAGCGTGCTGCCCCGCGCCCACGGCTCCAGCCTGTTCACGCGTGGCGAGACCCAGGCGCTGGTGGTGACCACGCTGGGCACCGAGCGCGATGCGCAGCGCATCGACGCGCTGGCCGGCGAGTACGAAGACCGCTTCATGATGCACTACAACATGCCTCCCTTTGCCACCGGCGAAGTGGGTCGCATGGGCAGCACCAAGCGCCGCGAGATCGGTCATGGCCGCTTGGCCAAGCGCGCGCTGATTGCCGTGCTGCCAACCAAGGAA
>JANJSZ010000078.1 GCA_024711405.1 Acidovorax sp.
AGCACCAGAGCCTTATCTGGCCCAAATTTTCAGCCACCTGCAACCGCCCGCGGGCTGCACGGAGCTGCTGCGCCGCGCCATCGACGAGGAACCCGCCGCGCTGGTGCGCGACGGCGGCGTGATCGCCAGCGGCTTCGATGCCGAGCTGGACGAACTGCGCGCCATCCAGAGCAACTGCGACACCTTCCTGCTCGACCTGGAAACGCGCGAGAAGGCCCGCACCGGTATTCCCAATTTGCGCGTGCAGTTCAACAAGGTGCACGGCTTTTATATCGAGGTCACTGGCAGCCACCTCGACAAGGTGCCCGACGACTACCGCCGCCGCCAGACGCTGAAGAACGCCGAGCGCTTCATCACGCCCGAGCTCAAGGCGTTTGAAGACAAGGCCCTGTCGGCCAACGAGCGCGCGCTGGCGCGCGAAAAATGGCTGTACGAGCAGGTGCTGGACCAGCTCCAGCCCCACATCCCGCAGCTCACCCGCCTGGCGCATGCGCTGGCCACGCTCGATGTGCTGTGCGCGCTGGCCGAGCGCTCGCTCACGCTGAACTGGTGCGCCCCGCAGTTCGTGCCCGAGCCCTGCATCGAGATCGAGGCCGGCCGCCACCCCGTGGTCGAGGCGCGCCTGGCCGAGACATCGAGCGGCGCCTTCATCGCCAACCACACGCGCCTGAACGCCAACACCCGCATGCAGGTCATCACCGGCCCCAACATGGGCGGCAAATCGACCTACATGCGGCAGGTGGCGCTGATAGCTCTGCTGGCCAGCATGGGCAGCCATGTGCCCGCCGCGAGCTGCCGCCTGGGGCCGATTGACGCCATCCACACGCGCATTGGCGCGGCCGACGACCTGGCCAACGCGCAGTCCACCTTCATGCTGGAGATGACCGAGGCCGCGCAGATACTGCACGCCGCCACGCCCCACAGCCTGGTGCTGATGGACGAGATCGGCCGCGGCACCAGCACGTTTGACGGCCTGGCCCTGGCCAGCGGCATTGCCACCCACCTGCACGACAAGACCCGCGCCTTCACGCTGTTCGCCACGCACTACTTCGAGCTGACCGAGTTGCCCGCCAAGGCCCGCCATGCCATCAACATGCATGTGGCCGCCGCCGAGGCCGGCACCGACATCGTGTTGCTGCACGAACTGCAGCCCGGCCCGGCCAGCCGCAGCTACGGCATCCAGGTGGCCAAACTGGCCGGCGTGCCCGCCCCGGTGCTGCACCATGCGCGCCATGCGTTGGCCGCGCTGGAGGAGCGGGCGGGCGAAGACGAATTGCAGGTGGACCTGTTCGCCACCCCCGCTGCCCCCGAAAGCGCTGGCGCCAGCCCGGTCGAAGCGGCCCTGGCCGGCATCCACCCCGACCAGCTCAGCCCGCGCGAGGCGCTGGATGCGCTGTACCAGCTTAAAAAGCTGGCGGGGCAGTGATGCACGGCACAAGCGCTAGGAGTCGCCTGCAAAGACGGATTCAAATCGCCGTGCAACGATTACGATATATACGCCATTAGCTATATATTAAATAGCATTCGTTCACCATCTTTTCGTCGGCGGCAGCGGTGGTTCAGGCGCGTTGCTGCGCGGCACTACACTCGGTGCCTTTCCTCTTTCTCGCACTCCCATGACGTATTGCGTCGCCATCAAACTCAATGCCGGGCTGGTGTTCCTGTCCGATTCACGCACCAACGCCGGACTGGACCAGATCAGCTCTTTTCGCAAGATGATGGTCTATGAAAAGGCAGGCGATCGCTTCATGGTGCTGCTGTCGGCGGGCAACCTGAGCATTTCGCAGTCGGTGCGCGAGATCTTGCAGACCACGCAGATCAAGGATGACGCAGACGGCGAGTCCGTCACCATCTGGAACGCCAAGAGCATGTTCGACGCCGCCCGCGTGCTGGGCGCCGCCGTGCGCCATGTGCACGAGCGCGATGGCGCGGCGCTCAAGCGTTCGGGGGTGGACTTCAACGTATCGATGGTGTTTGGCGGTCAGATCCAGGGCGAGGGCATGCGCCTGTTCCAGGTGTATTCGGCGGGCAACTTCATTGAATCGACCGCCGAGACGCCGTATTTCCAGGTGGGCGAGTCGAAATATGGCAAGCCGGTGCTCGACCGCGTGCTGACGCCCGAAACGCCGCTGGACGAGGCTGCCAAGTGCGCACTGGTGTCGATGGACAGCACGCTCAAGTCCAACCTCTCGGTGGGCCTGCCCATGGACCTGGTGGTGTACGAGGCCGACCGGCTCACCACCGACAAGATCGTGTGCATTGACGAGCACAACCCCTACTTTCGCATGCTGCATGACAGCTGGGGGCAGAAGCTGCGCGCGGTGTTCGACAGCATCGAGGACCCGGCCTGGGATGGCCGCTCGACCGCTACCCCCATTCTGGTGAACCCGGCGCGCAGCAGGCCGCTCAAGAAGATCACCAACTTCCGCGAAAAGCTGATCTGATTCCATTTCTGAACCATCCGAGCCGTTGTTGCTTCGCGCACGCGAATGCTCTGGAAACGGAATGAGCCCCCCAGGCAACAGGCACCCCCCATTCAGCACCTGGATTGATCGATGACCAAGATCGTTTTTTCGCACGGCAACAGCTTTCCGGCCGGCACCTACGGGGTGCTTTTCGAGCACCTGCGCCAGCGCGGTTTCGAGGTGGCCGCCATCGACCGCTTTGGCCACGATGCGCAATACCCGGTTACCAGCAACTGGCCGCACCTGGTGCAGCAGCTGGCCGACTTTGCGGCGCAGCAGATGGAAGCAGCGGGCGAGCCGGTGTATCTGGTGGGGCATTCGCTGGGCGGCATCCTGAGCGTGATGGCGGCGGCGCAGCACCCCGCATTGGCGCGCGGCGTGTTGATGCTTGACTCCCCGCTGATCAGCGGCTGGCGTGCCACCACCGTGGGCGTGGCCAAGCGCACCCAGGTCGTGGGCGCCGTGTCGCCCGGCCGCGTGAGCCGGCAGCGCCGCATGAGCTGGGCCAGCACCGAAGAGGCGCTGGAGCACTTTCGCAAGAAAAAGGTATTTGCGCACTGGGACCCGCAGGTGCTGCAGGACTATGTCACCCACGGCCTGCACGACGAGGACGGACACCGGGTGCTGGGCTTTGACCGCGCGGTGGAAACCGCCATTTACAACACCTTGCCGCACAACCTGGACCGCCTGCTGCGCCGCCACCCGCTGCACTGCCCGGCCGCCTTCATCGGCGGGCGCGCCTCGGTGGAGATGCGCCAGGTGGGCATGGCGCTGACGCAGCGCGTGACGCAGGGACGCATCATGATGCTCGACGGCAGCCACCTGTTTCCGATGGAGCAACCGCTGGCCACCGCCGCCGCCATCGAGGCGGCCTTGCTGAACCTGGCGGCGCTGCCGGCGGCAGGGCGCTGAACAGCCTTGCGCCCGGCTGACGGCGGGCCAGACAGGCGCACCGGGCGTGACGCGGTCAAACATCTGCGCTCCGCCGGGGCAGGCGCGGGCAGCTTTTTTGCCAGCTGCGCCGGGGCGAGCCGGCTACACGGCGATACAGAACAATGGCTATCGCGCCCAGCCTTGTTTTCGCCCGAGGCACGAACCCGCGTGCCTTCCGCGCCGCCAGGCTTCGCTCAACGGCAGCAGCGGTAGGCCAGCCCCAGCGAAGCGCTGTAGCCGGTGGGCCGCACGGTGAGGGGGCTGCGGCGGGCGTCGGACTGCACTTGCGAGACACCCACGCCACCCCACACCACCCAATGGCGATTGAGCGCCGTCATCACATCCACGCCCAGATCCACGCTGTAGAGGCCGCCACCGGGCTCGTACGCGGGCAGCCGGGCAGCCCCGGCGCCACCCGCGACGGCAGGCACGCCAAACCGGGAGCGCAGGTAGGTGCGGTCGCCAAAACTGGCGCCAGCCCCAAAAACCACCCGGGTCTGCTGCGTGACGGGCAGGGTGTAGGAAACGCTGGTGTTCAGTTGCGCCCCGCCGGAGCGCCCCAGGATGTCTTGCGACAACCCGGCACCCACCGACCACCGGGGCGTGACGGCATAGCCCGCGCTGAGACGGGCGCGCACGGTGGAGCGCACCTCGGGCAAGCCGGCCAGCAGCGGCGAATCACTGCCTTTGCGGCCACTGTCCAGGCGCAGCGATGCACTCAGGTTGAACCGGTCGCTTTCGGCCAGGATGGCGGTGGCACCCGATTCGCGCTGCTCCAGCCCATGGCCCATGAGCGTGCTGCCGCGCGAGGTGCTCAGGCGAAACCGCCCGTATTCCAGCGCCCAGGCCGGGCGCAGATGGGTGGACCGCTCACTGCCGCCGGCATAGTCCGGGCTGTTGCTCACGATGGCACCCAGCACGTAGTTGAGCTTGGGGGGAGCGCCCGCCTCGGCGGCGGGTGGTGTTTCCTGGGCCATGGCGGGCAGGCCAGCACCCAGGCTCGACAGCACGGCAGTGCAGCCCCAAAGGCCCCGAAGAATGCGCGGCAGGTAAGTCATGGCGCCATTATCAGCCGGCCCACTGCACTAAGCCAGTCCATGCCGAAATCAGCACCACCACGCCAAACGCGATGCGGTAATACGCAAACGGCACGAAGCTGTGGGTGCTGATGTAGCGCAGCAGCCAGCGCACGCACAGCCAGGCGCTGATGAAGGAAAACACCAGGCCCACGGCGAACATCGGAATGTCGGCCACCGACAGCAGGGCGCGTTCCTTGTACAGGCTGTACGCCCCCGCGCCGATCAGCGTGGGAATGGCCAGAAAAAACGAGAAATCCGTGGCGGCCTTGCGCGACAGTCCCAGCAGCATGCCGCCGATGATGGTGGCGCCGCTGCGGCTGGTGCCCGGCACCATGGCCAGGCACTGCACCAGGCCCACCTTCACGGCGTCCCACGCCGTCATGTCCTCCACCTCGTGGATGCGGGTGGCCGCGGCGGGGCGGCGTTCGGCCCACAGGATGATGAAGCCGCCAATGATGAAGGTGCTGGCCACCACCACGGGGGTGAACAGATGGGCCTTGATGGCCTTGCCAAACAGCAGCCCCAGCACCACCGCCGGCACAAAGGCAATCAGCACATTGAGCGCAAAACGCTGTGCCTGCCGCTCGGTGGGCAGGGCCGCCAGCGTGGCGCGGATCTTTTGCCAGTACACCAGGATGACGGCAAAGATGGCGCCCGTCTGGATGGCAATGTCGAACACCTTGGCCTTGGCGTCGTCAAAGCCCAGCAGCGACCCCGCAAGAATCAGGTGGCCGGTGGAGGAGATGGGAAGAAACTCGGTCAGTCCTTCGACCACGCCCATGATGGCGGCCTTGACCAGCAAAACAATGTCCACGCGTGCGTCCTTCAAGCCCTTGGGGCTGGCAAAAGGGCGAATTATCCTCTGCCGGCGCGCTGCCGCCGGCACGGGTGCAACGGCATTCCGGGTCCCGCGGAGGAGTTTCTTCGTCCCACAGCGCTGCCTGCGGATTTCCAGAATTACCTTGCCAAAATGGACTGCAGCGATTTACCAATATGCGCCGACAGCTATTTTTGGAAGCCACCATGGCATCCCGCTTTACCACCCGCTGGCCCCAGGCGCCACTGGTAAGATCGGTCGCGGGTGTACGCGCCAGCAGGTGCGACAGGTTCATGCGCTGGTCGGGCCGCCACGCGTTTTTTTTGTGACCGCACACACATGACACCCACCACCCTCCAATGGATTGCCGCCGCCCTGTTCGGCATTGCCCTGCTCCATACCTTTACCGTCAAGCATTTCGAGCGGCTCTCGCACCGCTTTCCGCGCCACGCAGGCCTGTTCCATCTGCTGGGCGAGGTGGAGGTGGTGTTTGGCTTCTGGGCCATGGTACTGATCATCGTCATGGCGCTGGTGGATGGCGGCGGGCAGGCGCTGCAATATGCCGAGTCGCGCAACTACACCGAACCCCTGTTCGTCTTCGTGGTGATGGTGATTGCCGCCTCGAGCCCGGTGCTGCGCACCGTGGTGGCCCTGGTGGACGCCACGGCCCGCCTCATGCCCTTGCCCACCCCCATGGCCACCGCCTGGCTGGGGCTCTCCGCCGTACCGCTGCTGGGTTCACTCATCACCGAACCGGCCGCCATGACCATTGCCGCCCTCATGCTGGCGCCGCAGATTTTTCGCAACTCGGTGCCCGAAGGCCACAAGTACCTGGCGCTGGGGGTGCTGTTCGTGAATGTGTCCATCGGCGGCACGCTCACCTCGTATGCCGCACCACCGGTGCTGATGGTGGCCGCCACCTGGCAATGGGACAGCACCTTCATGCTGGCCACCTTCGGCTGGAAGGCAGCGCTGGCGGTGCTGGTCAACGCCACGGTCTGCACCTTCTTGCTGCGCAAGCACCTGCCCGACACCCACGCTCTGGCAACCGACCAGCAGGCCTGCGCACCCTTTTCCGCCACGGTGGCGGCCGTGCACCTGGCATTGCTGGCCGGTGTGGTGCTGTTCGCGCACCACCCGGTGGTTTTTCTGGCGCTTTTTCTGCTGTTTCTGGCCTTCACGCAGGCCTATGAACGCCACCAGAGCCCGCTCATCCTGAAAGAAGCACTGCTGGTGGGCTTCTTCCTGGCGGGTCTGGTGGTGCTGGGCGGCATGCAGCAGTGGTGGCTGCAACCCATCGTCTCCAGCCTGCAGCCGCTGGCCCTGTTCGCGGGCGCCCTCGGCCTGACGGCCATCACCGACAACGCAGCGCTGACCTACCTGGGCTCGCTGATCGAAGGCATTTCCGACCCCGCCAAATACATGCTGGTGGCGGGGGCCGTGGCCGGAGGCGGCCTCACGGTGATTGCCAACGCGCCCAACCCGGCCGGTATCGCCCTGCTCAAGCGCGGCTTTGCCGATGAAACCATTGGCGCTGGCGGACTGCTGCTGGGAGCGCTGGGGCCTACGGCCGTGGTGGCAATGGCTTTTTTGGTGCTCTGAAACACCCTGCTGCAAGCACCCGTACGAAGTGGCTGGCGGGGCGCGTTGAATTCCCCAGGGGGTCGGCGCAGGGGGGCCGATGCCGCCCCCTCGCGGTTCAACGCACCATGCAGGGCATCTTGTGGTTGAACTTCCAGCCGGGGATCAGGTGCTGCATGGCTGCGGCGTCGTCCCGGGCACCCAGGCCGTGCTGCAGGTACAGCTGGTGGGCCTTCTGCACGGCGTCCATGTCCAGCGCGACACCGAGGCCGGGCTTTGCCGGCACCTCGACATAGCCGTCCCGGATCTGCAGTGGCTCCTTGGTGAGGAACTGGCCGTCCTGCCAGATCCAGTGGGTGTCGATGGCGGTGACCTTGCCCGGGGCGGCGGCGGCACAGTGCGTGAACATGGCCAGCGAGACGTCGAAGTGGTTGTTCGAGTGCGAGCCCCAGGTCAGGTCATACATCTGGCACAGCTGCGCCACGCGCACCGATCCCTGCAGCGTCCAGAAATGCGGGTCGGCCAGAGGAATGTCGACCGACTGCAGCTGGATGCTGTGGGCCATCTCGCGCCAGTCGGTAGCGACCATGTTGGTGGCGGTGGGCAGGCCGGTGGCACGGCGGAACTCGGCCATCACCTCGCGGCCCGAAAACACACCCTCGCCGCCGCAGGGGTCTTCGGCATAGGCGATCACGTTGTGCATGTTGCGCATCAGGCGCACCGCATCCTTGAGCAGCCAGCCGCCATTGGGGTCGAGGGTGATGCGAGCCTGCGGAAACCGCTCGTGCAGGGCCGTGACGGCCTCGATCTCGTCTTCGCCGCGCAGCACGCCGCCCTTGAGCTTGAAATCCTGGAACCCGTAGCGCGCCTGGGCCGCCTCGGCCAGCCGCACCACGGCTTCGGGGGTCATGGCCTCTTCGTGGCGCAGACGCAGCCAGTCGTCAGCGGCGCCGGGCTCGCTGCGATAGTCCAGGCCGGTCTTGCGGCGATCGGCGATGTAGAAGAGGTAGCCCAGCATCTGCACGCGATCGCGCTGCTGCCCTTCGCCCAGGAGCGCCGCCACTGGCACATCCAGGTGCTGGCCCAGCAGGTCCAGCAAGGCACTCTCGACGGCCGTGACCGCGTGGATGGTGATCCGCAGATCAAAGGTCTGCAGGCCACGCCCGCCGCTGTCGCGGTCGGCAAAGCGCTTGCGCATGGCGTTGAGCAGCCGGTTGTAGTCGCCGACGGGCTGCCCTTCGATCAGGGTGCGGGCATCTTCCAGGGTTTGCCGGATCTTTTCGCCCCCGGGCACCTCCCCCACGCCGGTGTGGCCGCTGGAGTCCGTCAGGATCACCAGGTTGCGCGTGAAGAAAGGGCCGTGGGCGCCGCTGAGGTTGAGCAGCATGCTGTCGCGGCCCGCGACGGGGACCACCTGCATGCGGGTCACGATGGGGGTTGGATGGGGTGTGGGCATGGATACAACAAAGCGAAAAGTCAACAGACATCGTACAACTAAACGACACCCAAACTTCCAAGGGAAAACCCTTGAAATCCCATCCTGGCCTGCTCAGCGGCTCCCGGCCTCGCTGCGCCGGTGCCGGTCCCGGCTGTTGGACAGATGGGTGCGCATCGCCGCGCGTGCTGCCTCAAAATCCTGCGCTGCAATCGCGTTGTAAATGCTCTCGTGCTCCTGGTTGACGCCGCGCAGATAAGCCACACGCTCAGGCTGCGCCATGGCGGGCGCTTCCAGCCGGGTGCGCGGTATGACACCCAGCCCGAGGGACTTCATGAGGTCCAGAAAATGGTGATTCTGGGTGGCGCGGGCGATTTCCTGGTGGAACTGCAGGTCGGCGCTGGCCGCATCGCGGCCCTCTTCCATGGCCGCCGTGAAAGCCGACAGCGCACCGCGCATCTCGCGCAGGTTGTCCTCGCTGCGCCGTATGGCCGCCAGGGCTGCGGCTTCGGTCTCGACGCTGATGCGAAATTCCAGCAGGGCAATGACGTCGCGCAAGGTTCCCAGCTGATCGGGGCTGACACGAAATGACGGCCCGCTGTCCTGGGCCAGCACGAAAGTGCCGATGCCGTGGCGGGTTTCGACCAGCCCGGCCGCCTGCAGGCGCGAGATGGCCTCGCGCACCACGGTGCGGCTCACGCCGAAGGCTTCCATGAAGGAAGCCTCGGTAGGGAGTTTGCTGCCGGCGGGCAGCACCCCGCCCCGAATGTCCTGGGTGAGCTTTTCCACCACTTCGATGGCGAGACTGCGCGGCTTGCGGCGAGGCAGGAGGGGAAGATTCATAGGGTATTCCCTAGCTTCATGAATGCCGTGATCACGTAATAATCCGATCCAACTTGTACGACATCTGATAACGTATATCAATGTCAGGTTTGACTGTAACACGCAGACCCATCGAAATGGCGCTCCTGCAACAGATCGCCCTCAAGTCGCTTTCACCCGTTATTGAGCCCCTTCCACAGGAACCGCCCCGATGAATCCCCAAGACCTCAAGCAAATCATGTCCAGCGGCCTGCTGTCCTTCCCGCTGACGGACTTCGACGCCAACGGCGACTTCAACCCCAAGGGCTATGCCGCACGGCTTGAATGGCTGGCGCCCTACGGCGCATCCGCTCTCTTTGCCGCGGGCGGCACGGGCGAATTCTTTTCCCTGACGGGCAGCGAATATGCGCAGGTCATCAAGACCGCGGTACAGACCTGCCGTGGCAAGGTGCCCATCATTGCAGGCGCGGGCGGCCCCACGCGCTTTGCGATCCAGTGCGCGCAAGAAGCCGAGCGCCAGGGCGCGCATGGCGTTCTGCTGCTGCCCCACTACCTGACCGAAGCCAGCCAGGAAGGCCTGATCAACCATGTCGAGCAGGTCTGCAAGAGCGTGAAGTTCGGTGTGATCGTCTACAACCGCAGCGTCAGCAAGCTGACCCCCGAGTCCCTGGCCATTCTGGCCGACCGCTGCCCCAACCTGGTGGGTTTCAAGGATGGCGTGGGCAACATCGAACTGATGAGCGCCATCTTCACGAAGATGGGCCACCGCTTCTCGTACCTGGGTGGATTGCCGACGGCGGAGGTGTATGCCGCTGCCTACAAGGCGCTGGGCACGCCGGTGTACTCGTCGGCGGTCTTCAACTTCATCCCCCGCACCGCCATGCAGTTCTATGAAGCAGTGCGCACCGACGACATGGCCACCCAGCACCACCTGCTGCGCGAATTCTTCCATCCGCTGCTCAATATCCGCAACCGCAAGCAGGGCTACGCCGTCTCGATGATCAAGGCAGGCGCCCGCATCGTCGGCCACGATGCCGGACCGGTGCGCGCGCCGCTGTCGGAACTGACGCCCTCCGAGTGCGAAGAACTCGCGGCACTCATCGCCAAGCTGGGCCCCCAGTAAAGCACCTTTTCCATCCAGAGGAGACATCAGATGATCAAGAAGATTCTTTGCACATTCGCATTGGGCGCGCTCGCATCCACGAGCGCCCTCGCATGGCCCACCAAGCCCATCACGCTGCTGGTGCCCTTCCCGCCAGGAGGCTCCACCGACATGATCGCCCGCACCCTGTCGAGCAAGCTGCCCGACAAACTGGGCGGCACGGTGATCGTCGAGAACAAGCCCGGTGCCACCGGCACCATCGGCGCAGCGCAGGTGGCACGCAGCCCGGCCGACGGCCACACCTTGCTGGTGGCGTCGCTGGGCCCGTTCGTGATTGCACCGCACCTGATCAAGGTGCCCTATGACGCCCTGAAGGACCTGGACCCCATCACCGTGGCGGTGCAGGCCCCGAATGTGCTGGTGGTACCGGCAGCATCCAGGCACAACACGCTGAGCGATGTGATTGCTTTCGTCAAGGCCAATCCGGGCAAGATGACCTTTGCATCCTCGGGCAATGGCAGCAGCGACCACCTGACGGCCGAACTGTTCTGGCAGCAGACCGGCACCAGCGGCATCCATGTGCCCTACCGCGGCGGCGGCCCGGTCATGACCGATCTGCTGGGCAACCAGGTGGATGCTTCGTTCATGAACATCAACACCGCCATGCCGCAGATCCAGGCGGGCAAGCTCAAGGCACTGGCCATCACCAGCGCCCAGCGGTCCACCTTGCTGCCCAACGTGCCCACGCTGGAAGAAAGCGGCATCAAGGATGCGAATGTGTATTCATGGCAGGCCATCGCCGGCCCCAAAGGCCTGCCAGCCGACGTCAAGACGAAGCTCAACACCGCCATCGCCTCGATCCTGAACGAGCCGCAAACCAAGGCCAGGCTGCTGGAACTGGGCTTCGAGATGGTGCTGAACACGCCCGAGCAGTTCGCCAGCTTCCAGGCGGCGGAATACGCTCGCTGGGCAAAGCTCATCGTGGCCCGCAAGATCACCGCGGACTGACGACCTCGACCGCCCGGATCGCGGCGCCCATCGCCAGGGCGCCCAGCGGTTCGGCGGGTTTCCTGCGGCTTGCCTGCACAAGACTCCCCCTTACCCATCCCACCCCATGACCTTTCAGGACACCTCCGCCAGTCAGCTGGACGCCATCGTCAGCGCTGCCAGCCATGCGTTCGCCACGTTCGGCGCCTCGCCGGCGGCCACCCGCGCCACCTTGCTGCGCGGCCTGGCCGACGCACTGGAATCCGAGCGCGCGACGCTGGTGGCGCTGGCCGACCAGGAGACCCACCTCGGCACGGCCCGGCTCAATGGCGAGCTCGATCGCACGGCATTCCAGCTGCGCGGCTTCGCCACCCAGGTCGAACAGGGCGCGGCATTTGCCTTTACCGATGATCCAGCCGTGGCGGGTGCGCCGCCGGTAGGCCACCCGCACCTGGTGCGCGTGCGCGTGCCGCTGGGTCCGGTGGCCATGTTCAGCGCCAGCAACTTTCCCTTTGCCTTTTCGGTGCTGGGCGGTGATACCGCTGCGGCACTGGCGGCCGGGTGCCCGGTCGTGGTCAAGGCACACCGCGGGCATCGCGCCCTGTCGCATGCCGTGGCCGACCTGGCGCGCGGCGTGGTCGCGGCGCAGGGTCTGCCATCCGGCGTGCTGGACATGGTGGACGGCCGCGGCGCGGAAATCGGCGTGGCGCTCGTGCAGCATCCGCTGATCGCGGCCGCCGCCTTCACCGGCTCGGTGCGCGGTGGCCTGGCGCTGGAGAAGGTGGCGCAGTCGCGTCCGCGCCCCATTCCGTTCTTCGGCGAGCTGGGCTCGGTCAACCCGCTCATTGCCCTGCCGTCGGCCCTGGCCGCCAAGGGGGCTGAACTGGCCCAGGGCCTGGCCGGTTCCATCACCCTGGGCTGCGGCCAGTTTTGCACCAGCCCCGGCGTCATCGTCGTGCCGCAGGGCGCGCAAGGTGACGCCTTCGTCGCGCAGCTGGCCGCTGCACTGAAAACCAGCACCCCGCACCACATGCTCACGGCGCAGATGCGCGCGGGTTTCGACGCCGGCCGCACCGCCTGGGCCGCGCAGCCCGGTCTGGCCGTCGTGCTGGGCGAGATGGCCGCCGAAGGGCAGCCCCCGCGCCCCTTCCTGGCGCAGATCGACGCCACCGGTTTCCTCACCAACCCGGCCTTGCACGAGGAAGTGTTCGGCCCCGCTGCCCTGGTCGTGCGCGTGGCCGGCACGGCGCAGGCAATCGAAGTGCTGCAGGCCGTTGGCGGCTCGCTCACGGTGACGGTCTGGGGTGCCGACGAGCCCTCCGACGAAGTGCTTGCACTGGTGCGCGCCGCCTCGCAGGTGGCCGGGCGGGTCCTGTTCTCGGGGTATCCCACGGGCGTGGCCGTCTCGGCCGGCCAGCAGCATGGCGGGCCCTTCCCCTCCTCCACCCAGCCGGGCAGCACATCGGTGGGCTGGGCGGCGATGGACCGTTTCCTGCGCCCGGTGGCGCTGCAGGATGCGCCGGGCTGGCTGGCCGCGCGGCAGGGCCAGCCCTGCTGACCTGGCGCCACGGCGTGGTCTGGGAATGCGCCGTCCTTTTTTCAGTACCCCCTCAGGAGACAACGATGTTCAAGAAGCACCCTCTGCGCACCCTGTGCGTCCTCGCGCTGGCCGCCACGGCCACATTCACCCAGGCCCAGACCTGGCCCGCCAAGCCCCTCAAGATCGTGGTGCCGTTTCCCGCCGGCGGCACCTCGGACGTGCTGGCCCGCCTGATCGGGCTGAAGCTGTCGGAATCCCTGGGGCAGCCCGTGGTGGTGGACAACAAACCCGGATCGAGCGGCAACCTGGGCGCCGACGCGGTGGCCAAGGCGGCACCCGATGGCTACACCCTGCTGCTGACGGACGTGGGCAACCTCTCCATCGCCCCATCGCTGTACAAGCTGCCGTTCCATCTCGAAACCGACTTCGCGCCGGTGACCATGGTCGCCTACTCCCCCCACCTGCTGGTCACCAGCAACCAGGTGCCCGCCAACACCACCAAGGAGCTCATCGCATGGGCCAAGTCCCAGAAGGGCAAGGTGAACTTTGCCGCCGCTGCGGGCATGGGCTCGGCCACGCACCTGGCCGGCGTTGTGTTTGCGCAGCGTGCCGGCCTGGACTGGGGCTATGTGCCCTACAAGGGCGGCGCCCAGGCGATGACCGACCTGATCGGCGGGCAGGTGGACGTGACCTTCAACGGCATGGTGGCCACCTATCCGCATGTGAAGTCCGGCAAGATCAAGCTGATCGCCGTGTCGAGCGCCAAGCGCAACACGGTGCTGGGCGAGGTGCCCACCGTCGGTGAAACGCTGCCGGGCTTCCTGACGGGCAGCTGGCAGGGCCTTCTGGCGCCCGCCGGAACGCCGCAGCCCGTGGTGGACAGGCTCCATGAGGAAGTCCAGCGCATCCTGGCCATTCCCGAGATCAGGGGCCGCCTGCAGGTGCTGGGCGCCGATCCCTACGACATGTCGCCTTCCAAGTTCAAGGCCTGGTTGGGGTCCGAGGTCAAGTCCATGGCCAAGGTGGTCAAGGACGGCAAGGTGACGCTGGAGTGACGCGTTCGGATGAAAAAACCGGCCCGCCGCCCGCCGCCTCCGAAAACGCAGCCCCCCACGGACAGCCCCTCCGCCATGAAACACCGCATCCTCCAGGCCGGACGCCTGCTGCCAGCGCTCGAAGCGCAACTGGCCGCCGACCATGATCTGCACCGCCTTGCCGACGAGGCCGATCCCGACGCCTTCCTCGCGCGCCACGGCGCCGAATTCACCGGTCTGGTGACCTCGGCCGGTGGCGCCGGCGCCCCGACCGCGCTGATCGCCGCGCTGCCACAGCTGCGCGTGATTTCCAGCTTCGGCGTCGGCCTGGACAAGATCGACCTGGCGGCGGCGCGCGCACGCGCCATCGCCGTCGGCTACACACCCGACGTGCTCAACGACTGCGTGGCCGACACCGCTTTCGCGCTGATGCTCGACGTGGCGCGCCGCACCGCCGAGGCGGACCGCTTCGTGCGCGCCGGACGCTGGGCCGCCGGCGCCACCTTCGGCCTGGGGCGCAAGGTCAGCGGGGCACGCCTGGGCATCGTCGGTCTGGGCCGCATCGGCCAGACCATCGCGCGCCGCGCCAGCGGTTTCGACATGGCGGTGCGCTACCACAGCCGCCGCGCGGTGGCCGGCGTGCCCTGGGCACACGAGCCGGCGCTGGCGGAACTGGCGCGCTGGGCCGACTTCCTGGTCGTCATCACCGCCGGCGGCCCCGCAACCCGGCACCTGATCGACGCGGCCGTGCTCGAAGCCCTGGGGCCGCGCGGCTACCTCATCAACGTGGCGCGCGGCTCCGTGATCGACGAAGCGGCGCTGGTGCGCGCCCTGGCCGAGCGGCGCATCGCCGGCGCGGGCCTGGACGTGTTCGAGCACGAACCGCAGGTGCCGGCCACGCTGCTGGCGCTGGACAACGTGGTGCTGCTGCCGCACATCGCCAGCGCCACCGAAGAGACCCGCCAGGCGATGGCCCGGCGCGTGCTGGACAACCTGGCCCATTTTTATGCCACGGGGCAGCTGATCTCGGCAGCGGCCTGAGAGCCTGTCCCCACCACCCCATGAACACTCCAGACTCCCATCCCCCGGCACCCCACCCGGTGCTGATCCGCATGCACGCGGCGGACAACGTGGCCATCGTCGCCACCGACGGCGGCCTGCCCGCCGGCACCGCCTTGCCAGAAGGCCTGGTCCTGCGCGACAAGGTTCCCCAGGGCCACAAGGTGGCGCTGCGCGACCTGGCAGCGGGCGCGGCGGTCGTGCGCTACAACGTGCCGGTCGGCTATGCCCGGCAGGCCATCCCCGCCGGCAGCTGGGTGCATGAGCGGCTGCTCGACATTCCCGAGGCGCGCGCGCTGCAGGGCCTGCCCATGGCCACCCGGCCGGCCCCGGCGTGGGAGCCGCTCACGGGCCTCACCTTCGAGGGCTATGTGAATGCCGATGGCTCGGTGGGCACGCGCAACCTGCTGGCCATCACCACCACGGTGCAGTGCGTGGCCGGCGTGGTGGGCGTGGCCACCCAGCGCATCCGGGACGAACTGCTGCCCCTGTACCCCCACGTCGACGGCGTGGTGGCGCTGGAGCACACCTATGGCTGCGGCGTGGCCATCGACGCGCCCGGTGCCGAGATCCCGATCCGCACGCTGCGCCACATCAGCCTGAACCCCAATTTCGGGGGCGAGGTGCTGGTGGTCAGCCTGGGCTGCGAGAAGCTGCAACCCGAGCGCCTGCTGCCGCCTGGCAGCATTCCCGTGCGCGACGGGCGCGAGGCCGGCCCCGATGTCGTCTGCCTGCAGCACGAAGCGCATGTGGGCTTCATGTCGATGATCGACGACATCGTGGCCCGTGCCCGCCCCCATCTGGAACGCCTGAATGCCCGCAAGCGCCAGACCGTGCCCGCCAGCGCGCTGGTGGTGGGCGTGCAGTGCGGCGGCAGCGATGCCTTCTCGGGTGTCACGGCCAACCCGGCGGTGGGCCACATGGCAGACCTGCTGGTGCGCGCGGGCGCGACGGTGATGTTCTCCGAGAACACCGAGGTGCGCGATGCCGTCGAGCAACTCACCGCCCGGGCGGCCTCGCCCCAAGTGGCCGAGGACATCGTGCGCGAGCTGGCCTGGTACGACGCCTACCTCGACCGCGGCCGCGTGGACCGCATCGCCAACACCACGCCGGGCAACAAGGCCGGCGGCTTGTCCAACATCGCCGAGAAGGCCATGGGCTCGATCATCAAGAGCGGCACGGCGGCCATTGCCAGCGTGCTGGCGCCCGGCGACAAGCTGCAGCCGGACCAGAAGGGCCTGGTCTTCGCGGCCACACCCGCCAGCGACTTCATCTGCGGCACGCTGCAGCTGGCGGCGGGCATGAACCTGCATGTGTTCACCACGGGGCGCGGCACGCCGTATGGCCTGGCGGCCTGCCCGGTGGTGAAGGTGGCCACGCGCACCGACCTGGCACGCCGCTGGCACGACCTGATGGACCTGAACGCCGGGCGCATCGCCGACGGCGAAATCACCATCGAGGAAGCCGGCTGGGAGCTGCTGCACCTGCTGCTCGCAGTGGCCAGCGGCCGCCGCACCTGGGCCGAGCACTGGAAGCTGCAGAACGCGCTGGTGCTGTTCAACCCGGCGCCGGTCACCTGACCACCGAATTTGCGCATTCCGGCGCATTCCCACCCATAAGGCAGCACGTTCGCCACGAACAGATCCCCGGCAATCCCGACAAAGCCGTTGGAGAGGCCTGCCGCTACCCTACTTGCGCGCCAGCCACACCCCAAACACCGCCAGTCCCATGCCCACCAGCGCCAGACCCGTGAGCGTCTCGCCAAACAACGCCCAGGCAATCAGCGCCGTGGTGGGGGGCGTGAGGTAGAACAGGCTGGCCACGTTCACCGCGCTGCCCTGCCGAATCAGCACATTCAGCAAGCTGACGGCCCCCAGCGACAGCACCAGCACCAGCCAGGCCAGCGCAAAGACAAAGGCGCCCGTCCAGTGCACCTGCATGGTTTCGGTCTGGCTGGCCAGCAGCCAGGTGGCCGCCAGGCTTGGCACGAACTGAATGACCGAGCCGGTGCGCAAGTCAAACGTTGGACAGAACCGCTTCTGGTACAGCGTGCCCGCCGTGATGCCCAGCAGCGCCAGTACGGCGGGCACCAGCATGGCCCACAGCGCACCGCCGGAGGTTACCGACATGGCCTTGTGCGCCACCACGAGCCCCACGCCCGCAAACCCGGTTGCCAGGCCAACCCACTGGGTCGTGCGCACCCGCTCGCCCAAAAATGCCCCGGCGCCCAAGGCGGTCAGCACTGGCTGCAAACCCACCACCAGCGCCGCTACGCCCGCAGGCAAGCCGTGGCCGATGGCGATAAAAACGCCCCCCAGATACACCGCGTGGACCAGCAGGCCCGAGATGCCAATGTGCAGCCACTGACGGGGAGAGCGGGGCCAGGGGGCACGGGTCAGCAGGGCCACCGCGCCCATGAGCACCAGCACCGCCCCATAGCGCAGGGAGAGAAAGGTGAGCGGCTCGGCATCGGGCAAGCCAAATTTGGCACCGATAAAGCCCGTGCTCCACAGCGCCACAAAAAACAGGGGATACAGCGGGGTGAACCAACGGGTGGTGGTCGCAGAGGACGTAGTGGTCATCAACGGCCGTTGAACGCGCTTGCCAGTGCGGTGATCGGTGTGACAGACAAGGCGTGAGGACGCGGCGGGTCACTGCCATTTCTAGGTTTTTTCACACATCGCCCCATTCAGCCCGCACCCGTTCCTGCCAGCCCCCAGTCCCCCGCCACATTCTTGAGCAGCGCGTTCACTGCGGCGAGCCGCCGGTTGCGCACGTCGATCAGGCTGCGCTGGGCCGCCAGCACGGTGGTCTGGGCGCTCAGCACGTTCAGATACCCCACGGTGCCCGCGCGGTACTGGTTGCCCGCCACGTCCAGCGCGCGCTGGGCCGCCGCCACGGCCTCTGTCTGCCACTGCTGCTCCTGCGCCAGCGCGGCGGCGGCCGCGAGGTTGTCTTCCACCTCCTGCAGGGCCGTGAGCACGGTCTGGCGGTAGCTGGCGGCGGCCTGCTCGTTGGCGGCACGGGCCGACTCGACCGCCGCGCTGCGGGCGCCGCCGTCGAACAGTGAAACGGCCAGGGCCGGGCCGAGCGACCAGAACAGGCTGGGGGCGCTGAGCAGGCTGGACAGCTCCGCGCCGCGGTAGCCCGCCGTGCCCGACAGCGTGAGCGCCGGAAAGAACGCCGCGCGCGCCACGCCGATCTGCGCATTGGCTGCGGCCACGCGGCGCTCGGCCGCGGCAATGTCGGGGCGGCGTTCCAACAGCTGTGACGGCAACTGCGCGGGCACCACCGGCGGCGCGGGCAACGTGGCCGTGACGGGCAGGCTGAACGCCGCCGGCGCCTGCCCCACCAGCGCGGCCAGGGCGTGCTCCAGCTGGGCGCGGCTGGTTGCGGCTTCGAGCCGTTGCACCTGGGTGGATTTGTATTGCGCCTCGGCCTGGGCCACATCGGCGGCCGAGGCCACGCCGGCCTTCTGGCGGTTGCGCGTCAGCGCCCAGCTGCGCTCGTAGACGGCCAGGGTGTCGCCCAGCAGTTGCGTCTGCAGCTCGGCGGCGCGCAGCGCGAAGTAGGTCTGCGCCACGGTGGCCTGCACCGACAGGCGCAGGGCGGCCAGGTCGTCGGCACTGGCCTGGGCGCTGGCGCGCGCCGCATCCACGGCGCCGGCCACGCGGCCCCACAGGTCCAGCTCCCAGCTGGCGTTCAGGCCCAGGGCATGGCTGGTGCTGACGCGGGCGCTGCTGCTGCCGCCGGCCGCAGTGCCGCCGATGCGGGCGCGCCCGCTGCTGGCAGTGGCGCCCAGCGTGGGCCACTGGCCGGCGCTGCTGCCGGCCAGTGCGGCCTGGGCGGCGCGCAGGCGGGCCACGGACAAGGCAATGTTCTGGTTGCCGGTGGCGGCCTGTTGCTGCAAGGCATTGAGGGTGCTGTCGCCATACAGCGTCCACCACGTATCGGGCACCGCGCCACCGGGCTGCGCGGGCTGCCAGACACCGCCATCACTGGCGCTGGCGGCCTGCTTGTAGGCGGCGGGCACCGGCAGCGCGGGGCGTTCGTAGGGCGGCTGGGTGCTGCAGGCCGTGAGCAGTGCAGCGCTTACAAGCAACGCTGCCTTCCAGCGTTTTCTGGACATGCGCAAGCAGCTATCAAAACAGTAGTTATCAGGGGGCATCAGGAATCTCCTTGCAGCGCGGGCGCCGGGCCGGCAGCCGGGTGGCGGCGCCAGCGCGCCCCGCGCTGCACGCGGCCGCGCAGCCGGTCCAGCGCCACATAGACCACGGGCGTGGTGTACAGCGTGAGCAGCTGGCTCAGCAGCAGCCCGCCCACCACGGCAATGCCCAGGGGCTGGCGCAGCTCGGCGCCATCGGCACGGTTGAGCGCCAGCGGCAACGCGCCAAAGATGGCGGCCAGCGTGGTCATGAGGATGGGGCGCAGGCGCAGGCTGCAGGCGCGGTAGATGGACTGGGCGGCCGTGCGGTGCCCGGTGCGCTGCCGCACCAGGGCAAAGTCGATCATCATGATGGCGTTCTTCTTGACGATACCGATCAGCAGGATCACGCCGATCAGCGCGATCAGCGAGAACTCGGTCTTGAACAGCATCAGCGCCAGCAGCGCCCCAACCCCGGCCGAGGGCAGCGTGGAGAGGATGGTGAGCGGGTGCACCAGGTCTTCATACAGCATGCCCAGCACCAGGTAGATGGTGATGATGGCCGCCAGGATCAGCAGCGGCTGGCCCGCCAGCGCGTCCTGGAACGCCCCCGCCGTGCCGCCAAAGGTGCCGCGTATTCCCACCGGCACGCCCAGCTCGGCCACCGCGTTGTGCACCGCGTCGGTGGCCTGCGACAGCGACACGCCCGGCGCCAGGCTGAAGCTCACGGTGCTGGCCGGCGTGCCGCGCTCGTGGCTGACCGACAGCGGCGTGTGGGTGGTGGTGGTGCGCGCAAACGCGCTCAAAGGCACCTGCTGGCCCGCACTGTTCACCAAGAAGAAGCCGCGCAGCGTCTCGGGGCTTTGCAGGTAGCGCGGGGCCGCCTCCATCACCACGCGGTACTGGTTGAGCGGGTTGTAGATCACGCCCACCTGGCGCTGGCCAAAGGCATCGTTCAAGGTGGCATCGATTTGCGCCATGGTCAGCCCCGCGCGCGTGGCGGCATCGCGGTCGATCACCAGCGTGGTCTGCAGGCCATAGTCCGAGACATCGCTGTTCACGTCTTCCAGCTCGGGCAGCTGCGACAGGGCCTGGCGGATGCGTGGCTCCCAGGTGCGCAGCTCGGCAATGTCGTCGGCCTGCAGGGTGTAGTCGTACGAGGCGCTGCTTTGCCGCCCGCCGATGCGGATGTCGCGCTGCGGCACCATGAACAGGCGGGCGCCGGGCTCGTCCTTGAGCTGGGCGCGCAGGCGGGTGATGACAGCCTCGGAGGTCTCCTGCCCCTGCCCGCGCCGGAGCGTCATGAACATCTGCGCGGCATTGCGCTGCCAGCCACCGGTAAAACCGGTGACATGCTCCACCGCCGGGTCGGCCTGCACGATGGCCAGAAAGCGCTGCAACCGCTGCTCCATGGCCTGGTACGAGGTGGCCTGGTCGGCCCGGATGAAGCCCGAGATGCGGCCCGTGTCCTGCTCGGGCATGAAGCCCTTGTCGATGGCGGTGTAGAGAGTCACGTTGAGCCCCACCACCGCCGCCAGCACCAGCAGCACCAGCGGCTGGTGGCGCAGGCACCAGGCCAGGCTGTGCCGGTAGCCGCGCAGCCCCCGGGCCTGCAGGCCGTCCAGCCAGCGCGAGAACCGCGCCCATGGCGACGGGCGGGGCGCTGCACCGGGCGTGCGGTGCGGTCGGAGCAGCGCCGCGCACATCATGGGCGTGGTGGTGAGCGACACCAGCAGCGACACCAGGATGGCCGCCGCCATGACGATGGAAAACTCACGGAAAAACCGCCCCACGATGCCGCCCATGAAAACGATGGGCACGAACACGGCGATCAGTGACAGGCTCATGGACACCACGGTGAAACCGATCTCGCGCGCGCCGTCGAGTGCGGCCTGCAGCGCCGTCTTGCCCCGCTCCATGTGGCGCATGATGTTTTCCAGCACCACGATGGCGTCGTCCACCACGAAGCCGGTGGCGATGGTCAGCGCCATGAGCGAGAGGTTGTCGAGCGTGTAGCCCGCCAGGTACATCACGCCGAACGTGCCCGCCAGCGACACCGGCACGGCCACGGCGGGGATGAGCGTGGCGCGCCCGTTGCGCAGGAACAGGAACACCACCAGGACCACCAGCGCCACGGCAATCAGCAGGGCGCGCTCCACCTCCTTGACCGAGGCGCGCAGCGTGGGCGTGCGGTCGGAAACGATCTGCACATCAATCGCTGCCGGGATCGACGCCTGGAGCTGCGGCAGCAGCGCGCGCACGCGGTCCACCGCCTCCAGGATGTTGGCGCCCGGCTGCTTGTACACCTGCAGCAGCACCGCCGGCTTGCCGTTGGCCACGCCAAAGTTGCGCACGTCCTGCACCGAGTCGATCACCTCGGCCACATCGGCCAGGCGGATCGCATTGCCGTTCTGCCAGCGCAGCACCAGCGGCGCATAGTCGGCGGCCACGCGGGCCTGGTCGTTGGCGGCGATCTGCCAGTAATGGTCTTCGCGCTCGACCGCACCCAGCGGGCGGTTGGCGTTGGTGCTGCTGATGGCACCGCGCACCTGCTCCAGCGACACGCCATTGGCCGCCAGCCGCACCGGATCGAGCGACACGCGCACGGCCGGCAGCGCCCCCCCGCTCACCGTGGCCTGCCCCACCCCTTCGACCTGCGAGAGCTTTTGCGCCAGCACGGTGGAGGCCGCGTCGTACATCTGCCCGCGCGTGAGCGCGCCGGACGTGAGCGCCAGGATCATGATGGGCGCATCAGCCGGGTTCACCTTGCGGTAGCTGGGGTTGCTGGGCATGCCCGTGGGCAGCAGCGTGCGCGCGGCGTTGATGGCGGCCTGCACGTCGCGCGCGGCGCTGTCCACATCGCGGCTCAGGTCGAACTGCAGCGTGATGCTGGTGCTGCCCAGGATGGAGCGCGAGGTGATCTCGTTGACCCCGGCGATGGCGCCCAGCGACCGCTCCAGCGGCGTGGCCACGGTGGCGGCCATGGTGTCGGGACTGGCGCCGGGCAGGCTGGCGCTGACCGAGATGGTGGGGTAGTCCACCTGCGGCAGCGGAGCGACGGGCAGCAGGAAATAAGACACCGCGCCCACCAGGGCCAGGCCCAGGGTGAGGAGCGTGGTGGCGATGGGGCGGTGGATGAAGGGGGTGGAGAGGCTCATTTTGTGCCTCTCTTGAAGTGTTTTTTGGCTCTGGTGCTTTTTGTGATTGCGCTGGTCGCTATTGTTTGTGCAGTTTGCTGTGTGCGTTGGTTGAGGGCGGGGGCCGGGTCTCGCCCCGGCGGGCGCCTCACTTTTCTTTGCTTCGCCAAAGAAAAGTAAGAAAAAGAAAGGCGACCCACAGTCTGCGACCCCTTCGGGGCAGACCTGCGTCGGGGCGGTTGCGGGGTGCGCCAGGTCGCCCCGTAGCGCAGCGAAGGGGTCGCAGACAGCAGGGTCGCCTTTTCTTTGGTGACTTTCTTTTGGCGAAGCAAAAGAAAGTTACTGCGCCGCCGGGCGCACAACCCGGCCCCCGCCCCATGCACCAGCACACCACCCGCTTCCAAAGTAATAACTGCCAGCGCAGATGAAACAAACGCTTCAGGCACTTTTCACCCCCACCCGATTACGCCACCGCTCCGCCCACCCCTCGAACGTCAAATAAATCACCGGCGTGGTGAACAGCGTGAGCAACTGGCTCACGATCAACCCCCCCACCATCGTCACCCCCAGCGGATGCCGCAGCTCACTGCCCACCCCGCCACCCAGCATCAACGGCAACGCCCCCAGCAACGCCGCCAGCGTCGTCATCAAAATCGGCCGGAAACGCAGCAGGCAGGCCTGGTAGATGGCGTCGCGCGCAGGCAACCCCTGCTCGCGCTGCGCCTCCAGTGCAAAGTCGATCATCATGATGGCGTTCTTCTTGACGATGCCGATCAAGAGCACGATGCCGATGATGGCCACGATATCGATGTCGAGCCCCGCCAACCCCAGCGCCAGCAGCGCCCCCACCCCGGCCGACGGCAGGGTGGACAAAATGGTGACCGGGTGGATGGTGCTCTCGTACAGCACGCCCAGCACGATGTACATCGTCACCACCGCCGCCAGGATCAGCAGCAGCGTGTTCGACAGCGAGGCCTGGAACGCCAGCGCCGCGCCCTGGAAGGCCGTGTCCACCGACAGGGGCAATGCCCCTGCGTCGCGCGCCGCCGCCTGCGCGGCCTGGATGGCCTCGACGGCATCGCCCAGCGCAACGCCGGGCGCGGTGTTGAACGAGAGGGTGGCCGCGGGCAGCTGCCCCACATGGTTCACGGCCAGCGGCATGGAGCGCTGTTCGACGCGCGCCACCGACGACAGCGCCACCGGTTTGCCCGCGCTCGATGTGACATAGATGCTGTCCAGCGCCTCGGGCCCCAGCTTGAACTGCGGCGCCACCTCCAGCACCACGCGGTACTGGTTGGACTGCGTGAAGATGGTGGAAATGAGCCGCTGGCCAAAGGCGTTGTAAAGCGCCGTGTCGATGCCGGCCACCGTCACCCCCAGGCGGCTGGCCTGGGCGCGGTCGATCTGCACAAAGGCCTGCAGGCCCTGGCCTTGCAGGTCGCTGGCCACATCGGCCAGTTGCGGCAGGGCGCGCAGGCGCTGCACCAGGTCGGCGGTGCTGGTCTGCAGTTGCGCCCTGTCGGGCGACGAGACCAGCAACTGGTACTGCGTGCGCGCCACACGGTCTTCGATGGTGAGGTCCTGCACCGGCTGGGCATACAGGCGGATGCCGGGCAGGTCGCGCGTGGCGTCGGCCAGGCGGCGCAGCACCACGGGGGCGCGGTCGCGCTCGGCGTGGGGTTTCAGATCGATGAGCAGGCGGCCCGTGTTCAGCGTGGCGTTGATCCCATCCACGCCGATGAAGGACGACACGCTTTTCACGGCCGGGTCTTGGAGGATGCGCCCGGCCAGCTGCTGCTGGCGCTCGGCCATGGCGGCAAACGAGATGGACTGGTCGGCCTCGGTGGTGGCCTGCAGCGTGCCGGTGTCCTGCACTGGAAAGAAACCCTTGGGCACCAGCACATACAGCGCCACGGTGAGAGCGAGCGTGGCCGCAAACACCAGCCAGGTCAGCCCGCGGTGGTTCAGCACCCAGCCCAGCATGCGGCCGTACCGGGCAATGGTGCGCTCAAAGAACCGGCCCGTGGCCTGGTAGAGGCGGCCATGGCTTTCTTCGGGCGTGTGGCGCAGCAGGCGCGCGCACAGCATGGGCGTGAGCGTGAGCGACACCACGGCCGACAGCAGGATGGCCACGGCCATGGTGATGGCGAATTCATGGAACAGCCGCCCCACCACATCGCCCATGAACAAGAGCGGAATCAGCACCGCAATCAGCGAGATGGTCAGCGAGATGATGGTAAAGCCGATCTGCCTGGCGCCCTGGAGTGCGGCCTGTAGCGGTGGCTCGCCCTGTTCCACATAGCGGGCGATGTTCTCGATCATCACGATGGCGTCGTCCACCACGAAGCCGGTGGAAATCGTCAGCGCCATCAGCGTGAGGTTATTGATGGAAAATCCCGCCAGGTACATCACGCCAAACGTGCCCACCAGCGACAGCGGCACCGCCAAGCTGGGGATGAGTGTGGCCGAGGCTCTGCGCAAGAAGACAAAGATCACCGCCACCACCAGGCCGATGGCCAGGGCCAGTTCGGCCTGCATATCCTTCACCGAGGCGCGGATGGTGGTGGTGCGGTCGGTCAGCACCTGCACATCCAGCGATGCGGGCAGCGTGCCCTGCAGTTGCGGCAGCAGCGCCTTGAGGCGGTCCACCGTCTCGATGACGTTGGCGCCGGGCTGGCGGCGAATGTTGAGGATCACCCCCGCGCGCGATCCGGTGGCGGGTGTCCCCGCCCAGGCGGCCAGGCGGGTGTTTTCGGCATCGTCCACCGTCTGCGCCACATCGCGCAGGCGGATGGGGTTGCCGTTCTTGAAGGCCAGGATCAGATCACGGTATTCCTGCGCCGACTGCAACTGGTCGTTGGCATCGATGGTCGAGGCCCGCGCCGGGCCATCAAAGCCCCCCTTGGCCTGCTTGACGTTGGCCGCCGCGATCACGGTGCGCACGTCCTCCAGTGTGAGGCCCAGGCTGGCCAGCGCCGTGGGGTTGGCCTGGATGCGCACGGCCGGCCGGCGCCCGCCCGCGATCGCCACCAGCCCCACGCCCTTGACCTGCGAGAGCTTGGGCGCCAGGCGGTTTTCCACCAGGTCATTCAGACGGATGACTGGCAGCGAGGGCGAGGTGATGGCCAGCGTGAGCACGGGCGCATCGGCCGGGTTGACCTTGCTGTAAAGCGGCGGCATGGGCAGGTCATTCGGCAACAGGTTGCTGCCTGCGTTGATGGCGGCCTGCACCTGCTGCTCGGCCACATCCATGGACATGTCGAGCGCAAAGCGCAGCGTGATGACCGAGGCCCCGCCCGAGCTGGTGGACGACATCTGGGCCAGACCCGGCATCTGGCCCAGCTGGCGCTCCAGCGGCGCGGTAACGTTGGAGGTCATCACATCGGGGCTGGCGCCGGGGTACAGCGTGGTGACCTGGATGGTGGGGTAGTCCACCTCGGGCAGGGCCGAGACAGGCAACTGCCGGTAGGCCAGCAAGCCCGCAATCAGCAAGGCCACCATCAGCAGCGATGTGGCGATGGGACGCAGGATGAAGATGCGCGAGAGATTCATGGCAGCAGTGCCCGCAAGGCGCGGTGCATGGTCTCAACGCACGGTGGCTGATGCAGCCGAAGCAGCGGCTGCCGGCGGCGCAGCCCCGCCAGCCTGCTGGCGGCGGGCACGCAGGAAGGCACGGCGCTCGTCGGGCGACATGGTGGCCAGCTGGTCGCGCTCGGCCTGCGTGAGGCTGCGCAACAGCGCCGCGCGGCGCGCGCCAGCGTCCTGCACGGCCTCGTCGGCACGGACGGCCACACCGGCATCGATCACGGCCACCTTGGCGCCTTCGCGCAGGCGATCGATGCCATCGGTCACGACCTGGTCGCCCTCTTTCAGCTCGCCCTCGACGCTGACCCGGTCGCCATCGGCCACGCCCACGCGGATGCGCCGCTGCGTCACCGTGCCGTCCGGCTGCACCAGATAGACGTAGTTGTTCTGCACCGCCGTGCCGGGCACGGTCAGCGCGTTCGGCAGCACATCAAGCTGCAGACGCACATTGACGAACTGGTTGGGGAACAGCCCGCCGTCCTCGTTGGCGAACGACGCCTTCACCTTGATGGTGCCGGTGGTGGGGTCGATGGCGTTGTCGAGCGCGCCCAGGCGCCCGCGTGCCAGGCGCCGCTTTTGCTCGCGGTCCCACAGCTCCACGGGCAGATCGGCACCTTCGGCCAGGCGCCGGGTGATGGACGCCAGGTGCGCCTCGGGCACCGCAAAGGCCGCATCGATGGGCTGCACGAGGTTGATGGTGACGATGCCATTGGCATCCGACGGGCCGACCACGTTGCCCCGGTCGGCCTGGCGCAGGCCCAGGCGCCCGGCAATGGGCGCGGTGATGCGCGTGTGGCCCAGCTGCAGGCGCGCGGCATCCACCTGCGCCTGGCCGGCGGCCACGGTGCCTTCGAGCTGGCGCACCAGGGCCGCCTGCGTGTCCACCTGCTGGGTGGCAATCGAATCCTGGGCCAGCAGGTCCTTGTAGCGCTGCAGATCGAGCTGCGCGTTGCGCAGCAGGGCCTGGTCGCGCTGCAGGCTGCCTTGCACCTGGCCCAGCGCAGCCTGGTAGCTGCGCGGGTCGATCTCGGCCAGCAACTGGCCCGCCTTGACCTGCTGGCCTTCCTTGAAGTGCAACGCCATCAGTTCGCCGCCGACCTTGGCCCGCACCACCGCCGTGGCACGCGCGCTCATGGTGCCGATGGCCTGGACCATCACGCGCACATCCTGGCGCCGCACCACGCCCACCGACACCGGCTGCACCTGCCCGCCGGCGCTGAAGCGCCCCGGCGCACGCGCAGCAGGGGCTCCCGCCGCAACCGAGGCCCCATCGGCGGCCGTGTTGCGCTGCTGCCACCACCAGCCCCCGCCCGCGGCCAGGGTGGTCACGATCAACAGCAGTCCCCACCACAGTGCGCGGCCTCTCTGGTGCAGGGGAGACCGCAGGGGAAGGCAGTGGGAACGGTGGGGCAGCATGGGACGGTGCAGAGTGAAGTCGGGCTATGGTAGCCACGCCCCGCCACGCCCCGCCGTCTCTGCCCGGAAATTTACGGTGGCTTTACCTTGGTATTACCGGCCGTCGCTGGCCAGGCCCCACGGCGCTGGCGCGCCAGGTTAGCGGTTGGTGGCCAGCAACAGGCCGCCTGCCCCCATGAAGAACCCGCCCGTGGCCTTGTTCAGGCGCACCACCCCGCGCGAGCTGCGAATGAACCGGCGAATCTGCCGCCCGCCCGTGGCATACACGGCGGTCGAGACAAACTCGCTGGCCAGGTAGATCGAACCCAACACGAAAAACTGCCGCACCGCCGGCTGCGCCGGATCGATGAACTGCGGAAAGATGGCCGCAAACAGGATGATGGCCTTGGGGTTGGTGATGCCCAGCAGGAACTCCTGCGCGATCAGGGCGCGCACCTTCACGGGTGCGCCAGATGCTACGGCCCCCTCTCCCTCGACCACGGCCAGCCCGCTGAACTCGCGGCTGCGCCAGGCCCGCCAGCCCAGCCAGAAAAGATAGCAGGCCCCCACCCATTTGACCGCTGTGAAAGCCGCCTCGGAGGCCAGCAGCATGGCGCCCAGTCCCACCGCAGACACCGCAAGAAAAATGGCGAAAGCCGCGACCCGCCCCAGGGTGGCGACCAGTGCCGCGCCCACGCCCGCACGAATGCCGTTGTTCAACCCGCAGAAATTGTTGGGCCCGGGCGTCAGTGAAATGGCCACGGCCACCGGCACAAAAAGGAGAGCGTCCATGGTGGATCCTGGGAAATGAAGACGAAGAAGCGCCAGTCTATCCCTGTCGCGCCAGAACATCACGCTGCGGGCAGATCCACCACCAGCCCCCACGGCACGCCCGCCAGCGCTTCGTGGTGGGCCACCACGACGATGCGGGTTGTCTGTGGAGCCGACCTGGCCAGCACCTGCGTGAGGTAAGCCACCGAGGGCTTGTCCAGACCGGCGACGGGCTCATCGATGAGCGTGAGCGGCGCACCCGATGCAAAAGCCCCCGCCATGAGCACCTTGCGCCGGCTGCCGGCGGAGAGCGCATACAGCGGTTTGTCCAGGTGGGGTTGCAGCGAAAAACCGGCGATATGTGCCTCCAGCGCGGCAGCATCCCAGGCCGCATGCTGCTGCAGCAAACGGGCGTACCACCCGCGCGCCGTCAGTTCATTGAGCGCATCCGAGCGCGGATCGGCCCAGAACACCTGCGCCCGATAGGCGTCAGGGGCGGTCTGCCGGTCCAGCCCCGCCAGCACCAGCCGGCCCGCCTGCGGCGCAAGCTCGCCGGCCAGCAGCCGCAGCAGCGTGGTCTTGCCGCAGCTTTCGTCCCCGCGCACCAGCGTGAGCCCTGGGGACAGGGTGGCGTGAAAATTGTCCAGCAAGGCGCTGTGTGGGTAGCCAAAAGACAGGCCCTGGACCTGCAAGACAAGCGGTGAGTGGGTCATGGAAAGGGGCGGGAACATCCCGGCAGGGTACCAGCGCGCCATCGGAAAGTTGCCATGCCGGGCATCTTGCCGCGGTGCACGACAATCCGGCAACGTTCCCTGCCCTTTCATCGCCATGCCCCTGCGCTACCTCGATTTCGATTTCAGTGAAGACGCCGAAGGCACTGGCAGCTTCGATGCCATGGCCAGCGTTTTACCCGCACAGGTGCCCGCTTTGCAGGCCGAGATCAGCGCCGTGCTGGCATGGGCGCACCGGCACTGGCCGGATGCCTGCGGCCCCGCGGAAGACGGGGGAGCATGGCAATACGACCTGCAAGGTGCACAGGAGGTCCGCACGCCGCTGGTGCTGGAGTTTGACGCCGACTCCAGCCAGCTGCGCACGGCGGCGGGCAATCCCGCGCCACCGCGGACCACGATCACCCTGACGATCAGCGGGCGTGCCGACTTCTGTGCGGCCTTGCGCGAAGCCTTCGAAATCGATTAGCCAGCGGACGAAGAACCAACACGGTGGATCCCTGTTGCCCACCAAAGACCCCAGGTTGCCAACCGGTTCGCGCACGGAACACCTTCGATCGTCCCGGCGGCGCTATATTTTCGACGCACTGGTTCAACCCGATACTGGAGAGTTTCATGCTGTCACGCCGCCATTTCCTGGGCGCAAGCCTGGCCACCACCGTCTACGCAGCGGGCTCTTTTGTCCCTGCCTGGGCCCAGAACGCACCCCACTTCGGCACGCCCACCCTGCCCGACCCCGGCTTTCGCCGCATGAAGGTAGGCGATGCGGAGGTGATTGCGCTGAACGACGGCGTCACGCGCCGCCCGCTGGGGGAAGAGTTTGTGAAGAACGCGCCCCTGGCCGGAGTGCGCTCCCTGCTGGCGTCCCAGGGCCTGCCTACGGACTACATCGACGTGCCCTACACGCCCTTCCTCGTGGTGGCGGGTGCGCGCAAGATTCTTATCGACACCGGCCTGGGCGAGTTTGGCGGCCCCACCACGGGCAAGCTGCTGGAAAACCTGCGGGCAGCAGGCCTGCAGGCGACCGACATTGACACGGTGCTGATCAGCCATTTCCATGGCGACCACATCAACGGCCTGCGCAACAAGGCGGGGGAATGGACCTTTCCCAAGGCCAAGGTGCTGGTGCCCGCCGCCGAGCACGCCTTCTGGATGGACGACGCCCGCATGGCCGCAGCCCCCGCAGGCATGAAGGGCGCGTTCGAGAACGTGCGCCGCACCTTTGCCACCATGCCCGCCGATACGCTGGTGCAGTTTGCTGCGGGGGCCGAGGTGGCACCCGGCATCCAATCGGTGGCGGCCTATGGCCACACGCCCGGACACACCTTGTTCGAACTGAACTCGGCCGGCCAGAGTTTCTTTTATGTGGCGGACCTGACCAATGTGCCGGCCCTGTTCGCCCGCAACCCCGACTGGGCCGTGGCCTTTGACATGGACGCCGAAGCCGCACGCAAGGTGCGCCGCGAGATGTTCCAGCGCATCACGGCCCGCAATGCCATGCTGGGCGGCTTCCATTTCCCGTTCCCGGCGTTGGGCCGCATGGCGGCCTCGGGCAATGGCTATGCCTTCCAGCCTGCGGCCTGACGCGCAGCCACCCGCTCCGGCATCGCCCTGCTCCTGTGGTGGTTCAACGCAGGTCCGCTGAAGAGCCTCGATTTCGGCTGTGGCCTAATATCCCCCTTTTTCCACTCCCTCAGAGACCTACCATGGGCAACAAGATCGTCACCGAAGCAGACCGCAAGTACACCCCCCAACCCAAGCCCATGCCCGGCGTGAGCCTGCCTACGTCTGGCCGTGGTCAGCGCGTCAGCCTGGAGCGTGGCGTGGCTACGCGCAGCAAGAAGAACCCCGGCAAGCGCTCCAAGAAGGGCGGCTGACCGGTCCGGCGGCCCCACAGGGCCACTGCGAAAACAAGCCCTCTTCGGAGGGCTTTTTTCTGGGCGCCGCGCAGTGCAGCGCTGCGCACGGCCGCTGACACACCCGCAACGCCTAGCGCACACCGCAGATCAACGCCCCAGGGTCGTTGGGCTGCACCTCGCGGGCCTGCTTGGCCTGGGCCACCGCCATGTCGCGCGGCAAGGTCACGCCGTTCTTGACCGCCAGGATTTCCGCCATCACGCTCACGGCGATTTCAGGGGGGGTTTTGCTGCCGATGTAGATGCCGATGGGGCCACGCAAGCGCGCAAGGCTCTGCGGCGTCTGGTCAAAGTGTTCGATCATGCGGGCCCGGCGCACCTCGTTGTTGCGGCGCGAGCCGATACCGCCCACATAGAACGCATCGGTGTTCAATGCCTCCAGCAGCGCCAGATCGTCGAGCTTGGGGTCATGCGTGAGTGCCACCACGCAGCTGCGGCGATCGGGCTTGAAGGCCAGTACCACATCGTCCGGCATGTCGCTCAGCACGGTGGCGCCGGGCACACCCCAGCTACCCCGGTATTCCTCGCGCGGATCACACACCGTCACCGCGAAGCCGTTGAACAGGGCCATGGTCGCCAGGTACTCGGCCAGCTGGCCCGCACCGATCAGCAGCATCCGGTATTCGGGCCCGAAGGTGTTGGTGAGCTGCACCGCATCCACCACCAGGTCGCCAGGGGTATCGGCCAACGACAGGGTGACGCCGCCATCGGCCAGGCGCACGCTGCGCCGCATCAGCCGGCCCGCTTCGAGCGCCGCGACCAGCTCGGCCAGGCTGGCCGGATCGGGGTCGTACTCCAGCAGCAACTCCAGCGTGCCGCCGCAGGGCAGGCCAAAGCGGTGCGCCTCATCGGCAGACACACCATATTTGACGAAGGATGGCGGGCCGCTGGGAATGCGGTGGTCCGCACCGGCGGTCGTATCGGCTGACGGCGCACCCTGCGCATAGGCCCGGGTGTGCCGGTCCATCAGATCGTCCTCGATGCAGCCGCCCGACACCGAGCCCACCACCGCGCCGTCCTCGCACAGCGCCATGATGGAGCCCACCGGCCGGGGCGACGAGCCCCAGGTGCGCACCACCGTGGCCAAGAGCGCCCGCCGCCCCGCCGCCCGCCAGCCCTGCAGCGTGCGCAACACCATCACATCCAGGTTTTCCATGGTTCACCCACCCATCAAGATTGCTTGGCTCCTGCGTCCGCGACACCGGCACGCCCCAGGCCAGCGGGGAGTCAATTCCACCACCACGCCAACAGCGCCAGCGCCACCGCGCCAGCCACCCATACCCCTACCGGAATGCCAGCGGGGGGATGGCCACCATCCGCCGTTGCATCGCGCAATTGGTCGTATTCCGACGGTACCGTGTCCGCCGCATCGTCACGCGGGTAGCGCCGCTGCATCTCGTTGTCAAAGCGCTTGAAGAAGTCTTCGGCCATGCCCTTGGCGACGCCATCGATCAGGCGCTGGCCCAGCTGGGCAATCTTGCCGCCCACGCTGGCTTGCACGGTGTAGTTCAGCTCGCAACTCTCCTGCCCTGCGCCATCGGCGGGCAATGGCACCAGCAAGACCCGCGCATGGCCCTTGCCAAAGCCGGCCACGCCGCCCGAACCGTCAAAGGCGAGGGTGTAGCGCTCGGGCGGCACGATGTCGGCCAGCGTGATCTTGCCCGTGAATTTGGCCGACACGGGGCCGATCTTGACGGCCATGGCCACGGCGTACTGGTGCTCGCCCGTGGGCTCGACCTTGTCACAGCCGGGGATGCACAGCTTGAGCACCTCGGGGTCGTTGAGCGCATCCCAGGCCTGTTGCTGGCTGACGGCAAGGGTGCGGGTCGCTTGCATTTCCATGGCGGATTCCTCTCGTGTTTTGGTTTCCCTGAAATCGGTCATTGCCGGAGCAAGGCGGCCAGGCTGGCCGCCAGGTCCTGCAAGCGGCTGAGGTTGTGCACGGCCACCATGCCATGGGCCTGGCGGTGCAGCTCGGCCGCCCCGCGCGCCGTCGGTGCGTAGCCCTCAAAGCGCAGCAGCGGGTTGAGCCACAGCAGCCGGCCTGCGTGGCGGCGCAGCCAGCCCAGCTCCTGCGCCAGCACCTCGGGCGGGCCGGTGTCCAGCCCGTCGCTGATGAGCAGCACCAGCGTGCGCCGCCCCACCAGCCGCCGGGCATGCTGCGCGCGCAGCTGGGCCAGGCACTCACCCATGCGGGTGCCGCCGGCAAAGTCGTGGATGGCATGGCTGGCCGCCTGCAGCATGGCATCGGTGTCGGCCAGGCGAAAGGCGGGCGTGAGGTCGGTCAGGCCTGTGCCAAAGGCAAACACATCGCGGCGCACGACGGCACCCGTGTGGCGCGGCGCGGTGGCGGCGTGCAAGAAGGCCAGCAGCAGGCGCGCATAGCGCTCCATGGAGCCGGACACATCCACCAGCACCAGCAGCGGCAGGGGTTGCTGGCGCCGCTGCAGCAAGGGCACACGCAGCACCTCGCCACCGCTGCGGGCGGCCAGGTGCATGGCGCCGGGCCAGTGCGGGCGGCTGCCGCGCAGGCCCGGCCGGGTGCGGCGGGCGGCATAGTGCGGCAAAGGCAAAGGGATGTCGCGCGCCAGGCGCTCGACCAGCAGGTACTCGCTGGCCGAGAGCTGGTTGAAGTCGGCCTGGCGCAGGCGCTGCAGGTCGCTGGCCGTCATGGCGGCATCGAAATCCACCTTGTCGTCCTCGCGCGGCGGTGGCGCGTTGCGGGCGGCGCGCACGGGTGCCAGGGCTTCGCTGACGCGGGGGCTGCGCTTGGCGGGCTCGGCCCTGGACTCAGCGCTGGGCAGCATTTGCGCGAGCAGCTTTTGCGCCACATTGGGGTTGCGAAAGTACGCGTCGAACAGCTCGCGGAACACCATGCGGTCCTGCTCGCGGCTGACCAGCACGGCCTCCAGCGCGGCACTGAAATCCTCGCGCCGCAGACCCACCAGCATCACGGCCTGCTGGGCCAGTGCCATGCGCGCGGCGTCCACGCGCACACCGGCGCGGCGCAGGGTGCGGCCAAAGCCGCTCAGGTTGTCGGCCAGCTTGCCGGTGCGGGCATCGCCCAGCTGCGAGATCGGGGAGATCGTTGCGCCCTGCGCCATGGCTGCGCCCTCAGGCACCGGCATCGACGGGCTGCAGCAACTGCACCGCCATGTCGCGCGTGAGCGCCGCCACGTCCTCGCGCTGCTTGAACAGAATGCCGGCGGTGTCCGAAACCACCTCCGGGTCCACCACGATGGTGTCCAGCGCCACCAGCGCCTTGGCCCATTCCACGCTCTCGGCAATACCGGGGGCGCGCTGAAAAGCGTTGGCAAACGGCTGGCTGCGCAGGCGGCCCACAAAATCGGCCACCTGCTGCGCCAACGCCGCACTGGCGCCCGGCACCTGTGCGCGCACGATGGCCAGCTCGCGCTCGCGCTCGGGGTAGTCGAGCCAGTGGTACAGGCAGCGGCGCTTGACGGCGTCGTGCAGATCGCGCGTGCGGTTGCTGGTGAGAATGGTGACCGGCGTGGCCGTGGCGCGCACGGTGCCGATCTCGGGGATGCTCACCTGGTACTCGCCCAGGTATTCAAGCAAAAAGGCCTCGAAAGGCTCGTCGGCGCGGTCCACCTCGTCGATCAACAGCACGGCGCCCGGCGCGGGAGCCTGCAGCGCCTGCAGCAGGGGGCGGCGGATGAGGTAGCGGTCCTGGTAGACCTCTGCCTCGATATCGCGCAAGGCGCCAGCTGTGGTGACTGCCGAGCCGCCGCCGGGCCGCCCCAAGGCGGCGAGCGCCCCCTCGGGGGGCAGCGAGGACACGCCAGTGCCGAGCGTGGGGGTCGACAGTTCAGCCGCACGCATGTGCAGCAGTTGCGCCGCGTAGTTCCATTCGTACAGCGCCTCGCGCTGCTCCAGGCCGTCGTAGCACTGCAGGCGGATCAGGCTGCGCGCCAGCACCTTGGAGAGCGCCTGGGCCAGCGCCGTCTTGCCCACGCCGGGCTCACCCTCCAGCAACAAAGGCCGCTGCAGCCTGAGCGCCAGGAACACCGCCGTGGCCAGCCGCCGGTCGGCAAAATAGCCCACCTCCTGCAGGAATTGCACCAGGGCATCGATGGAAACCGGGACTGGTGCGGCGACAGACGAATTCATTGCTACTTAATTAATAGCTTTTAGCGCTTATTTCATAAGCACTAGAGGCCAATTTGATCAAAATTACCGCTACGAAAAAGCACAGGCTGCCGATACTGGCACAGCCTGCGCCAGCGCCCCCCGCGCAAGGGCCGCCCCGCCGCGCTGGCGGGGGCCCCCGTCCCGAAGTGCGCTGCAATTCGACAGACGGGGGAAGGCGCGAAGCGACTCAGGGGGTTGCCATCAATTTTTCCACGGCCCGCTGGGTCTGCACGCTGATCAGGTTGGCGCGGTAGGCAGCACTGGCGTGGATGTCAGCGTTGAGCTCGCTCGCGTCGATCTTCACGGCAGCGGCCGATGCCGGCGTGAAACTCTGGTTGAGCGCCGCCTCCAGCCCCGCATGGCGAAACACGCAGCTGGCCGCGCCCGTGACGGCCACGCGCACACCGCTGTCGGTCTGCGCCACGAACACGCCCACCAGCGAGAAGCGCGAAGCCGCCTGCTTGAACTTCAGGTAGGCCGCGCGCTTGGGGATGGGGAAGCGGATGGCCGTGATGAGCTCGCCCTCTTCCAGCGCCGTGGTGAACATGCCCACAAAGAAATCGTCGGCCGCGATCTCGCGCCGGTGGGTGATCACGGTGGCGCCCAGGCCCAGCACGGCGCTGGGGTAGCAAGCGGCGGGATCGTTGTTGGCCACCGATCCGCCGAGCGTTCCGCGCGCCCGCACCTGGCGGTCACCGATGTGGGCAGCCAGGTCGGCCAGCGCGGGAATGGCGGCTTTTACATCGGCATTGCTGGCCACGTCGGCGTGGCGCGCCATGGCACCGATGACCAGCGCGCTGCCTTCGCGGCGGATGCCCGCCAGCTCGGGAATGCCGTTGAGGTCGACCACCTGCCCGGGGTTGGCCAGGCGCAGGCGCATGGAGGGCAGCAGGCTTTGCCCGCCGGCCAGCAGCTTGCCGCCCTGGGCGATGTGTTGCGCAGCAGCAGCGGTGGAGGTGGGCGCTTCAAAGGTGAATGCGTACATAGGGAACTCCTGTCAGTTTTCATGCTGCGACAGCAAAGGCTCGCAACCGGTGAAAAACGCGCGGCAAAGGCCAGCGGCCGCCGCGCAAGGGCCGCCCCGCCGCGCTGGCGGCGTCCCCCTGGAGAGGGAAGGCGCGAAGCGACTCAGGGGGTGTTTCATGTTTTGGCGCTTTGGATGGCTTCCCACACACGGTGCGGCGATGCGGGCATGTCAAAGTCGCGCACACCCAGCGGGCGCAGGGCGTCGAGCACGGCGTTGATCACGGCAGGCGGCGAGCCGATGGCCCCGGCCTCGCCGCAACCCTTGGTGCCCAGCGGGTTGTGTGTGCAGGGCGTGCACACATGGCCCAGCTGGAAGGTGGGGAAGTCGTCGGCGCGCGGCATGGCGTAGTCCATGAAGCTGCCGGTGAGCAGCTGGCCGGTTTCGCGGTCGTACACGCAGTTTTCCAGCAGCGCCTGGCCAATGCCCTGCACCAGGCCGCCGTGCACCTGGCCCTCCACGATCATGGGGTTGATGATGGTGCCGAAGTCGTCCACCGCAGTGAACCTGTCCACGCGGGTGAAGCCCGTGGCCGGGTCCACCTCCACCTCGCAGATGTAGGTGCCCGCAGGAAAGGTGAAGTTGGTCGGGTCGTAGAACGCGGTTTCGTTCAAACCCGGTTCGAGCTTGTCGAGCGGGTAGTTGTGCGGCACATAGGCCGTGAGTGCCACCTGGCCAAAGGGGATCTTCTTGTCGGTGCCGCGCACGGTGAACTCGCCGCCGCTGAAGTCGATGTCGGCGTCGCTGGCTTCCATCAGGTGCGCGGCGATCTTCTTGGCCTTGGCCTCGATCTTGTCCAGCGCCTTCATGATGGCCGCGCCACCCACGCTGATGGAACGCGAGCCGTAGGTGCCCATGCCAAACGGCACGCGGCCCGTGTCGCCGTGCACGATGTCCACGTTCTCCACCGGAATGCCCAGGCGCGCGGCCACCACCTGCGCAAACGTGGTTTCATGCCCCTGGCCGTGGCTGTGCGAGCCGGTGAACACCGTCACGCTGCCCGTGGGATGCACGCGCACCTCGCCGCATTCGAACAGCCCGGCGCGCGCGCCCAGGGCGCCCGCGATGTTGGACGGTGCAATGCCGCAGGCCTCGATGTAGCTGCTGTAGCCGATGCCACGCTGGAGGCCCTTGGCCGCGTTGGCCGCCCGGCGTGCGGCAAAGCCCGCCACATCGGCCAGCTGCTCGGCCTGCGCCATGCAGGCGTGGTAGTCGCCAATGTCGTATTGCAGCGCCACCGGCGTCTGGTAGGGGAAGCTGGTGATGAAGTTGCGCTTGCGGATCTCGTCTTGCGCCAGCCCCATGTCCCAGGCGCAGCGCGAGACCAGGCGCTCGAGCAGGTAGGTGGCCTCGGGCCGGCCCGCGCCGCGGTAGGCATCCACCGGGGCCGTGTTGGTGAACCAGGCATCCACTTCCACATGGACCTGCGGTGTGCTGTATTGCCCGGCCAGCAGCGTGGCATACAGGATGGTGGGCACCGCGCTGGCAAAGGTGGAAAGATAAGCGCCCACGTTCGCATCGGTGTGCACGCGCAGGGCCAGGAACTTGCCGTTGGCGTCCATGGCCATTTCGGCGTGGCTCACATGGTCGCGGCCATGCGCATCCGAGAGGAAGGACTCGCTGCGGTCGGCCACCCACTTGATGTTGCGGTTGAGCTTTTTGGCGGCCCAGGTCAGGCACACGTCTTCGGCATACAAAAAGATCTTGGAGCCAAAGCCGCCGCCCACATCGGGGGCGATCACGCGCACCTTGTGCTCGGGCAGGCCCATCACAAAGGCCGTCATCAAGAGGCGCTCGACATGCGGGTTCTGGTTGCTCACATAGAGCGTGTATTCGTCGTTCGCGCGGCTGTAGCTGCCAATGGCGGCGCGCGGCTCCATGGCGTTGGGGATCAGGCGGTTGTTGACCAGGTCGAGCTTCGTCACATGCGCGGCGCTGGCGAACACGGCGTCCACCGCGCCCTTGTCGCCAATCGCCCATTTGAAGCAATGGTTGTCGGGTGCGATGTCGTGCACCACCGCACCGGCCACCTTGCCGGCTGCGGCATCGGCCACGTTGACCACGGCGGGCAGCACGTCGTAGTCCACCTCCACCAGCTCGGCGGCGTCGCGCGCCTGCTGCTGGGTCTGCGCCACCACCATGGCCACATGGTCGCCCACGTAGCGCACCTTGCCTTGCGCCAGGATGGGGTGTGGCGGCTCCTTCATGGGCTCGCCATTGGTGCTGGTGATGAGCCAGCCGCAGGGCAGGCCGTTGATTCTGTCAGCGGCCACATCGGCGCCGGTGAAAACGCCCAGCACGCCCGGCGCGGCCTGGGCGGCGCTGACGTTGATGCTGTTGATGTTGGCGTGCGCGTGCGGCGAGCGCACGAACACCGCGTGGCTTTGCGCGGCCAGCACCACGTCGTCGGTGTACTGGCCCGCACCGGTCAGGAAGCGGTAGTCTTCCTTGCGCTTGAGCGGCTCACCGATGTGCGGCAGCTTGGAAAAATCGGATGCACCCATGGTTGTTCTCCCCTGTGTTTATGCCGACGCCATGGCCTTCTGGCCGACCTGCACCGCGCGCACGATGTTCTGGTAGCCCGTGCAGCGGCAGATGTTGCCTTCCAGCAGTTCGCGGATCTCGCCTTCGCTGGCGTGGGGGTGGCTCTTGCACAGGTCCACCGCGCTCATCACCATGCCGGGGGTGCAAAAGCCGCACTGCAGGCCATGGCACTCCTTGAAGGCCGCCTGCATGGGGTGCATGGTGCCGTCGGGCGCGGCCAGGCCTTCGATGGTCTGCACCTCGGCGCCCTGCGCCTGCACGGCCAGCATGGCGCAGGATTTGACGGCGCGGCCGTTGACGATCACGGTGCAGGCGCCGCACTGGCTGGTGTCGCAGCCCACATGGGTGCCGGTGAGCAGCAGGTGCTCGCGCAGCGCGTGGACAAGCAGGGTGTTGGGGGGAACGTCAACACGGGCGGCACGCCCGTTGACCGTGAACTGGACTTGCATCTGGCTGTCTCCTGGATGGGGTGGGCTGGAACTGCAAACCGCATCTTGGGCTGCGCGCACTTCGCGATCCCTAGGGAGAACCCTCGGTTCCTGGAGGTCCGCACGGGATATTCTCAAAATGAAACATGTTGCAGTGCACACCCGCCGCACCATGCGGACTGCATTGCAAAGGCGGGGCGCACATGCCGGGCACCCGGCGCCCTGCCCTCTATCGGAGGTTCCATGCTTGCCGTTGCCCCGCCACCGCCCGCCGAGCGCCTGCACCTGATTGCCCAGGCGCGCAGCGCCCTGCTCAGCCAGGGGCCCTTGCCCGCCGCGCTGGCCATCGAGCCCTGGATCGTGCGCTCGTGGCAGCGCTGCCTGGCCAGCGGACACCGGCCGGGGCACCCACTGGCCTTCAACGTGGTCAGCGCCCCCACCTTGCAGCGCACCGCCGAGCAACACGCCACGCTGCTGCAAGCGGCCCGGCCCGTGCTGGCGCAACTCACCCGCGCCATTGCAGACATGCACTATTTCGCCCTGCTGGCCGACGCGCGCGGCCTGGTGATCGAGGTGCAGGGCGCGGTGGACCGCCACGACCCCCGCGCCCGCGCCATCGGCCGCGTGGGCGTTGACCTGTCCGAGGCCGCCGTGGGCACCACCGCCATCGGCGCTGCACTGGCCGAGCTGCAGCCAGTGTGGCTGCACCGGGGCGAGCATTTCTTTGACGCCAACAGCGGCTACAGCTGCGCCGGCGCGCCCCTGTTCGGGCCCCAGGGCCAGTGCGTGGGCATGCTGGACCTGACCGGCGTGGATGTGCCCGAGCGGCCCGAGCTGCGCCACCTGGTCGCCCGCTCGGCCCGCGCCATCGAAGACGCCCTGCTGCTGCAACTGCCGCACGCGCTGCTGCTGCGCATCAACTGGCCGGGCAGCACGCTGGGGGGCGATGGCGACGGCCTGATGGCGCTGGACGCCGACGGCGCGGTGGTGGGCGCCAACAGCATGGCACGCCAGCTGGTGCCGCAGCCGCTGCGCGAACCCGGCGCGCCAGTGCATTGCAGCGATCTGCTGGCCCTGCCCTGGCCCCTGCTGTTCGATGCGGCACAGCGCCCACCGGCCCTGCCGCTGGACCTGCCCCTGTGGTCGGGCCTGCGCCTGCAGGGCCTGGCCCTGCGCGCCCGTCCGGCCCGTACGCCATCCCGCCTGGCGGTGGCCAGCGCCAGCAGCCCGGCGCCGCTGCGCGCGGCCGAAGCCGCCCTCATCCGCCAGGCCGTGCAGGATGCGCGCGGCAACGTCGCCGAAGCCGCCCGCGCACTGGGCATCAGCCGCGCCACGGTGTACCGCAAGCTCGGGACAGTCAAAAGACAGGGTTCGCGCGAATTTTGATAAAAAGTAGCCATGGCGCTTCTCTAAAAAGCATTGGAAGCTATATTTTCAATAGCAACCTTGTTTCTTTTTCTTGTGGCTGTCCGCAAGGCCCTTGACCTGCGGCCTGCGCACGGCAGGCTGGGCTGCGGCGACAATCCTCAGGGCAAGCCGTGCACCACCCCGAACAACCCATGCCCCACGAAAATCCATCAGGCTTCAACGCCCGCCTGTGGCGCCGTTTCGTGGAGATTGCACGGCCCTACTGGCAATCCGAGGAGCGCTGGCGCTCGCGCGGGCTGCTGGCGCTGCTGGTGTTGCTGCTACTGGGGCAGACCGCCTGCAACGTGTGGTTCAACCACGAAACCGGCGAATTCACGTCCGCACTGGCGGCGCACGATGCAGACCGCTTCTGGGCTTCCATCCGGCGCTACACCCTCATCCTGGTGGCGGCCGTGCCGATTTACGCGCTGTATTACTACGTGCGCGACACCCTGGGTCTGCGCTGGCGGCGCTGGCTCACGCAGCATTTTCTGGCGCGCTATTTCGACCAGCAGGCCTATTACCGGCTGAACGCCATTGCGGGCATCGACAACCCCGACCAGCGCATCGCGGAAGACATCAACGCGTTCACGCAGCAGTCGCTGTATTTCTCGATGATCGCGCTGGGCGCGGTGATCCAGCTGATTGCGTTTGCTAGTGTGCTGTGGGCCATCTCGCAGGGACTGGTCTATTTTCTGATCGGTTACGCCATCTTCAGCACCGTGTTCACCGCCAAGGTCTTTGGCCAGCGCCTGATCGGGCTGAACTACCGCCAGCTGCAGCGCGAGGCCGATTTCCGCTTCAGCCTGGTGCGGGTGCGCGAGCATGCCGAGCCCATCGCCTTTCACAGTGGCGAGCAGCGTGAAATGTCCACCCTGCAACGCATTTTTGACGCCCTGTATGCCAACTACCAGCAGGTGCTGCGCTGGCAGTTCAAGCTCAACCTGTTCCAGTACACGCACAGCTTCCTGACCATCGTGCTGCCCAGCGTGATCATTGCCAACCAGGTGCTCTCGGGCGACCTGGAGGTAGGGCGGGCCATTCAGGCCGCAGGCGCCTTTGCGGCCATCCTGAGCGCGCTGACAGTGATCGTCGAGCATTTCGAAAGCCTGAGCCGCTTCTCGGCCGGCGTGGACCGGCTGCATGCGTTTGCCACCACCCTCGAAGGCCAGGCGCTGCCCCCTGCGCTCCCCGCACCGCAGAGCGCCAGCGAGCCCAGTCTCGAAACCACGGTCCATATCCACACCGTGCCGGGCTTCGAGCTGGGGGTCACGCAGCTGACGGTGCTCACCCCCAACCGCGAACACCTGCTGCTGCACGACCTCACGCTCCGCGTGCACCCTGGCCGGGGCCTGCTGATCGTGGGGCCCAGCGGCGCGGGCAAAAGCTCGCTGCTGCGCGTGGTGGCCGGTCTGTGGGCCACCGGGTCTGGCGAAGTGGTGCGCCCCGCCGACCCCGACATGCTCTTTCTGCCCCAGAACCCCTACCTGCCCCTGGGCGACCTGCGCTGCCAGCTGCTCTACCCCCAGACGGAACGCGAAATCACGGACGCGGAGCTGCAGCAATGGCTGGAGCGGGTGAACCTGCCCACACTGGCCAAGCGCTTCGGCGGGCTCAGCGCCCACCTCGATTGGGCCAAGGTGCTGTCGGTCGGCGAGCAGCAGCGCCTGGCCTTTGCCCGTGCGCTGCTGGCCAAGCCCCGCTACCTGCTGCTGGACGAAGCCACCAGTGCGCTCGACTCTGCCAATGAAGCGCTGCTGTATGGGCAACTGACGGGCCTGTCGATCACGCCAGTGAGTGTGAGCCACCACCGGAGCGTGCTGGAATACCACCACCAGGTCCTGGAACTGGCGGGCGACGGCCGCTGGGCACTGCATGCCGCGGGCCACTACCACTGGACATGAACACCCGGCAGCGGGCCCATGCAACCGCTAGACGGCGCAACGGACCTGCATGGGGTCATTGAAAGCACCGGACTATCATCGCCCCATGCTGATCGAGACCCTGGACACCGCACGCGACCTGGGGCGCCTGAAGGAGATTCTGGGCGTGATGGTGCGCCACGGATTTGGCGACACCGTGCGCCGCCTCGGCCTGGCCGACAAGCTGGAGCGCGCCGGCCAGGCACTCCACTGGAACCTGGCGGGCAACCTGGCCCGCGTCGAACCGCCCGTGCAGGTGCGGTTGGCGCTGGAAGAGCTGGGCCCCACCTTCGTCAAGTTCGGGCAGCTCCTGGCGGGCCGTGCCGACCTGTTCGGACCCGACTGGATCGCCGAGTTCGAAAAACTCCAGAGCCATGTCCCGGCCGTGCCCCTGGAGGCGCTGCGCCCCCATTTGCGCCAGGACCTGGGGGATGAACCCGAGGCCGTTTTTGCGCGCTTTGACACCGAACCGCTGGCCGCAGCCTCGATTGCGCAGGTGCACCGCGCACAGCTGCCCGACGGCAGTGAAGTGGTCGTCAAGATACGCCGCCCCGGCATCGGCGAGGTGATCGAGGCCGACCTGCGCCTGCTGGAGCGGCTGGCCGCGCTGGCCGAAGCCGAACTGGCCGCCCTCAAGCCCTACCGGCCGCAGCAGCTGGTGCGCGAGTTCGCACGCTCACTGCGGCGCGAACTCAACCTGGCGGGCGAATGCCGCAGTGCCGAACGCATTGCCGGCAACCTCACCAGCATGCCCCACATCGTGGTGCCGCGCGTGTACTGGGAGCACACCAGTGAACGCATCAATGTGCAGCAATTCATCCAGGGTGTCCCCGGCGGGCAGCTGGATGCGCTGACGTCCGAAGCCGGCTTTGACCGCACCGTGCTGGCCCGGCGCGGCGCCCAGGCCGTGCTGAAAATGATTGTGCAGGACGGCATCTTCCATGCCGATCCGCACCCCGGCAATGTGTTCTATCTGCAAGGCAACCGCATCGCTTTCATCGACTTCGGCATGGTGGGGCGCCTGTCGCAGCGGCGGCGCGACGAACTGCTGCAGATGCTGCTGGGCCTGGTCGAGCGCCAGCCGCAGGCAGTGGCCGAGGTGCTACTGGACTGGGCGGGCGACGCCCACGGCGTGGACCTGGGGCAACTGGAGATGGAGGTGGAAGCCTTTGTCGACCAGTACCACGGCGTGCCCCTGGCCCAACTGCAGCTGGGCCAGATGCTGGCCGATGTGACCTCCATCCTGCGCGAGCACCACCTGGGCCTGCCACCCGACCTGGCCCTGCTCATCAAGGCCTTCATTTCGCTGGAAGGCATGGGCCGCAACCTGGACCCGGACTTTCACATGGCGACCGAGGCCCTGCCGCTGCTGCGCCAGGTGGTGCGCACACGCCATGAACCGCGCGCACTGGCCGGTCGTGCCTGGCAGGCCTTGCGCCGGGCGCTGGCCACCGCCGAGCAATTGCCCGACGACCTGGCGCGCCTGCTGCGCAACGCGCGCCGGGGCCGCCTGCAGGTGGGCATCGAGTTGGCCCATCTCAAGCGGGTGGGTGACCAGATCGACCGCTCTGCCAACCGGCTGTCGATGGCGCTCATCATCGCGGCCCTCATCATCGGCTCATCCATCGTGATGACCGTGCAGGGCGGGCCCACGCTGTTCGGGCTGCCGGCCTTTGGCTTCCTGGGCTTCTTTGGTGCCGTGGTCTGCGGGCTGTGGCTGGTGCGCGCCATCTGGCGCAGCAGCCACCATAGAGACGACGATTAAGGAGGAGCGGCATACCCCTCGCGCGTCGGCGGCAATGCGAATCGGCAGGGGCCGCAAGGCATCTTTTTGCGGTCAGTAGCCAAGCTATTGGCAAAGAAAGCAGCGCATCGCCAGAGGCCGCAGGGAGTTATACAGGATAGCGCGACACGGCCCGGGGGCTCACTTCGCTGCGTTCGGGAAGAACAACTGCTTACCACCGATCTTGTAGTTGGCGATTGCCGTCTGGCCCACGGGCGAAACCACCCAGTTCACGAATTTCTGTGCGTCCTGCCCCTTCACATGCGGGTGCTTGGCGGGGTTCACCACCATCAGGCCGTACTGGTTGAACAGGCGCGTGTCGCCCTCCACCAGCACGGCCAGGTCGGCGCGGTTCTTGAAGTTGAGCCAGGTGCCCCGGTCGGCCAGCACATAGGCGCCGCTGGAGGCGGCAATATTGAGCGCCGGGCCCATGCCGCAGCCGCACTCCTTGTAGCCGCTGCCCTTGGCAGCATCGGCGCCCGCCAGCTTCCAGTAGCGCAGTTCGGCGGCGTGGGTGCCACTCTTGTCGCCACGCGAGACAAATTCGCCATTGCCAGCGGCCAGCTTTTTCAGCGCTTCCACGATGTCCTTGCCCTTGATACCGGCGGGGTCGTTCCTGGGGCCGACCAGGATGAAGTCGTTGTACATCACGGGGTAGCGCTTCACACCCCAGCCATCGGCCACAAAATTTTCCTCGGCCACCTGGTCGTGCACGAACAGCACATCGGCATCACCGCGGCGCGCCGTGTCCAGCGCCTGGCCCGTACCCAGGGCCACCACCTTCACATCCAGGCCGCTGGCCTTCTTGAACTCGGGCAGCAGATAACCGAACAGGCCCGACTGCTCGGTGGAGGTGGTGGACGCCATGGTGATGGACTGCGCGTTGGCGACTCCACAAACGGCCAAAACAATGGCTGAAAGCGCTTTACAAGTCAGCGCCAGAGGCCCAAAGGACTCCATTTTCTTCATCCCATTTCTCCTTTGACAAACACTCGGGCGGCGTCGGGCAGGGGGCCGTTGAAAAAGTCGTGCACTGGCAAATCGGCCAGCACAGCGCCGTGTTCGAGATAGATCACCCGGCTGGCCAGCCGCTTGACCTGGCCCAGGTTGTGGCTGCTGAAAACCATGGTCACGGGGTGGGCCGGCCCCGCCTGGCCGTGGCTGGCGGCCAGGTCGGCCATCAGCAGCTCGACCTCGCGCTTGGCGTGCGGGTCGAGGCTGGCGGTGGGCTCGTCGAGCAGCAGCACATCGGGCCGCAGCGCCCAGGCCCGCGCCAGCGCCACCCGCTGCTGCTGTCCGCCCGAGAGGGTGTGCGCGCCTTGCGCCGCAATGCCCTCCAGCCCCACGCGCTGCAATGCCAGCAACGCCTGCGCACGCGCGTCACGCCAGCGCACGCCCTGCAGCCACATGCCCAGCGCCACGTTGTGCTGGGCGCTGGCGCGCAGCATGTGCGGGCGCTGGAACAGCATCGCCTGGCGGCGGCCATCGACCCGCAGCAACTGGCCGCTGCTGGGTTTGGCCAGGCCGTGCAGCACGCGCAGCAGCGTGCTCTTGCCACAGCCATTGGCACCGATCAACGCCACGCACTCGCCCGGGGCCACCGACAGATTCACACCCAGGAGCGCCTGCACGCGGCCATAGCGCACACCCACGCCGTGCAGGGAGAAAACAGGGGGATGATCGGGCGGGCTCAACGACGCCCGCGCCATCTTCACACCCTCAGGCCAGGGCGCGGCCGCGCCCACGGCGGGCACTGCGCTCATGCCAGCACCCCCGGCAGGGCGCCCTGCGAGGTGCCGTCCACGCCTTCGCGCCAGCGCCGCAGCACGGCAATCAGCCCATTGAGTGCCAGCACCACGGCCAGCAGCACCAGGCCCAGGGCCAGGGCCAGCGGCAGATCGCCCTTGCTGGTTTCCAGGGCGATGGCGGTGGTCATGACGCGCGTGAAACCGTCGATGTTGCCGCCCACGATCATCACGGCGCCCACTTCGGAAATGGCGCGCCCGAACGATGCGATCAGCACCGTCAGGAGGGCATAGCGCTCGTCCCAGGCCAGCAACAGGCTGCGCATCACGGGGCCCGCTCCAAGCGATTGCAACTGCTCGCCATGGCTGCGCTCGGCATCGGCCACCGACTGGCAGGTCAGGGCCGTGACCACCGGCAGCACCAGCAGGGTCTGGGCAATGACCATGGCCTTGAATGTGAAGAGCCACCCCATGGCGCCAAAGGGGCCGCTGCGCGACAGCAGCAGATAGACCACGAGTCCGACCACCACCGAAGGCACGGCCAGCAGGGTGTTGAGCCAGGCCAGCACGGCCCCCCGGCCTGCAAAACGCGCCACACCCAGCCACGCGCCCAGCACCAGACCGCCGCCGCAGGCCAGCAGGCAGGCCGAGCCGCTGACAGCAAGGGAGCGGCCCACGATGGTCCACAAAACAGGGTCGGCCGAAACCGTGAGATGCAGCGCCGTGAGGACGCTTTCAGAGAGAGTGGACATGGATTCGACTATCGTATGCACCGAATCAATCTCCAGCGATATGAACACCTGTGCATAGGGTCCAACTCCACTACACGCTCAGCCGCGATGC
>JANJSZ010000104.1 GCA_024711405.1 Acidovorax sp.
AACTGGTCGTGGATGGGCGTGGTGCTTGCTTCCTTGGAAGGGTCGTAGTACAGCGTGCCGAACGCGGGCACTTGCCGCTCGGGCCAGTGGATCTGGTAAAGGTCGATCACATCGGTCTGCAGGCGGCGCAGGCTGCCCTCGCACGAAGCCACGATGTCGGCGGCCGTCATGCCTTTGCCCGCGCGAATCCAGGGCATGCCGCGCGAGGGGCCGGCCACCTTGCTGGCCAGCACCAGCTTCTGGCGCGCCCCGGGGTTCTTGGCAAACCAGCGGCCGATGATGGTTTCGGTGGCGCCAAACGTGGGCGCCCGGGCCGGCACGGCATACATCTCGGCGGTATCGATGAAATTGACCCCGCGCGCCAGCGAGCGGTCGAGAATGGCGTGGGCATCGCTCTCGCCCACCTGCTCGCCGAAGGTCATGGTGCCCAGGCAGATGGGGGTGACATGCAGGTCGGTCTGACCGAGCTGGATGGTTTTCATGCAGGCTCCCGTAAATAAGCAAGGCAGGAGTTTACGGGGACCGTGCCCCCTGCGTCCGGTAGGCCACGGCGCAGCGCGCTTGAACTGCACTGCAGTTTTCGTTTGCGCTCAGGCCGTGTTTTGTGGACGCGCAAGACTGCATATCGCAATAGACTGGCCTGCATCGTTCACCAGCATCCAGGTTTTCATGCGCACCTCCACCCCTGCCAGGCCTGCCCGGTTCCATGCCTTGCTGGACCCATGGGTGGCGCACCAGCCCCACCGGCCCGCGCTGGCCGATGCGCACCACGCCTACACCTTCGCCCAATTGCAGCAGGCCAGCATGGATGCTGCCGCGCAGCTGGGTGACTGGGGCGTGCTGGCCGGCGACCGGGTGCTGATCGTCGGCGAAAACTGCGCCGCGGCGGGCGTGATCGCCTTTGCGCTCAGCCGCCTGGACGCCTGGGTGTGCATCGTCAATGGCCGCCTGAGCCCGCGCGAGATCGACGGCATCATCGCGCACGCCATGCCCCGGCGCGTCATCTACACCACCCAGGTATCCCCCGACGCGCTGCAGCACGCCCAGCGCCACGGCGCACAAGCCTGCCAATGGCCTGGCCTGGGTCCACTGCATCTGGGGCCGCTGAACCAGGCCGCCGCCCCGGAACCCTGCCATGCCGCCGCGACCGAGCAGGTGGCCGCCTTGATCTATACCTCCGGCACCTCGGGTGCCCCCAAGGGAGTGATGCTCACGCACGCCAATCTTGCCTTCGTGGCAGGCACGAACCTGCGGCGCGTCGGGCCGGGCGACGTGATCTATGGCGTCCTGCCCATGGCGCATGTCGTGGGCCTGTCCACCCAGTTGCTGGGCAGCCTGGCTGCCGGCGCCTCGGTGGTGCTCGAACCCCGTTTCTCGTCGGAACACCTTGCCGCCGCGCTCCGCCAGGGCATTACGTCCTTCACCGGGGTGCCCGCGATGTATGCCCGCCTGCTCGACTGGTTGCGTGACCCGGGGCACCTCCTGCAGGCGCCCAAGCTGCGCGTGATCAGCGTTGCCGGATCGCCCCTCACTCCCGCGCTGAAAGCGGCAGTGGAGACGCAGCTTCAATTGCCGCTGCTCAACGGCTACGGCCTGACCGAAACCGGTCCGACCATCGCCCAGGTGCGGCCCGAGGCACCGCGCACCGACTGTGCAGTGGGCTTGCCGATTCCCGGGATGGAGGCACGCATCGTGGATGCTCAGGGCGTCAGCGTACCGCCGGGCGAAGTCGGCGAACTGTGGGTGCGGGGGCCCAATGTGATGCAAGGCTACTACCGCCAGGACGAACTCACGCGCCAGGCGATCAACGCCGAGGGCTGGTTCAACACCGGCGACATGGCACGCCAGGGCGATGACGGTGCGCTGCACATCGCCGGGCGCACCAAGGAACTGATCATCCGCTCCGGCTTCAACGTCTATCCGCTGGAGGTCGAGCAGGCCATCAACGCATTTCCCGGCGTGGTGCAGTCTGCCGTCGTCGGGCGCACGGTGGGCCACAACGAGGAGATCATCGCCTACGTCGAGGTACCAGCCCACCACCCCATCGACGAACAGGCCCTGCGGCACCACCTGCGCGGGCAGCTGTCACCCTACAAGCAGCCCGCAGAGATCCACGTCATGGCGCAATTGCCTGCAGCGCCCACCGGCAAGCTGCTCAAGAACGTGCTCAAGCAGATGGCGGCGCAAGGACGTGCATCGCACGCCTGAAACCGCATCCCCCCATTCGAAACCCCAGGAGATCCCATGGAAGGCAAAAAGGCTGTTCTGATCATCGGCGCCGGCGACGCCACCGGCGGTGCCATCGCACGGCGATTTGCCCGCGAAGGCTACGTCGCCTGCGTGACGCGCCGCAGCGAAGACAAGCTCGCTCCGCTGCTGGAGCAGATCCGCAGCGAGGGCGGCGAGGCCTACGGCTTCGGCAGCGACGCCCGCAAGGAAGAAGACATGGTGGCGCTGGTGCAGAAAATCGAGGCCGAGATCGCCCCGATCGAGGCCGCCATCTTCAACATCGGCGCCAACGTGCGCTTCGGCATCACCGAGACCACGGCCCGTGTTTACTTCAAGGTCTGGGAGATGGCGTGCTTCGGCGGTTTCCTGATGGGGCGCGAAGCGGCCAAGGTCATGCTGCCGCGGGGCCGGGGAACCATCATCTTCACCGGCGCCACGGCCAGCCTGCGCGGCCGCGACGGGTTCGCGGCCTTCGCCGGCGCCAAGCACGCGCTCCGGGCGTTGGCGCAGAGCATGGCGCGCGAGCTGTGGCCCCAGGGCATCCATGTGGCCCATCCGGTCGTGGATGGCGCCATCGACACGGAGTTCATCCGCTCCAACTTCCCCGAGCGCTACGCCACCAAGGACCAGGGGGGCATCGTCAACCCGGACCACATCGCCGACCTCTACTGGCAGATCCACATGCAGCCGCGCGACGCCTGGACGCATGAAACCGAGATTCGCCCCTGGATGGAGCCGTGGTGACGGACCCGGCAGGGAGCGGCCCCGGCAATTTTGATCATTGGAAGGAGACACCATGACCCCCACCACCGTCGAGTTCCTGTTCGACTTCGGCAGCCCCAACGCCTACCTGTGCCACAAGGTCATCCCGCAGATGGCCACAAAGACCGGCGCACGGTTCGAGTACATCCCCATCCTGCTTGGCGGACTGTTCAAGCTCGCCAACAACCGCTCGCCAGTCGAGGCCTACGCGCACATCCCCCACAAGCTCGCCTACGAGCGCATGGAAATGCAGCGCTTCATCCACAAGCACGGCCTGGCGGCCTTCCAGCGCAATCCCCACTTCCCCGTCAACACGCTGCACATCATGCGCGGGGCCGTGGCCGCGCAGAAGCTCCATTGCTTCGACCGCTATGTGGACACGGTGTACGCCAGCATGTGGGAGCGCGGATGCAACATGGCGGACCCGCAGGTCATTGCGGCCGAACTCGACGCCGCCGGGCTGGACTCCCAGGCCATTCTGGCCAACAGCCAGGAGCCCGACGTCAAGGAACGCCTGCTGACAAACACCCAGCAGGCCCATGCGCGCGGCGCCTTTGGCAGCCCCACGTTCTTCATCGGCCCGGAGATGTACTTCGGCAAGGACCGGCTGCACGACATGGAAGAAGCCATCCTGCAGGCCAAGGGCCGCTGAGCACCGCCCGATTCCCCCTGCAACCACAAGCCAAGTCCCATGCCGGTGTCAGCTTTTGGCGTGGAACTGGGCCTCGATGCCGCGCACCGTGGCGATCAGTCGTGGCCGGACTTCACCCATGAATGTTTCGGCCGAAATCGAGGAGGCCGCGGCGGCGGCATTCACCACCATCAGGGGCAGGCCCGAGCCCAGGCGCACGGGCACCGCGATGCCATTGATTTCACACCGCCAATCGCCAAAGGAGCGCACGCAGCCGAACTCGGCGAGGTCGGCCATCGCCTGGCGAATGTCCTTTTCAACCCTCGGCCAGCCCACCGGGTCGATGGCCTGGAGCCGTGCCTCCAGCGTCTGGCGCACCCCCGCCGGCGCACCGGCCAGGTAGCCACGTCCGGCGGCCGTGGTGCCCAGCGGAATGTGCGAGCCAATGCCCAGCATCAGCGTGAGGATGGCCGTCTCGCTGCGGCAGTTTTCGATGTAGAACATGGACAGGTCGTCGCGGGTGGCCAGCGCCACCATGGTGTCCGTCTCGTTGGCAAGCTGCTGCAAAAAAGGGTTGCTCACCTCCTTGACGTCCAGGCGCGACAAGGTCGTGCCCCCCAACGTCAGCGCCATGAGGCCCAGCCGGTACCGTCCCGACTCGGCGATGTGGTGCAGGTAGCCCAGCTTGGTCAGCGTGTAGGTCAACCGCGTGATGGTGGATTTGGGCAGGCGGCAACGCTCGGCAAGCTCATGGTTTCCGAGCCGCTCCTCCCCCGACTTGAACGCGTGCAAGACCTCCAGGCCCCGCGCAAGCGCCGTCACGAAGTGGCGGTCTTCCTTGGGCGGGCCCGATCGGCGGGGCGATCCCCCTGCTGGCTTTTCCACCAATGTCACGATGTGTCCCCTTGTTGGCTCAGATCATGCCACCAGGCAGAACGAACATGAAGTTGCAAGGAGTTTTTATCGCTCGATGTTCTGCATTGCAGTTTATGAATGCCCGTCAAGGCATTCCCTCGCGCCAATCGACACCACAATCGGAGTTTCCGGATCAGCCACGCCACCCGGCCCTCTTCCCACCGCATTCCTCCAGGAGACCCGCATGCGCACCCGTATCACCAAGCTTTTGGGTATTGAACGCCCCATCATCCAGGGGGGCATGCATTTCGTCGGCCTCGCCGAATTGTCGTCCGCCGTGTCCAATGCCGGCGGACTGGGCATCATCACGGCGCTGACCCAGCCCACGCCCGCCGCGCTCGCGGCCGAGATCGCGCGGTGCCGGTCGATGACGGACAAGCCGTTCGGCGTCAACCTGACCTTCCTGCCCGTGCGCACGCCGCCCGACTATGCCGGCTACATCCGCGCCATCATCGATGGCGGAGTGAAAATCGTCGAAACGGCCGGGAACAACCCGCAGCAGTGGATGCCCCTGCTGAAGGAAGCGGGCATCAAGGTCATCCACAAGTGCACCGCCGTGCGACACGCATTGAAGGCACAGAACATTGGCTGCGATGCCGTCAGTGTGGACGGCTTCGAGTGCGGCGGCCATCCGGGCGAGGACGATGTGCCCAATTTCATTTTGCTGCCCCGCGCGGCCGAAGCGCTCAAGGTGCCCTTCATCGCGTCGGGAGGCATGGCAGACGCGCGGTCTCTGGTGGCCGCGTTGGCCCTTGGCGCAGACGGCATCAACATGGGCACACGCTTCATCGCCACCCAGGAGGCCACGGTTCACGAGAACGTCAAGCAGGCCATTCTGGCCGCGACGGAGCTGGACACCCGCCTGGTGATGCGACCGCTGCGCAACACGGAGCGGGTCCTGGTCAACAAAGGGGTCGAGCGGCTGCTGGAAAAGGAGCGCCAGCTGGGCGCAGCCATCACGTTTGCCGACATCGTGTCCGAGGTGGGCGGCGTCTATCCCAAGGTGATGCAGAACGGCGAGCTGGACGCCGGCGCGTGGTCCTGCGGCATGGTTGCGGGCCTGATCCACGACATTCCCACGGTGCGGGAGCTGATGGACCGGATCATGGGCGAGGCGGAACACATCGTCAGCCAGCGCCTGGCCGGCATGTTCGCAGCAGCCCCTGCGCATTGATGGCTTCATCGCCAGGCAGCAGGGCCCGCTGTCCCGCGATTGACATGGGCTCCGCGGCCGCTGGGTAACATCGTTGCCATGTATGTCACCCGCCAGACCTCGCGCAGCGAATTCGTTGCCATCCGCCAGCTGAACTACCACGTGCGCCTGTGGGGGCCTGAGACCTCGGCCCTGCCGCCGCTGGTGCTGGTGCATGGCTGGATGGACGTGGCCGCGTCCTACCAGTTCGTCGTCGATGCCTTCGGCGAAGACTTCCTGCGCAGCCGCCGCATCATCGCGCCCGACTGGCGGGGCTTTGGCCTCACGGCACCACCCGTGCCCACCGACCACTACTTCTTCCCCGACTACCTGGCCGACCTCGACCAGTTGCTCGACCACTACGCGCCCGGCACCCCGGTGGACCTGGTGGGCCACAGCATGGGCGGCAACGTCGCCATGTTCTATGCCGGAGCCCGGCCCGCGCGCATCCGCCGCCTGGTCAACCTCGAAGGCTTCGGCATGCCCGCGAACAAACCCGCCAAGGCGCCCGGGCGCTATGCGCAGTGGATGGACGAACTCAAGGCCCTGCAGCGCGGCGAGATGGCTCTGAACACCTACGACAGCGCGGCCGGCGTGGCGCAGCGCCTCATGAAGACCAACCCGCGCCTGTCGCAGGACAAGGCCGACTGGCTGGCGCGGCACTGGGCCCGCCCCAACGCCCTGGGCCAGTGGGAAATTCTGGGCGACGCCGCGCACAAAATCATCAACGCGCAACTGTTTCGCCTGGACGAGGTGCTGGCGCTGTACGAAGCCATCAGCGCGCCCACGCTGGCCGTGGAAGCGGCAGGCGACAGCCTGGGCCAGTGGTGGAAGGGCCGATACAGCCTGGACGAATACCACCAGCGCCTGACCCATGTGCGCGACTGCCGCATTGCCGTGGTGCCCGACGCCGGCCACATGCTGCACCACGACCAGCCCCAGGCCGTGGCGGCGCTGATCGAGCAATTCGTGGGTGATTCATAAAGAAAATGCGTGCAAGCGCTGATGCATCCACCGCAAGCAGCTGTCCATTCTGAAATTTCCGGGGTGGCATTCCGTGGGGGGCACCGGGCCGACCGAGGGGCATTGGGCGCCAGAGATCGCGTCCCATGAGAAAATCGCGGGTTATTCCACAAGACACCCAGGACAAGACCATGGACGCAGAACGTATCAACCTCATCGGCAACACCCTCTCCGACCTGGCCGTGCGCACGCAAGAGTTACGGAGGTATCTTTGACTTCGATGCCAAATTTGAACGCCTGCGCACGGTAAACGCATCGCTGGAAGACCCCGCGGTCTGGAACGATCCGAAGAAGGCCCAGGAGCTGGGCAAGGAACAGAAGTCGCTCAACGCCGTCGTGCTGACGCTGGACAAGCTCACGCGCGACCTGGCCGACAACGCCGAA
>JANJSZ010000155.1 GCA_024711405.1 Acidovorax sp.
GAACTGGGCCGTGTTGGCATACAGCAGGATTTGGGTGCCGATGGTGGTGGCGCCGGCAATGGTGATCAGCAGATAAAGAACTGGCATGGGGCTGTTGAAACCCAGCAGCGCAATCGCCACCGTGCCCACGGCAAAGAATGCCACCACCACCTTGGGCAAGCTGAAGCGGTCGCCCAGCCAGCCACCGGCAATCGCACCCGCCATCCCGCCGAAGTTCAGTGCCAGCAGGAACGACAGGCTCGAACCCAGGCTGTAGCCGGCACCCGCCATGAGCTTGGGCAGCCACGAGCCCAAGGCATAGACCATGAGCAGACAGCAGAAGAATGCCAGCCAGATCATGATGGTGCCTGCAGCGCGCCCGTCCTTGACCAGGTCCAGCATCGGAACCCCGACACCCTTGGCATCCGTGGATACCAGGGTTGCGCCGGCGTCGATCTTCACGTCGGGGTTGACACGGGCCAGCATGTCCCGGGACTCCTTGTCCTTGCCCTGGCGCACGAGAAAACCCACGGACTCCGGCAGCTTCCACATGATCAGCGGCAACAGCAGCAGGGGCACAGCGGCGGCGTGGAACATGGCCTGCCATCCAAAACGCGGCAGAACGTAAATGCCCAGCCCGGCCGAGAGCATGCCGCCCAGCGAATACCCGCTGAACATCAGCGCCACCAGCGTGCTGCGGGCGCGCTTGGGTGCGTACTCGTTCATCAGCGCCACGGCATTGGGCATGAGGCCGCCGCAGCCCAGCCCGGCAATGAAGCGGTAGATGCCGAACTCGGCGGGCGTCTTGGCAAAGCCGTTGAGGAAAGTGGCGAGGCTGAACATCACGAAGCAGATCGCGATGCCTTTCTTGCGGCCAATGCGGTCGGCCAGCGGGCCGAAGATGAAGGCGCCGAACATCATGCCGAACAGCGCGTAGCTGCCCAGCGCTCCCGCCTGCACCGGGGTCAGAGCCCACTCGGACATCAGTGCGGGCAGCACCACGCCGTAAATGAACAGGTCGTAGCCGTCAAAAATCAGCAGCAATGCGCACAGCGCCACCACCATCCCATGGAAGCGGGTGAAACGGGCGTTGTCGATGATGGGGTTGATTTCGATTGTTTTCATATGTGTCTCCTCAAAAAAGATGGGCACGCACTCAACACACCGGCCGACAAGCGGTGTGACACCCGCGTGCAGCACAATCAGCCCTGGTCGCCACCGCCAACAGGGATGACCGTACCGGTGATGTAGGACGATTCGTCCGACGCCAGGAACAAGATGGCGGATGCCTGCTCATCCAACGTGCCGTAGCGCTTCATGAGCGTGCTGTCCACGGTCTGGTCCACGATCTGCTGGTACCAGGCCTGCTCTTTCTTGCTTTGCTTGGCGGTGTTGCGCGGAATACGGCGGGGCGGGGCCTCGGTGCCGCCGGGGGCCACCGCATTGATGCGGATGCCGCGCTCGCCGTTCTCGAAGGCCAGGCAGGCAGTCATCGCGTTCACGCCACCCTTGGCTGCGCCGTAGGGCACGCGGTTGACGCTGCGCGTGGCGATGGACGACACGTTGACGATGGCCCCCTTTTTCTTCTTGAGCATGTAGGGCAGCACGGCGCGGCAGCCCCACAGCGTGGGAAACAGCGAGCGGCGCACCTCGGCCTCGATTTCATCGGGGCTGTAGTGCTCGTAGGGCTTGGTCCAGATGGTGCCGCCCACGTTGTTCACCAGCACGTCGATGCGGCCAAAGGCCTTGTGCGTGGCCTCCGCGGCCTGCAGCGCACCCTCGAACTTTTCCAGGTCGGTCTCGATGGCGATCACGCGGGTGGTCTCGGCCAGCCTGTCGCGCAGTCCGTGCACCAGGGGGGAACGGTCCACCAGGGACAGCGTGGCGCCCTCTTGTGCCGCCCGCTCTGCCACACGTTCACCAATGCCTTGTGCGGCTCCGGTGATCAGCATCACCTTGCCTTCGAATCGCTTGTGCATGGGTCGCTCCTCGGTCACGCCGCCACCGGTGCTGCGGTCTGCACCTGGGTGGGGGTGAACTTTTCATAGTGGAAGCTCGCGGGGACAATGCCCGCCGCCTTGAAGTGGCGCTGCACGGCGTCCACCATGGGGGGCGGGCCGCACAGGTACACATCGACATTGCCGTCGTGCAATGCGGCAGGCGCCATGTGGTCCGTCACGTAGCCCTGGTGCGGGTGCGAGGTGGAGGCATCAGCCACACAGGTGCCGAACGTGAAGCCCGGAATGCGGCGCGCATAGCCCTCCAGGCGGTCCACCATGACCAGGTCCTGGTCGCGTGTCACGCCATACAGCATGTGGATGGGCTGGGTACAGCCCTGCTGCGCCAGCGTCTCCAGCATCGACAGGAAGGGCGCCAGACCGGTGCCACCGGCCAGGAACAGCAGCGGCCGCGTGACCGGGCGCAAGTAGAAACTGCCCAGCGGGCCGGTCATCTCCAGCTTGCTGCCGGCCTGGGCGCTGGTGAGCCAGCTGCTCATCAGGCCCTCGGGTACCTGCTTGATCAGGAACGTCATGCGGCTCGCACCGGTGGCCGAGCTGAACGAGTACGAGCGGTGCTGCCCACTGCCGGGCACGCCAATGTTGACGTACTGCCCGGGCAGGAAAGCCGGGGCATCCTCGGGCACCTCCAGTGCCAGCTCATAGGCGGAGTCGCTGTAGCGTTCCACGCCCGCCACCGTGCCGCTGAACTTCGCCGTACCCGTCTTGCAGGTCGTGGAGGGCACCGGCACCGCAATCACGCAATCGGAACGGGGGACCATCTGGCAGGTCAGCACCAGCCGCTGCCCGGCCTCCTCGGCCGTCAGCGCGTCTTCGATGTAGTCGTCGCCCAGGTCATAGGTGCCACTCTCGGCGCGGCACTTGCAGGTGCCGCACACGCCGTCCGAGCAATCCATGGGCAGGTTGATGCGCTGGCGAAAAGCGGCGTCCAGCACTTTCTCCTGGGCGTCGCAGGTGATGAAGCGGGTCACCCCGTCTTCGAAATTCAGGGCAATACGATAGCTGCTCATTGTGGTCTCCTGGCCGCTCAGACGTGGTACACGTCAATCACCTGACGGATGTAGTCGTTCTTCAGAACGATCTTCTTGCGGGCGATGCGAAGGCGGCCTTCCACGCGCCGCAGCGTGACGAACATGGTGCCGAAGAACTCGTCGGTGGCCTTGTAGCGGTGGCTGAGTGTGTGGAAGTTGTAGCGCACGTCCACTGCATCGCCACGGTCGTCCAGCACCTCCACGTTCTGCACGGCATGGCAGGTGCGTGGCTCGGGCATGGATGCGCCGGAGCGCTCGGTCTTGATGCGGAACACCCGGTCTTCCAGCCCGTTGCGGTTGGGGTAGTAGATCAGCGAGATCTGGCTTTGGGGGTCTTCGGTCAGGCGGTCGTCATCGTCCCAGGCGGGCATCCAGTACTCGACATCCTCGGCGTGCAGCGCCAGCCATTCGTCCCACTGGCGGTCGTCCAGCAGGCGGGCTTCGTGGTACAGGAATGTGCAGATGGCGTTGTAGTCGGCGTTCATGCTGCTTCTCCCTTGCGCTCCTGTGCCACGGCCTTGCGCATCTCCTGCGCCCAGTATTCGTGCTGGCACACGAACAGGCCTTCGTCTTCGCTGCGCTCACCGCTCAGAAGGGGGTTGAGACCCATCTTGCGGGCGTTCTCGTCGGGCCCCTCGATCCACAGCGGGGCGCCGCGGCTCAGGTCGTTCCACGGTGCGGCCTTGCCGGCATAACCGTTCTGGCACGAGCGGAACTCTTCCAGGTCATCGGCCGTGCCCATGCCCGACACGTTGAAGAAGTCCTCGTACTGGCGGATACGGGTGGCACGGTCTTCTGCGCTTTCGCCCTTGACGGCGAAGCAATAGATCGTGATCTCGGTCTTGTCCACGCTGATGGGGCGTGTCACGCGGATCTGCGTGGAGAACTGGTCCATCAGGTACACGTTGGGGTACAGGCACAGGTTGCGGGTCTGCCTGACGATGAACTCGGCCTTGTCTTCACCCAGGCGCTCCTTGAGCTCCTCGCGGCGGTTGTAGACCGGGCGCACCTCGGGGTTCATGGTGTTGGTCCACAGCAGGATGTGGCCGTTCTCGAAGCCGTACACGCCACCCACGCTCTTGCTCCAGCCGTTGGCATCCACGGCCTTGGTGTCGCCTTCCTTGCGGCGGCCCATGGTGGCCGCATAGTTCCAGTGCACCGAGCTCACGTGGTAACCATCGCAGCCGTTTTCCATCTGCAGCTTCCAGTTGCCGTCGTAGATGTAGGAGGAATTGCCGCGCAGCACTTCCAGGCCTTCAGGCGCCTGGTTCACGATCTGGTCGATGATGACCTTGGTTTCACCCAGGAAATCCTGCAGCGGCTGCACATCGGGGTTGAGGCTGCCGAACAGGAAGCCCCTGTAGCTTTCAAAGCGTGCCACTTTCTTGAGATCGTGCGAGCCGTTCTTGTTGAACTGCACCGGGTACTCGGTGGTCTTCTCGTCCTTGACCTTGAGCAGCTTGCCGGTGTTGTTGAAGGTCCAGCCATGGAAGGGACACGTGAAGCTGCCCTTGTTGCCATGCTTCTTGCGGCACAGCATGGCGCCGCGATGGGCGCAAGCGTTGATCACGGCGTTGAGTTGACCGTCCTTGCCCCGTGTGATGACGATGGGCTGGCGGCCGATGTACGTGGTGAAGTAGTCATTGATCTCGGGGATCTGGCTTTCGTGCGCCAGGTAGACCCAGTTGCCTTCGAAGATGTGCTTCATCTCCAACGCGAAGATTTCAGGGTCCGTGAAGATGTCTCGGCGGCAGCGGAAGACGCCGTTTTCCTTGTCGTCCTGCAGAGCGCCTTCGATCAGGGCTTCAACATCAGGGCGCTCGGCTGTGGCAGCGGTGGTGTTCATGGTCGGGTTCCTCAGGGTGCGGCTGTCCCCTGCTGCGCTTGGCGCGGCAGTGCAGGGGAGAAAGCAAAAGGGAGCGGGATCGGCCGGGTGGCGGGGCGCCCGGCCGCGGTGGATCAGGCCGCCAGGCGTGGGCGGTCCACGAGTTGGTTGTCCACGCCGTTGACCAACGCGCTGAGCGTGAAGTCAAAGACGATCTCGGCAAACGGGCCGTCCACGCCCTGCGCCTTCATGCTGGCGGCATCGGTGCGCTCGACCAGGGCCGGCACCAGGCCTTCGCGGGTGGCGTAGGCGAAGTCATCGTTCACCAGCGGGTCGCCGTCGATATTGATCTGCGTGGTCAGCTTGCGGTGGCCGGGCGCCGTCACGAAGAAGTGGATGTGCGCAGGGCGGTTGCCGTGGCGACCCAGCTGGTTCAGCAGGGCTTGCGTGGGGCCGTCGGGTGGGCAGCCGTAGCCCTTGGGAACGATGCTCTGGAACTTGTAGCGGCCCTGCGCATCGGTGATGATGGTGCGGCGCATGTTGAAGCCCTGCTGCTCGCCCGTGGGATCAAAGTGCGAATAGAAGCCCTTGGTGTTGGCGTGCCACACCTCGACCTTGGCGTTCGGCAGGGGCTTGCCATCGGCACCGTGCACGGTGCCGTGCATGACCAGCGTGTGGCCGGCCTTGTCACTGCCGTCGTCCAGGCGGGCAAAGCCCTGCGCTTCGGGGGCGCCTGCCACATACAGCGGGCCCTCGATGGTGCGGGGCGTGCCGTTTGCAATGCCCAGTTCCTTGTCCTTGGCATCCATGCGCATGTCCAGGAAGCGGTCCAGGCCCAGGCCAGGCGACAGCAGGCCGGCTTCGCCACGGGCTCCCAGGGTGTTCAGGTAGGCAATGCCTGCCCAATACTCGTCCGAGGTGATGTCCAGGTCGTCGATGGCCTTGAACAGGTCCGACAGCAGGCGGTGCACGATCTGCTTGGCGCGGGCGTTGCCGCCGGCCTGGCTCTGGCCGCTGGCCAGTCGCAGGAAGTCCTGCACTTCGGGGGTGTCGAAAATGTGGGTGTGCATGCGATTTCCTCGTGTCGTTGGGTAAAAAATGCATCGGCAGCAATGCGGCTGGGCCACCATGTCCACCGCCCGCCGCAACCAGCGTCACCGCGCCATAACGGCTGCTCCAGCTTGCAAGCGCAGAGATGACCGGTGTTGCATGGTCAGGATTGGACCGTGCGGCCCGCAAACCATCCAACACTAAAATCGTCTTGCACAATACCCAGAAGGTATAGTTATTGATTTAACACATACAAATCAATAACTTAAAAACCAATAAACCACAAATCATATGGTTTTCCCTTATGGACATCCGGCAACTCAAATATTTCGTGGCCGTCGCCAATGCGCGCAACTTCACCCGGGCATCCGAGTTGCTGCACATTGCACAGCCCCCTCTCAGTCGCCAGATTCAACTTCTGGAGGACGAGCTCGGGGTGCAGCTCATCCTGCGCAATAGCCGCCCACTGCGACTGACCGAAGCGGGGCGCACCTTCTATGAGCAGGCGTTGCAAATCATCAACCGGGTCGATCAGTTGAAAACAGCAACCCGCCAGATCGGCCTGCACCAGCGACAGACCCTGTCCCTGGGGTTTGTCGCATCCACACTGTACGGCGGCCTGCCCATGCTGGTTCGCAAGCTGCGCCAACACTACCCGGACGTGGATGTCCAGCTGGTGGAGCTCACGTCGATGCAACAATTCATGGCCCTGAAATCCGGCCGCATCGACGTGGGGTTCGGACGCATCCGAAGCAATGACTCATCGGTAGCCCGGACGGTTCTGCGCGAAGAGCGGCTGGTGCTGGCCATTCCTCCGGGTTCGCCCCTGGCTGCCCAGTCCAGCCGAATCAGCCTCAAGGAGATCACCGGCCAGAAGCTGATCATCTACCCCAAGGAGCCCCGCCCGAGCTTCGCCGACCATGTCCTCAGCCTGCTGAACGACCAGGCCATACGCCCGAGCGAGGTGCATGAGGTGCGGGAGATTCAAACGGCATTGGGCATGGTGGCAGCGGAGTCCGGGCTATGCCTCATTCCAGCGTCCGCACGCCTGCGCAGCGACCTTCTTTACCGCCTGATCGACGACCCGCACATCACGTCCCCCATCATCCTGAGCCACCGACTCAACGACAACGCCTGGTACATCGATGCCATCAAGCAGCTGGTGCGGGACATGTATGCAGAGAAACCGCCGTGGCTCGATGTGGAACACAACGTCTTCCCGAATCCGACCGAGCCCCAGGCCAAGCCCGCCGCGCGCAAAACCCACCGACCCAAAACATCGAACGGCTGAAGATACCCGTGGCACTCAGAATCTGTTCACAATCTTTCTCCACTGATCGTTGGTCGCTCTGGCGGAAGCGAGGCTGCGGGCCCCACGAGAGCCAAATACCCCGGTGACATCAGCCCCGAGAAATTCGAGCCCATCCGCGCCTTGCTGGAGAGTGCCCGCAGCAGGCTTTAAAAAAATCAGGTTGAAGTGGTCCGAGAGAGACTGGGGCGCAGCGCCTCCAGCGCGTTCTTGATCGTGGACGCACAGAGCGTGAAGAACACGGAAACGGCGGCCTTCAAAGGCTATGGCGCGGGCAAGACGCAAAGGGGCCTTGCAGGCGCTGCAGCGTTGCAAACCTGCGCTGAGCCGGGTGCAAGCGCTGTTGTGTGACAGCGGCTATGTAGGCAAACCGTTTGCCCAGGGCGTCCAAGACATTCTGGGTGGACGGGTCGCCGTAAAGCTCGCAAAGCGAAGCGAACTGCACAGGTTCAAGGTGATGCCCCGGCGCTGGGTGGTGGAGCGCAGCTTTGCCTGGCTGGAGACGAACCGGCGGCCATGGCAGAACTGCGAGCGGCTGCTCAACACCCGCTTGCAGTGTGTCCATCTGCCATTCTTGGCGCTGCTGCTTGCAAGATTTTGAACAGGTTCTCAGGCCCTGGGCAGCGTCACGCCCACCTGGCCCTGGTATTTGCCGCCCCGGTCCTTGTAGGAGACTTCGCAGACGTCGTCCTTGTCGCTCTCGAAGAACAGCACCTGCGCGCAGCCCTCGCCGGCGTAGATGCGCGCGGGCAGCGGTGTGGTGTTGGAGAACTCCAGCGTCACATAGCCTTCCCACTCGGGCTCGAACGGCGTGACGTTGACGATGATGCCGCAGCGCGCATAGGTGCTTTTGCCCAGGCAGATGGTGAGCACGTTGCGCGGGATGCGAAAGTATTCGACCGTGCGCGCCAGGGCAAAGCTGTTGGGCGGAATGATGCAGCTGTCGCCGTGAAAATCGACGAAGCTTTTCTCGTCGAAATGCTTGGGGTCCACCACCGTGCTGTGGATGTTGGTGAACACCTTGAATTCGGGGGCGCAGCGTATGTCGTAGCCATAGCTGCTGGTGCCATAGCTGATGATTTTTCGGCCCTCGACCTCGCGCACCTGACCTGGCTCGAAGGGCTCGATCATGCCGTGCTCGGCCGCCATGCGGCGGATCCATTTGTCGCTTTTGATGCTCATGGTGCGGGATTCCTCGCCATTACTACGTTTTCGATAGCTGTCAGCGCTTGATCATCCAGCGCAAGGACCGTATTTTGCTTGAGAAATGACGGTTTTTTCCACCAGTCGGTCATCCCCCAGCACGATCATGGCGAACAGCAGCTCGTCGAGGCTGCCGGCCTGGGCCGTGCGGCGCGCCAGCAGCGGCGTGGCCTGGGGGTTGAGCACCACGAAGTCGGCCTCGCAGCCGGGCTGCAGGTTGCCCACCACGCCCGCCAGGCCCAGCGCCCTGGCGGCGCCGGCCGTGTGCTGCCACCACAGGTGCGCCGGCGGCAGGCTCAGGCCGCGCTTGCCCTGCAATCCTTCCACCGTGGCGCGGCCCACGTAATAGGCGGCCAGCATGGTGTGGAAGGGGCTGAAGCTGGTGCCACCGCCCACGTCACTGGCCAGCCCGTAGCCCAGGCCCACGCGGTCGGCCTCGGCGTAGTCGAAAAAGCCGCTGCCCAGAAAGAGGTTGCTGGTGGGGCTGACGGCCGCCACCGCACCGGTGTCGCGCAGCAGGGCACGGTCGGGTTCGTCCAGATGGATGCAGTGGGCATACACGGCGCGTTCGCGCAGCAGGCCGAAGTCGCCGTACACCGAAAGATAGCTGCGCGATGCCGGGAAGAGCGCGCGCGCCCAGCGGATCTCGTCGAGGTTCTCGGCCACATGCGACTGGATCCACACATCGGGATAGCGTGCGGCCAGTTCGCCGGCACCGCGCAGTTGCGCGGGCGTGCTGGTGGGGGCAAAGCGCGGCGTGATGGCATAGCCCAGGCGGTCCACGCCGTGCCAGCGCCGGATGAGGGCCTCGGTGTCGATCAGGCTCTGCGCGGTGTCGTCGCGCACGCCGTCGGGCGAGTGGCGGTCCTGCAGCACCTTGCCGGTAATCAGGCGCATCTGGTGGCGCTGCGCTTCGCGGAACAAGGCCTCCGCCGAGGCGGGGTGCGATGTGGCAAACGCCAGCGCGGTGGTCACGCCGTTGCGCAGCAGCTCTGCGATGAAAAACTGCGCCACTTGCGCACTGTATTCGGGCGCTGCAAAGCGTTTTTCATGCGGGAAGGTGTAATTCTCCAGCCAGGGCAGCAGGCCATCGGCCGGCGAGCCGATCACATCGGTCTGCGGAAAGTGGATGTGCATGTCCACAAACCCGGGTGCGATGATGCGGCCCGGCAGGTGCTCGACGGGCCCACCGCCAAAGCGGGGTGCCAGGTCGGACCAGGCACCGGCGGCCAGTACGCGCTGGCGGCCCTGGGCGTCGGGGCCGACGGCCAGCAGGCCATCGGCGTCATACAGGGCCGTGCCGTCGTCGGCAAAGCGCAAGAGGGCGGAGCGAAAGACGGGCATGGCCGCCAGTGTAGTGTTCGCTCTTGCGGCTCCCCCTTGACGCCCCTCAGCGCGGCAGCTTGCCCTGCACCCCTTCGGCCAGCCAGTCCATCTGCAGGATCTGCGCATCCGAAAGCGTTGTGCCGGCGGGGATGACTTCATGCCCCTCGTTGTCGCGCACGGCGGCCTTGCCCGCACGGAAGGGGTGCACCCTGCCCGCCCCCACCGCCTTTTGCGCGGCCAGCACCTCCTGCTGCACGGCGGGGGGCACGCGGCTGCCAAAGTCGCCCACGCGGATCATGCCCTCGCGCACGCCGCCCCAGACATTGCCGCTTTTCCAGCGGCCGTTCTGCACGGCGCGCACGCGCTCGGTGTAGTAGGCACCCCACTGGTGGGTGACGGCCACGATCTGTGCATCGGGTCCGGTCTTGCGCATGTCCGAGTGGTAGGCCACCGCCATCTTGCCGCGCTCCTGCGCGGCCGCCATCACCGCCGTGGAGCCGGTGTGAAAGGCGATCACGTCCACATTCTGGTTGAACAGCGCCATGGCGGCATCGCGCTCCCTGGGCGGATCGAACCACACGTTGAGCCACACCACCTTGACGGTGGCCTGCGGATTGACCGAGCGCAGCCCCAGGGTGAACGCGTTGATGCCCTGCAATACCTCGGGGATGGGAAAGCCCGCCACAAAGCCGGCCACACCCGTCTTGCTCATGCGGCCTGCGGCAATGCCTGCCAGGTAGCGCCCCTCGTAGTAGCGCGCATTGGCGGTGGCCACGTTGGGCGCCTGCTTGTAGCCGGTGATGGATTCGAACTTGACCTGGGGATAGTCCTGCGCCACCTTGAGCGTGGGCTCCATGTAGCCAAAGCTGGGCGTGAAGATGATCTGGTGGCCGGTAGCGGCCAGGTCGCGGATCACGCGCTCGGCGTCTGCCCCTTCGGGCACGTTGTCGACAAAGGTGGTCTGGACCCGGCTGCCCAGCGCGGCCTCGACGGCCTTGCGGCCCTCGTCGTGCTGGCGCGTCCAGCCGGCATCGGTGACCGGCGTGACATAGACGAAACCGGCCTTCACGACCGCAGCGGCAGGCGCCTGGGGCGGGGTGGGGGTCTGGGAAAAAACGGGGGCGAAAAAACAGGCGGCCGCGAGCGCGGCAGCGAGGTTTTTGTACATGGTGTTCCTCTACATGGTCCCGGAGACAAAAAGCAAAAGACCGCCGGGACAGCGGTCTTTGCGCCGGATCTTACCGCAGCCCCTGCAGCACCCGTGCGGGCTACCATGGCAGCTTCCACCCACCACGCCAAGGAATTGCCGCATGCCCATGTTTGCCGATACGTCCCCTCCCGGCCAATGCATCTTCTGCCGCCTGGTGGCCGGCGAGATTCCATCGGCCCGGGTGCATGAGGATGCGCTGACCATCGCCTTCATGGACCTGGGCCAGGTCAACCCCGGTCATGTGCTGGTGGCCACCAGACGCCACGCGGCCACCTTGCTGGACATCACCGCCGAGGAGGCCGCCGCCGTGATGCAGACGGCCCGGCTGGTTGCCCATGCCGTGCAGGCCGTCTTCCACCCGCCGGGGATGACACTGCTGCAGGCCAATGGCCGCGAGGGTGACCAGACGGTGTTTCACTTTCACCTGCATGTGGTGCCGCGCCATGGGCACGATGGCATTGCGCTGTCGTGGCCGCGCAAAAATCCATCGACCGAGGTGCTGTTGGACCACGCGGCAAGACTGCATGAAGCCCTTGCCGCCAGCTGAGGGTGCACCCGCGCTGGGGCTGCGCGGCAACCTCGGTGGTGTGGTCAGTCGTGCTCGGCGAAGCGCTCAAAGGTTTCCTTCAGGCGGTGCTCCCACACGCGCTTGTCAGCCTGGCTGGCAAAGCTGGCTTCGAAGCTGTTGAACGCCAGCTGGTAGGCGTGGCGCGCGGTCATGGCCGTTGCGGCAAATACCTGGGTGAAGTTCTCGTTGATGTAGCCGCCAAAGTAGGCAGGGTCGTCGGAGTGGACGGTGGCGCACAGGCCGGCGTCGAGCAACTGGCGCAGGTTGTGGTCTTTCAGATCGGGAAACACACACAGCTTCTGGTTCGACAGCGGGCACACCGTGAGCGGGATGCGGTCTTGCGCCAGGCGCTGCATCAGGGCCGCGTCGTGCACGGCCTGCACGCCATGGTCGATGCGCTCTACTTTGAGCACGTCGAGGGCGCTCCAGATATAGGCCGGTGGACCCTCTTCGCCCGCATGGGCCACCAGATGCAGGCCCAGTTCGCGGCAGCGGGCAAAGACGCGGGCGAACTTCTCGGGCGGATGCCCCACTTCGCTGCTGTCCAGCCCTACGCCCACGATCTTGTCGCGCAGGGGCTGCGCCTGCTCCAGCGCTTCAAAAGCCGACTCTTCGCTCAGGTGGCGCAGGAAGCACAGGATCAGCGTGGCGCTGATGCCCAGCTCGGCGTGCGCATCCTCGCAGGCACGGTGCAGGCCGTTGATGACGGTCTCCATGGCCACGCCGCGCGCCGTGTGGGTCTGCGGGTCGAAGAAGATTTCCGCATGCGCTACGTTATCGATAGCAGCTCGCGCAAGATAGGCGCGAGCCATATCGTAAAAATCCTGCTCATGCAACAGCACGCTGGCCCCCGCGTAGTAGATGTCGAGAAAGCTCTGCAGGTTGGTGAAGGCATAGGCCTGCCGCAACGCCTCGACGCTGGCATAGGGCAGCGGCACACCGTTGCGCTGCGCCAGGGCAAAGATCAGCTCGGGTTCGAGCGAGCCCTCGATGTGGATATGCAGTTCGGCCTTGGGCATCGCGCGCAGCAGCTTTTGCAGGCGCTGTGGGGCCAGGGGGGGCACTTTAAACATCAGCAGACTCCAGAATGGGCGCCCAGGGTGGCGGAACGGAGCAACGAATCAGTTGAACCGCCCCCCCAGACTGAACCGGCCCGCGCCCAGAAGGGCGACGGCCACCGCCGTGAAAAGAAAAAAGCCCTGCAGTTCAAGGGCCCAGCCGCCGGACTTGCCCAACTGCCCCAGCTGGCCCAGGTGCGCCAGCCCGATGGCCACGACCATATTGATGGCCACCACCAGTGCCGCCGGACGCGTCCACAGGCCGACGATGAGCAGCAGAGGTGCCAGCACTTCGCCAACATAGACCAGGTAGCCCAGCACGCCCGGCAGGCCATGGCTGGCCACCATGCCGGCGATGTGATCGGCGCCCGACGAGAGTTTGGCGATGCCGTGCAGCAGCATCAGGCTCCCCAAGGTCAGGCGGAGAAGCAGTTTTCCGAGGTCATTGGACATTTTTTTGTTGCTCCAGGGTCAAGGTCATCACAAAGCGGTCGGGGTTTACTTCCTGTCGCCACCGGGGATCTTGCCTTCCACGCCCTTGACGTAGAAGTTGATGCCACCCAGGAACTTGTCGTCGGCGACCACGTCCTTTTCCAGCACGGGCTTGCCGTCCTGGCCGACGATGGGGCCCTTCCAGATCTGGAAGCTGCCGTCCTTCAGGCCCGCCTTCACGGCTTCAACCTTGGCCTTGGTGTCGCCAGGCACGTCTTCGGCGATGGAGACGATGTCGATCGCGCCTTCCTTCACGCCCCACCAGGCCTGGCCCGTGGCCCAGGTGCCATCCAGCGCATCCTTGGTGGCCTTGATGTAGTAAGGGCCCCAGTTGATGACGGCCGACGCCAGGTGGGCCTTGGGGCCGTAGGCCGTCATGTCGCTGTCCCAGCCGAAGGCGCGCTTGCCCTTTTCCTGGGCGGTCTTGAGCACGGCGGGCGAGTCGGTGTTCTGGAACAGGATGTCGGCACCGCCGTTGATCAGCGAGGTGGCGGCTTCGGTCTCCTTCGGAGGGCTGAACCATTCGTTCACCCAGACCACCTTGGTCTTGATCCTGGGGTTGACCGACTGCGCGCCCAGCGTGAAGCTGTTGATGTTGCGGATCACTTCAGGGATCGGCACCGAGCCCACCACGCCCAGCGTGTGGGTCTTGGTCATGGCGCCAGCGATCACGCCAGCCATGTAGGCACCTTCGTAGGTGCGGCTGTCGTACGTGCGCATGTTCTCGGCGGTCTTGTAGCCGGTGGCGTGCTCGAACTTCAGGCCCGGGTTGTCGGCCGCTACCTTGAGCATGGACTCCATGTAGCCGAAGGTGGTGCCGAAGATCAGCTGGTTGCCCTGGCCTGCCAGATCGCGCAGCACGCGCTCGGCGTCGGCCGACTCGGGCACGCTTTCCACAAAGCTGGTCACGACCTTGTCGCCGAACTCTTTTTCCAGGGCCTTGCGGCCGTTGTCATGCGCATAAGACCAGCCGCCATCACCCACGGGGCCGACGTAGGCAAACGCGATCTTCAGAGGCTCGGACTTCGGTGCGGGCGCTTCGGCCGCAGGGGCCGGTGCGGGCGCAGGCGCCGGGGCCGACTCTTCCTTCTTACCGCAGCCCGCAAGCGCGGCGGCAGCCACGGCGGAGAGCGCGGCCACCTTGAGCAAAGAGCGTTTCTGCAGATCAGTCATGTGGTTTCCTTATGAAAAAGAGGATGGCAACAATGTAAGCAAGATTTCAGGAGCCAGGATAAAACGGTTTCCCCAGCGATGCCGGCATGTTCACCCGGATCCACGCCGGATTGCGTGAAATCAGCGCCAGCACCACGATGGTGGCCACATACGGCAGCATGCTCAGCAACTGGCTGGCCACCTGCACGCCCGTGGCCTGCAGATGGAACTGGAGCATGGTCACGCCACCAAACAGGTAAGCACCGAACAAGACACGTGCCGGGCGCCAGGTGGCAAAGGTGGTAAGGGCCAGCGCGATCCAGCCGCGCCCGGCCACCATGCCCTCCACCCACAGCGGCGTGTACACGGTGGAAATGTAGGCCCCCGCCAGTCCGCACAGCGCGCCGCCTGCCATCACCGCCGCCAGCCGGATGCGGCGCACGGGGTAGCCCAGCGCATGGGCCGACCCGGGTGACTCGCCCACCGAACGCAGTACCAGCCCTGCGCGCGAGCGGTACAGGAACCAGATCAGCACCGCCGCCAGCAGCATCGTGAGGTACACCAGCGGGTGCTGCCGGAACAGCGCGGGCCCGAGCAGCGGCACATCGCCCAGCACGGGAATCGCGTACTGGGGCAGTTCGGGCAGCTTGGCCTGCACGTAGCTGATGCCCGCAAAGGCCGAGAACCCCACGCCAAACAGGCTGAGCGCCAGCCCCGTGGCGTACTGGTTGGTGTTGAGCCAGATCACCAGCACGCCAAAGATGGCGGCCAGCAAGGCCCCCGCCGCCATGCCGGCGGCAAAGCCCAGCCAGGTGCTGCCGGTGTGCACCACCGTGGCAAACCCGGCGATGGCGGCGCACAGCATCAGGCCTTCGGCGCCCAGGTTGACGATGCCGGCCTTCTCGTTGATGAGCAGGCCCAGGGCTGCAATGGCCAGCACGGTGCCCGCGCTGAGCGTGGCACCGATCAGCAGTGCATAGGCTTCCATCACCGGCCTCCCGTGGAAATGTTGCGCTTGCCGACCCAGCGCACGCGAAAGGCAATCAGCGTGTCGCAGGCCAGCAGCGTGAACAGCAGCAGGCCCTGGAATACGCCCGTGAGCGACTTGGGCAGGCCCATGCGCGATTGCGCCAGCTCGCCACCGATGTAGAACATGCTCATCAGGATGGCCGAAAACACCATGCCCACCGGATGCAGCCGCCCCACGAAGGCCACGATGATGGCGGCGAACCCATAGCCCGCCGGCACATAGGGCGTGAGCTGGCCAATCGGCCCCGCCACTTCCAGCGCACCCGCCAGGCCGGCCGCTCCGCCCGACACCAGCAGCGCCGTCCACAGCGCGCGGCGCGACGAAAACCCGGCATAGCACGCCGCCGCCGGCGCCAGCCCGCCCACCTGCTGGGCAAAGCCCGCCCGCGTGCGAAACAGGAACACCCACAGCGCACCCGCGCCCGCCAGGGCCAGCAGCAACCCGATGTTCACGCGCGATCCCTGCATCAGCCGCGGGATCTGCGTGACCTTCTCGAAGGTCTTGGTTTGCGGAAAGTTGTAGCCCATGGGGTCTTTCCAGGGTCCATAGACCAGGTAGCCCAGCACCAGCGTGGCCACATACACCAGCATCAGGCTGACCAAAATTTCATTGGCATTGAACCTGTCGCGCAGCAGCGCCGTGAGTCCCGCCCAGGCCATGCCGCCCAGCACGCCGGCCAGCAGGATGGCGGGCACGATCCAGGGGCCCGAGGTCTTGTCGGCCAGCAGCGCCACGCCACCGGCCACCACGGCGCCGATGACGAACTGACCCTCGGCGCCGATGTTCCAGACGTTGGAGCGAAAACACACGGCCAGCCCCAGCGCAATCAGCAGCAGGGGCGTGGCCTTGACCATGAGCTCGCCCAGTGCGTATTGCGAACGGATGGGCTCCCAGAAAAACACCTGCAGGCCGCGCACCGGGTCCTTGCCCAGCGCGGCAAACAGTGCAATGCCGATCAGCACCGTGACGGCCAGGGCCAGCAGCGGCGAGCCATAGCTCCACCAGCGCGATGCCTGCGGGCGGGGTTCAAGACGGAACATGCTGCGCCTCCTGGGTGAGTTGCGCGAGCTGTTCGCGGTTGTTGCGGGCCAGATGCGCCTGCACGTCGGCATGCCACAGGCCGCTCATCCATTCGCCAATGCGCTCCACGGTGGCTTCGGCGCGGGGCACCGAGGGTGACAGATGCCCCTTGGCCACCACATGCAGGCGGTCACAGATTTCAAACAATTCGTCCAGTTCCTCGCTCACGACCAGCACGGCGCAGCCGGCATCGCGCAGCGCCAATATTTCGCCGCGGATCTGCGCGGCCGCGCCCACGTCCACGCCCCAGGTGGGTTGCGAGACGATCAGCAATGCGGGGTTGGCATCGATTTCGCGCCCCACGATGAACTTTTGCAGGTTGCCCCCCGACAGCGATTGGGCCGCCGAGTGGGGGCCGCCCGCCTTCACGTTGAAGCGCTCGATGAGGGCCTGGGCATGTTTTTGCAGCGCCCCCATCCGGACCCAGCCACTGCCCGCAACCGCGTTGGTGCGCGTGAGCAGCAGGTTGTGCGCCAGACTCATGGTGGGCACGGCACCGCGGCCCAGGCGTTCTTCGGGCACGAAGTGCAGGCCCAGCGCCCGGCGCTGGCGGGGATCCATGCGGCCCGCGTTCTGGCCCGCCACCTGGATGCTGGTCGGCTCGGCGCGCTGGTCTTCACCCGACAGGGCATAGAGCAGTTCCTTTTGCCCATTGCCCGAGACACCGGCGATGCCCACCACCTCGCCCGCCCTCACCTCGAAGGACAGGTCCACCAGGTCCACGCCAAACTGGTCGGCGCGGGGCAGCGACAGGCCCTGAACGCTGAGCACGGTGGCGCCGGCCTGCACATCTCGGTGTTCCAGGGCCGGCGGCTCGGCGCCGATCATCAGCCGCGAGAGCGAGGCATTCGATTCTTCGGCCGGATTGCAAACGCCGGTGACCTTGCCGCCACGCAGCACGGTGCAGGCCGTGCACAGCGCACGGATCTCGTGCAGCTTGTGGCTGATGTAGAGAATGCTGCAGCCCTCGGAGGCGAGCTTGCGCAGCACCACGAACAGCTTTTCGACCGCCTGGGGCGTGAGCACCGAGGTGGGCTCGTCCAGGATCAGCACCTTGGGGTTGGTGAGCAGCGCGCGGATGATTTCCACACGCTGCATCTCGCCCACGCTCAGGGTGTGCACCGGGCGCAGGGGGTCGATACCCAGGCCGTATTCGGTGGCCTTGGCCGCAATGCGGGCGGTCACCTCGGTCAGGGCGTGGCGCTTGTCCAGGCCCAGCCACACGTTTTCGGCCACCGTGAGGGTGTCGAACAGGCTGAAATGCTGGAACACCATGGCGATGCCCAGCGCGCGGGCCTCTTGCGGGTTGCGCACCTGCACGGCCTGGCCGTTGAAGTGCAGGCTGCCTTCGTCGGGCTTGACCGCGCCGTAGATGACCTTCATCAGCGTGGACTTGCCCGCACCGTTTTCGCCCAGCACGGCATGGATCTCGCCGGGCTGCACCGTCAGCGAGACACCGCTGTTGGCCACAACGGCCGGGTAGCGCTTGGTGATGCCCACCAGTTGCAGCCGGGGCGGCACCGCACCGGAACCGCCCGGTGTGCCCGGCTGAAGGGAAATGGGGGTGGAACTCATGCGGGCGATTGTCGCTCAGTTTTCACGAACGGCAATTGGGTTAAAAACAAGGTTTGCGCTTGTTCCACATGCGTGAGCAGCTATATTTTTAGAAGCAGATGCCCGCCTGCATCTGGCGTGGAAATTGCGGTGTGTGCCTGGGCGGCATAAGCTTGAGCCGGCGCCAGCGCCGGGTGCGCACGGGCGCTCTGCCTGTCATCAACCTCTTTACGGTCGTCTTTCGAATCGAAGTGGCATTTTCCCTATGACAACCCGACCCTTGCAATTCTTGCGCCGTGGCCAGCCCGTGGCGCTGGGCAATGTACCACCCGACCGCACGCTGCTGCAGGTGCTGCGCGAGGACCTGGACTGCACCGGCACCAAGGAGGGCTGCGGCGAGGGCGACTGCGGCGCCTGCACCGTGGTGCTGGGCGAGGCGCGCGATGGCCGGGTGCACTACAGCGCCGTGAACAGCTGCATCCGCCTGGCGCATTCGATCGACGGCATGGCGCTGTGGACGGTGGAGGACCTGGCGGAAGACCCGCTGATCCAGCCGGTGACCGACGCGGCCACGCACACCTCCAGCAAGACAATCACATTGCATCCCGCACAGGAAGCCATGGTGCAGTGCCACGGCTCCCAATGCGGTTTCTGCACGCCAGGCTTCGTCATGAGCCTCTTCGGCATGTACCAGAACCATGTCTGCCACGGTGAGCCCATTACCCGC
>JANJSZ010000174.1 GCA_024711405.1 Acidovorax sp.
AGGTGCTGCGTCGATCTGGTCGTAGGCCTTGGCTTCGCCGCCAAACTTGGCCGACAGCACCGTGGCGATGGCCGCCGTCAGCGTCGTCTTGCCATGGTCCACGTGACCGATCGTGCCCACGTTGACGTGGGGCTTGGTGCGCTCGAATTTGCCTTTTGCCATTTTTCCGACTCCGAAAAAAATCTATGCCAACAAAACAGGATTTCGGCGCAACCGAATTCGGACGCACCAGAATTGGTGCCCATGGCGGGAATCGGACCCGCGACCTCTCCCTTACCAAGGGAGTGCTCTACCACTGAGCCACATGGGCCATTTGGAACCACCGAAGCAGCACCAAAGACTTTTTCAAACTCTACAAACCAGCCAACAGACAATGGAGCGGGAGACGGGAATCGAACCCGCGTCATTAGCTAGGAAGGCTAGGGTTCTACCATTGAACTACTCCCGCATCAGCAGCCTTCACCGCATCTGCGCCGCCCAGCAACTGCCAAGCACCACCGACATGTCATCCAAAAACTGGTGGAGGGGACTGGATTCGAACCAGTGTAGGCGTAAGCCAACAGATTTACAGTCTGCCCCCTTTAGCCACTCGGGCACCCCTCCGAAGAATTTCGAATTATAGCACTGATTTTGGCTTCGCCGAGATACCTCGCAACAACTTGAGCGTCGGAGCGCAGAAAATTGCTGCGCATCAGCTGCAACTTTTCCCGTCAACAGTCGAAAATCGACGCAATCCGTTGATTACAAAGGCTTCCAGCCCATCCAAAAGGGACATTCTAGCTGCGGATCCACGCCGAAGTGACTCCAGTTGTCGCGCTTAGCTTGCAAAAACTGCCCTCCTCCCGTGCCTCCCGGAGTTGATGGCTCTCTGCCTCTCGCGTCTTGTTCCTGCAAGGATCTGCGCCCAGGGAAATCGAGAGGCCGAATGTTAACCAGCGCGCCTACAACCCCCCCCCTCAACCGCCTCATCGACTCCAGGTATCCGACGACTCCCGGCACCTTAGCGAAGGTGGCGGTCCGTTCATGGCCGGGCACTCCATTTCATGCACTCCACCGAAAGCAGCTCCCCAGCCGATTTGCCGCTCAAATCGGACGCCTTCTATGGGGGGGGGACTCCTATCGAACGCACACTCCCGGCCAAGTACAGCCGTTCACGGATGGTAGCCTACAAGTGTCCGGCCGTTGCATCAGGGACAGCAGCGGATGGCCACAACACCAGACGCTTGCACATCAGGGCCCCATGCGAACAAGGTTTTCTTAAATGTAAAAATTGTTTGAAACGAGATTGATTTGCATTTAGAATGCGTACGCTTCCACAGCGCAAGACAGGTAGTAGCCACTTGACGCCGGGATATGTACCTGGTCGATATCCGCCATGCCGAACTAAACAAGCTTTATTCGACAAGGCATCCATGACATTCAGGTATTTGCCGTTGGTAGCGGCATTGGCACAGGCGTTTTCCGGCGGGGCAATGGCGCAGCAAGCGCCCGAGCCGACATTGAAGGAGGTTCAGATTCGCAGTGATCGCGAATTGGAACCCGCTTACAACCCACCTACGGCCACGAGCGCGACAAAGATCGAAGCGCCGTTGCGCGACATTCCGCAGACGGTGAACGTGGTGCCCCAGAGCCTGCTGCGCGACCAGGCCGCGCAGTCCATGCAGGATGCGCTCAAGGCGGTGCCCGGTGTGGGCCTGTCCCATGGCGACGGCCAGCGCGATCAGGTCACGATCCGCGGGTTCTCCGCCATTGCCGACCAGTTCGTGGATGGTCTGCGTGACGATGCACTGTACTTCCGGGATCTGTCCAACATCGAGCAGGTCGAGGTGCTCAAGGGTCCCGCGTCCGTGCTCTACGGCCGGGGCTCTTCGGGGGGCCTGATCAACCGCATTACCAAAAAGCCGGGAATCAACCTGAGCGAAGTGGGAGTGACGCTGGGCAGCTCGAATCAGCGTCGCGGCGAGTTCGACCTGGCGCGCGCGCCGCAGGACAGTCGCTTTGCTTTCCGCATCACCGGTGCGCTGGAACGCGCCGATAGCTTCCGCGACCAGCAATTCCTGGATCGCGAAGCGCTGGCAGCCTCGTTGCTGTTCAAGGCCAGTGCGGACACCAGCGTGCTGCTGCAGATGGACCATCTGAAGGACAGCCGCATCACGGACTTCGGCATCCCGGCCTTGAACGGCCGGCCCGTCGATGTGCGACCTGGCGCTTACTATGGCGCCGCCAATGCGCGTGATGTGGACGTGAGTACGTCCAAGGTCGAGTCGGTCGGCCTCACGCTGAATCACCGCTTCAACGACAGCCTGTCGCTGCGCAATGCCTTCCGCTATTACACCTACTCGCTGAATCGCAACAACACGCTGACGCGCAGCGTCAACGCGCGGGATCTCACGTTCACGCTCAATCATGGCAACGTTTACCGCGATGAGCACGGCTGGTTCAACCAGACCGAGCTGGCGCAGAAGACGCAACTCCTCGGCATGAAGCACCAGGTGTTGTACGGCGTTGAACTGGGACAGCAGAACAAGGACGTGGTGAACTTCTCGGCGCCAGTGACCGACGCCAACGGCAGGATCCGTAACTTCGCATTGTTCAACCCAACGCTGCCGACACTGCCGCTCAGCACTTCCCAGACGCCGGGTGCGAACAACCTCGGCACATTCAAAACCCTGGCGTTCTACGCCCAGGACCTGGTGGAGCTCAGCGCGCAATGGAAGGCCCTTGCCGGCTTGCGCTACGACCGCTTCGAGCAGGAAACCTACGAGCGCATGCCTGGGAAATCGAATCTGGGCAGGACCGACACCTCATGGAGTCCCCGCATCGGTCTGGTTTACCAGCCTTCGACCACCTGGTCATACTACGCCTCGTGGAGCCAGTCTTTCCAGCCATCGGGCGAGGCCTTCTCCCTGGCGGCCAACAATGCGCAGATCGCCCCCGAGGAAACGACCAACCAGGAGGTGGGGGTCAAATGGGATCTGCCGGACGGCAAGTCCTCGTTGACGGCGTCGCTGTTCAAGCTGGAGCGCACCAATATCAAGAGCACCGATCCGGTGACCAACACCCTGGTGCCCCTGGGTGTGCAGCGCACCCAAGGGCTTGAATTGACCTTTGCTGGCGAGGTTGCCCCCACTTGGCAGATCTGGGCCGGTTATGCCTTCCTGGATGGCAAGATGACCAACTCGCCTGCCGTGGAAGCCGGCCAGCCCGTGCAGGGCAAACGGCCCACGCTGACCCCCCGGCACAGCGCCAACCTCTGGGTCACCAAGGCGCTGGGTCACGGCTTCGGTCTGGGTGGCGGCCTGAACTATGTCGGCGCCCGGTTCGCCAACCCCGG
>JANJSZ010000176.1 GCA_024711405.1 Acidovorax sp.
AATGGCATCCCAGCGCGCAGGAAAGTCAGCGGCCGTGACCGTTTCGAGGGCGGCATTGGCTTTTTCCAGCAACACGTCAACGGCGGGGGCCACGTCGTCTGGCGTGATCCGGTCAAACTGGGGAAGGTCGGAGAAGTCGAGGAGGGGGTTGCTCATGCGTATGTAGATGGCGCTCTGCGGTGCGGGTTCAAGTTGCGAGGCTGCGGGAGCAGGGCTGACTTCAGGCGCCGGCGGCGCGTTCAGCGGCTTCCAGGGTGTTGACCAGCAGCATGGTAATGGTCATGGGCCCCACGCCGCCGGGCACAGGGGTGATCCAGCCGGCCACTTCCTTCACGCCGTCAAAATCCACATCGCCGCACAGCTTGCCCTCGTCGTTGCGGTTCATGCCCACGTCGATCACCACGGCGCCGGGCTTGACCATGTCGGCCGTGAGCACGTTGCGCTTGCCCACGGCGGCCACGATCACATCGGCCTGCAGGGTCTGGGCCTTGAGATCGGGCGTGCGCGAGTGGCAGATGGTCACGGTGGCATCTTTTTGCAGCAGCATCAGCGCCATGGGCTTGCCCACGATGTTGCTGCGACCAATGACCACAGCGTGCTTGCCCCTGAGGTCGTAGCCCTTGCCATCATTGAGCGATTCGAGCATCTTCATGCAGCCGTAGGGCGTGCAGGGCCAGAAGCCGGGCATCCCGGTCATCAGTGCGCCGGCGCTGGCAATGTGAAAGCCGTCCACGTCCTTGGCGGGCGAGATGGCCTCGATGACCTTTTGCGCATCGATGTGCGCGGGCAGCGGTAGCTGCACCAGGATGCCGTGGATGGCGGGGTCGTTGTTCAGGGCCTCCACGCGGGCCAGCAGCGCGGCTTCGGTCATGTCGGCCGCGTATTTTTCCAGCACCGAATGCAGGCCGCTGTCTTCGCAGGCCTTGACCTTGTTGCGCACATAAACCTGGGAGGCGGGGTTGTCTCCCACCAGCACCACGGCCAGGCCTGGCGTGGTGCCCCGCGATTTGAGGGCGGCCGCGCGCTGGGCGACTTCGGTGCGCAATTGGCGGGACAGGGCGTTGCCGTCGATGGGTTGTGCGGTCATGTCAGAAAATACGGATAAAAATGGCCTGTAGCGCCTTGTGGATAAGCGCTGTAGGCTATGAAATAGGGAGCAATCAAGCCTTGGGCGCGTTCTGGCCCAGTGCAATCTTGAGCAGATCGGCCACGGTGTTGGCGTTGAGCTTTTCCATGATGTTGGCGCGGTGGGCCTCCACCGTCTTGATGCTGATGCCCAGGTCGTCGGCGATCTGCTTGTTCAGGCGGCCGGCGACGATGCGCTCAAGCACCTGGGCTTCGCGGCCCGTCAGCTTGGACAGCAGTGCGTCGCGGCTGGCGGCCTGCTGGTAGCCGGCAAAGGCTTCACGGGCATGGTCGAGCATGCGCTCCACCAGCCCGACGAGCTCTTCCTCGTCGAAGGGTTTCTGGATGAAATCGAGTGCACCTTTCTTCATGGTATTGACAGCCATGGGCACGTCGCCGTGGCCGGTGATGAAGACGATGGGCAAAGGCGATTTGCGCTCGATCAGTCGGTCCTGCAGCTCCAGCCCCGTCATGCCGCCCATGCGGATATCCACGATCAGGCAGGCCACCTCGCGCGGGTCGTAGCGCGAGAGAAAGGTTTCGGCAGAATCAAAGCAGCGCACCCGGTAGTCCTTGCCCTCCAGCAGCCACTGAAGCGAGTCGCGAACCGCCTCGTCGTCGTCCACTACGTAAACGGTGCCTTTTTTCGGAATCAAACTCATGCAATTGTCCTTGGGGGTTGTGCGTTTGCTACAGAATTTGTAGTGGCATCCACAGGCTTGGCAAGCGGAAGCCAGAAGGAGAACCGGCAGCCTGTGACCTCGGATCCATTGTAGAGGTTCTCCGCCCGCATTCGGCCATGGTGCGATTCGACGATGCTGCGGCACAGGTTCAGACCCATGCCCATGCCTTCCTGCTTGGTGGAGAAGAAGGCTTCAAACAGGCGCTCCAGCACCTCGGGCGCCAGCCCCTTGCCGGTGTCCTGCACCGAAAACTCCACCACATCGCGGTCTTCGACATGCTTGGGCACCACGCGCAGTTCCACGCGGCGGCCGGACGTGGGACGGTTGGCCATCTCGATGGCCTCGGCCCCGTTTTTCATGAGGTTGACCAGCACCTGTTCGATCAGGATGGTGTCTGCCATCACGGGTGGCAGGCGCGCCGCGACGTAGTGGGTCAGGCGCACGTTGTGGCGGCGCAGCTCGATGTCGGCCAGCTCGACGGCCTCGTTCACCATCGAAGTCACATCGGCCAGGGTGCGGTTGGGTTCGCTCTTTTTCACGAAGGCGCGGATGCGCTGGATGATCTGGCCCGCGCGTTGGGCCTGGTGGGCGGTTTTTTGCAGGGCTGCGAGCAGTGCTTCTTCGGTGATCTGGCCGCTGTGGATGCGTGAAATCATCCCGCTGCAATAGTTGCTGATGGCCGTGAGTGGCTGGTTGAGCTCATGTGCCACGCTCGACGCCATCTCACCCATGGTGATCAGGCGGCTGACGGACTGTGCCCGTTCGGCCTGGCGGGCAGCCTGCTCCTCGGCCAGGCGACGCGGAGTGATGTCGGTGGCAATCACCATCTGCGCCAGGCGTCCGTCGACCCAGTTGAGGTAGCGTGAGCGCACTTCCAGCCATTTGCCCATGTCCGGCAGGTAGATTTCGGCGTTTTCGCTGCGTGCGCTGGTCAGTGAGTCGGTGGGCAGTCCCATCAGGCCATCCTCATCGTCCACGCCCGCCATGTGGCTGGTGGCCGCCGGCACCACGCCCGCCTGGGCCACCAGTTGCAGGTGACCCACGGTTTGCGAGCCAAACCACTGGCGGTAGAGCTTGTTGGCGAACAGCAACTCTTCGCTGCCCAGAGGGGCGACCGAGACCGAGGCATCGAGCGATTCGAGCAC
>JANJSZ010000304.1 GCA_024711405.1 Acidovorax sp.
TATACCGGGTTTTTACCCAGCAAAACCCAAAACCATCTTCTTTTTTCCTCCGCCTCCAGAACCCTCACAAAGAAGGCCAACGGCAGCGAAGCCATCGACTATAGCACGGGAAACGCTACGTCTGAGGCAAGACTCCAGCGCACCCAGCGATATCAATCCCTCACACCTTCCACTTCTCCAGCAGTTTGTCCGGCCCCAAGGCGTCGTAGCCTTCAAAGGGCTGATGGATCCATGGATTGGTGGGCAGGAACTCCACCGAATAGTCTGGCGTGAATGTTGACATGCCCTTGGTCCAGATGACCGCACTGCGCAATTCCGAGATGGGAGCATAGTTCGTCTTCAACATGTCCATCACCGCGTGCAACGTGTGGCCAGAATCCGCCAGATCGTCCACCAACAACACACGTCCGGCAATTTCACCTTTGGGCGTAGTGATGAAACGTGCGATATCCAGATGCCCTTGAACCGTGCCCGCTTCAGCCCGGTAAGAACTCGTAGACATGATTGCCAAAGGCTTGTCAAAGATGCGACTCAGGATGTCTCCTGGACGCAAACCACCACGGGCCAGACAGAGGATGGTCTCGAACTCCCATCCCGATTGATGCACTTTGAGCGCCAGCTTCTCGATGAGATTGTGGTACTCGTCATAGCTTACGTAAAGGTGTTTGCCGTCTTCTGTCAACATACTTGCTCCTGAATCAATAGCTGGCAACGCTTTAAATTTAACTATCCAGGGGCTATGCCACGTAGGGATGGCGCATCAGGATGGTGTGGTCACGATCCGGACTGGTAGAGACCATGGCAATTGGCACGCCGGTGACTTCAGCGATACGCTCCAGGTATTGCCGCGCACTCAATGGCAGCTTGGCATAGTCCGTCACGCCAACCGTGGACTCACTCCAACCTGGCAACGTCTCATAAACGGGCTGGCAACGCGAAATGTCATCCGCGCCCATCGGCAGCAGGTCGATCAGCTCGCCGTCAAGTTCATAACCGGTGCACAGCTTCAACTCCGACAGACCATCCAGTACGTCCAGCTTCGTGATGCAGAGGCCTGACAAGCCATTGACCTGTGCGCTGCGCTTGAGCAACGCAGCGTCAAACCATCCGCAACGACGACTGCGTCCAGTCGTTACACCCTTCTCCGCCCCCACCGTGCTCATGTGGTAACCCGGCGTACCGGGCTTCTCCCAATCCAGTTCGGTAGGGAAGGGACCGCCTCCCACGCGGGTGCAGTAAGCCTTGGTAATGCCGAGGATGTAATGAAGCATGCCGGGCCCGACACCAGAGCCCGCCGCAGCGTTGCCTGCAACGCAGTTGCTGGAGGTCACATAGGGATAGGTACCATGATCCACGTCGAGCAAGGTGCCCTGCGCGCCTTCAAACAGCAGATTCTCGCCCGCCTCGTGCGCATCGTTGAGCTCCCGTGAAACATCCGCCATCATGGGTTTGAGCAACTCAGCATGGCGCATGGCTTCGGCGTAGACCGCATCGAATTGCACTTCACCGTTGCGGATATAGGGCTTGAGAGCGTCACCAAAAACGAATTTGCCGGATCCCAGGAAAGTCACCAGCACATGGTTATGCAAACAGAGCAGTTCGCGCAATTTCGCAGCAAACCGCTCCGGGTACTTGAGATCCTGGACCCGCAAGGCACGGCGGGCAATCTTGTCCTCATAAGCGGGACCAATTCCCCGGCCCGTAGTGCCAATTTTCTCCGTACCGCCTTGCTCACGGGCAGCCTCTCGGGCAACATCCAGCGCCGCATGAAATGGCAAGATCAGCGGACAGGCCTCACTGATGCGCAAGCGTGAGCGGACCTCGACACCGGCTTTCTCAAGTCCCTCGATTTCCTCGAAAAGCTTGGCAGCAGACAGCACCACCCCGTTGCCGATGTAGCACTTGACTCCCGGTCGCATGATGCCACTGGGGATCAGATGCAGCGCGGTCTTCACGCCGTTGATCACCAGCGTGTGCCCTGCGTTGTGCCCTCCCTGAAAACGAACAACGCCCTGTGCGCTTTCCGTCAACCAGTCCACCAGCTTTCCTTTGCCCTCGTCACCCCACTGGGTACCGACCACGACCACATTGCGACCTTTGGTTGCTTTCATCTCAAACCCAATTCAATTGTCAATTGCTTCAATAGCTTGCACGACCCATTGACCCGAGGCCAAAACCAGCTCTCGATCGCAATGGAACTCATCAACTTCGCTTTCGTGCCCCGGCAGCACGCAAACCACGGTTTCGCCACGATTGCGCAGCGTCGAAATGGCTGCATGAACATCGCCCGAATCATCCCAGGGTGCACGAATGGCAGCCTTCAGTGGACGCGGGGATACCACGCCGACCACCTGTTTTATGTCAAGACTGAACCCAGCGGCAGGCCGGTTGCGCCCAAATACGGCACCCACTTCGTCATAACGACCACCGCGCACCAGGGCATCGCTGGCTCCGGGCGCATAGATGGCAAAGCGCGCCCCACTGTAATAGGCATAGCCCCGCAAATCGGCCAGATCAAAAGTGACACGCACACCCTCCAGACGGGATGCCAGCCACTTCAAGTTGGATAGCAGTTCACGCACACCAGGCGTGCGCTTGAGGGCCTGCTCTGCCTCAATCAAAATACTTTCATCACCATAGAGCTGCAACAACGCCAGCAACCCCTCGCGCGATGCCACGGGAAAATCGCGGGCCAGAAAAGCCAGCTCGCCGGCATCCTTGGTGGCCAAGGCTGCGTGAATGGCCTGAAGCAGGCTGCCATCCACCGTCACGCCTGCAAGCAAGCTACGAACGATCCGAACATCGGCAAGATCCACGGTGGTGTCTCGCACATTGGCGACCCGCAAGCAATGCAGCGCCAGCAACAGCGCCTCAAGATCTGCCTCCAGCCCGGCATGGCCATAGATTTCTGCACCGAACTGCAGCGGCTCGCGCGTCGCATGGGGACGGTCAGGGCGCGTGTGCACCACCGGGCCGCAGTAGCAGAGTCGGGTGACCCCCTTCCGGTTGAGCAGATGCGCATCGATGCGGGCAACCTGGGGTGTGGTGTCGGCACGCAACCCCAAGGAGCGGCCAGAGAGCTGATCCACCAACTTGAAAGTCTGCAGACCGAGCGCCTCACCGGTTCCCGTCAGCAGAGACTCCAGGTGCTCCAGCAGCGGTGGCATGACAAGCTCATAGCCATAGCAGCGGGCCGTATCAAGCAGCCCGCGACGCAATTCTTCGATGTGCCGCGCTTCGGACGGCAAGACATCGGCAATATGATCCGGCAGGACCCAAGCAGACATGGAAATGGGAAGGCTGTTAAAAACGTGATTCTACCGGCAGCGGTGAAACACACCGAACGCTGCCATGGTCGCGGGATTGAGGTCCGCAGAATCAGACCAGCAGCATGGCAATGCCAGAAACGATGCACAGCAGTGCGAAAAACCGAATCTGGCCGTCGCGCAGCTGCACCATCTGCGTAAAGACACGGCGCCAACCGGCAGGTGACACGAACGGCAAAAGCCCCTCGATCACCAACACCAACGCCAGCGCGGTCCAGAGACTATCGTTCAATTCCACGGGGCTTGGCCGGTGGTGTTACTTGCGAGCCGACGGAACTGCAGGGGAAGCAGATCCTCCCCGAAAAGCCTTGAAAAAATCTGATGAGGACGGGTCCAGCACCATGACGTCGCTCTTCTTGCTGAAGCTGGCCTTGTAGGCTTCCAGGCTGCGATAAAACTGGGCAAATTGGGGATCACGGCCAAACGATTCGGCATAGATGCGCGCCGCCTCGGCATCCCCTTCACCCTTGACCTTTTGTGCATCGCGATAAGCATTTGCAATGGTGATCTCGCGCTGACGATCGGCATCGGCACGAATCTTCTCCCCCTCCGCCGCTCCCGTCGAACGCAGTTCATTGGCCACGCGCTTACGCTCTGCCTCCATCCGGCGATAAACGGATTCGGTGATCGCCTCGACGTAGTCCACCCGGGTGATGCGAACATCCACCACATCCACCCCCCACGGTTTGGCGCCGCGGACAGTTTCCAGGACTTCGCGCTTCACATCGGCCATCAGGTCTTCGCGCTTGAGCGACAACAACTCCTTGACCGTCCGCTTGTTGATTTCCTCCTGAAACGCATTGCGCACCACCCGATTGAGCTGCATGGCACCAGCCGTCTCATCCAGACCAACATTGCGGATGTATTCGGTGGGTTCAGAAATTCTCCAGCGCACATACCAGTCAATGACCACACGCTGCTTCTCCGCCGTCAGCATGGGCTCGGTGTCAGTGCTGTCGAGGGTCAACAACCGCTTGTCAATATAGGACACGTTCTGAAAAGGTGGCGGCAACTTGAAGTTCAACCCCGGTTCCGTGATGACCTCCTTGATCTGCCCCAAGGCATACAAGACGCCAAACTGGCGCTGATCCACGACGAAGAGCATCGAGCTCATCAATGCGAGCACTACCAAGACGGTAGAAGCAATAAATCCAACTCTGTTCACAAGATGCTCCTAGCGGGTTTCGCGGTCACGCGTACGACTGCTGTCACGCGCACGGGAATCGTTCGACAAACTGCCAGCCGGTGCCGACGGAGGCACCGCCAAGGCCCCGCCAGCGACGGGAGCTTCGACCGAACCGGATGATTGCGAGACACCCTGCATGATCTTGTCCAACGGCAGATAGAGCAGGTTGGACCCCTGCCGCGACTCCACCAGCACCTTGGTGACGTTGCCATAAATCTGCTGCATGGACTCCAGATACATGCGGTCGCGCGTAACCTGCGGGGCTTTCTGATATTCCGCCAGAACGGAAGAAAACCGTTGCGCATCGCCCTGTGCCTGGGCCACGATGCGGGCCTTGTATGCAGCCGCCTCTTCCTTCAACCGGGAAGCGGAGCCGACTGCACGAGGAACCACATCGTTGGCATAGGCCTCGGCTTCATTTTTCGCCCGCTCCCTTTCCTGTCCGGCCTTCAACACATCATCAAACGAGGCCTGCACCTGCTCTGGCGGACGCACGCCCCCCTGCTGCAGATTGATGCCGACCACCTCCACACCCACCTTGTAACGGTCGAGTATGGTCTGCATCAGCGCGCGCACCCGCGGCGCAATCTGATCGCGCTCTTCGGCCAGGGCGGTATCCATGCGCATCTTGCCCACCACTTCACGCACGGCCGTCTCCGCCGCCTGCACCACTGCATCTGCCGGATTCTTGCTCTCGAAAAGCCAAGCCCTGGCATCGCTCAGGCGGTACTGAACGGCGAACTTGATTTCGACAATGTTTTCATCTTCAGTCAACATGGCCGACTCACGCAGGCCCGTGCTCTTGATCACATTGTCCCGCCCCACATCGGCAGAGCGAATCTGGGTCACAAAAACCAGTTCGTGGCGTTCAATCGGGTAGGGAAGGCGCCAGTTAAAACCCGCACCCTTGGTGCTTTGGTACTTGCCAAAGCGCGTGATGACTGCCTGCTGGCCTTCCTGGACAATGAAGATACCGGTTCCCATCCAGATCACCAACACAATACCGGCGATAAGCCCAATGCCCATGCCCGCATTCTTCATATCCGGCTGAAAACCACCGCCATTGCCACCACCAGGACCCCGCGATCCGCCATTCCTGTTACCGAACAGCCCACCCAGCTTGCGGTTGAGGTCACGCCACAATTCGTCCAGATCAGGTGGCTGCCCCTTGGATCCAGAGTCACGCCCACGGTCTCCCAAAGGCTGCGCAGGTGGACGCTCGGACTCAGGACGGTTGCCGTCCTCGGCCTTGTCCTCGCCGCGCCCCCATCGGGGGTCGTTCAAATTGAACATCCCACGGATGCGGTCTGGCAGCATTGCCCAGCGTGGGTTACGGTCTTGAAAATTCATGCGCAAAGTCTCTGGTTCTCTGGTGATATCGATGCAACCGGCATTGTGCCCAATCAGGGCGCCTGGGTCGGCAATTCAGCGAGATCGACTGGGGTCATGTCGGCTTGGACTGCAAGCACGGTCTGGGCCAATTTTTGCCGAAGTACATCAAGACCTTGTCCGCTGCGCGCACTGACAAACAGGCGGTCCACAGGTTGGCCCTCCAGTTCGTACATATCCTGCAACAAGGCGGGACGCTGCTCCGGCGCAATGGCATCGAGCTTGTTGAATACCAGCAGCTGAGCAATGTCGGCAGCGCCAATTTCGTGCAGTACCCGCTGCACTTGATCGATCTGCTCGGGGAAGTTGGGATTGGACGCATCCACGACATGCAACAGCAAGTCCGCATCCACCGCCTCTTGCAGCGTGGCCTGGAAGGCATCCACCAATCCGTGTGGCAAGTCGCGAATAAAGCCGACGGTATCTGACAGCGACACGGACCTACCAGCCTCCCCCAGATACAACTGCCGTGTCGTGGTATCCAACGTGGCGAACAGCTGATCGGCGGCATACGCCCTCGCCTTCACCAAGGCATTGAACAAGGTGGATTTTCCGGCGTTGGTGTAACCCACCAAGGAAATATTGAAAGTATCACGCCGCTCTCGCTGGCGTCGCTGCGTCGAGCGCTGGCGTTTCACCTTGATCAGGCGTTCCTTGGTCCGCTTGACCGCGTCGCTGATCATGCGACGATCCAGCTCAATCTGGGTTTCGCCCGGCCCCCCGCGCGCACCAATCCCACCGCGCTGGCGCTCCAGGTGCGACCAGCGCCGAACCAGTCGAGTGCTCAGGTATTGCAGACGCGCCAATTCCACCTGCAGCTTGCCCTCGTGGCTTCGGGCCCGCTGGGCAAAAATTTCAAGGATCAGCAGCGTCCGGTCGTTGACAGGCAACTCAAGGTGGCGCTCCAGATTGCGCTGCTGTGCAGGACTCAATGCCTGATCAAAGAGCACCTCCACTGCGCCATGCATCTGTGCGAGCATGCGGATCTCATCCGCCTTGCCCGAACCGACAAACAGTGCAGCATCGGGTGCCTTGCGCTTGCAGGTCAACCGTGCAACAGGCTCCAGCCCGGCAGTCTGCGCCAGCAACCCCAATTCCTCAAGGCTGGCATCAAAATGAGGAAGGCCAAAATCGACCCCCACCAGAAGCACTGGAGTACGTGGAGCATTGATCGAATCAGAGGAACTCAAATGAACCGGCCCATCTTCGTGGCGGGTCTTTGTTGACCCGCCGTGCAGCACCGCGCCCAATCAGGCGCCGCTGTTTTCAGCATCCGGGGTGTCTGCTGTGGAAAAATTGACCGCACGTCCCGGCACAATCGTGGAAATGGCGTGCTTATAGACCATCTGGGTCACCGTGTTGCGCAGCAACACCACGTACTGATCAAACGATTCAATTTGCCCCTGCAGCTTGATGCCATTCACCAGATAAATGGAGACTGGCACGTGCTCCTTGCGCAGAGCGTTCAGGAAAGGATCTTGCAGAAGTTGGCCTTTATTGCTCACGATATTCTCCGTGTTCAAGTGTTGTTGTAAACCAGCACCTTACCACAGCACACACTGCGGCAAAGTAGACTCCACAAAATCCCTCTGGTGCCCACGCTTTTTGACTTAACTTTCGTCTTTGTCAGCAAAAGGGTTGTGAGATGTCTTCATTTCGATGCGCAGCGGTGTTCCCACCAAATCGAATTCCTTGCGGAAACGCCCTTCCAGGAAACGCTTGAAAGCATCCGTCACATGTTCCAGGGAATTACCGTGGATCACAATCACCGGCGGATTCATGCCCCCCTGGTGGGCGTATCGCATCTTGGGGCGGAACATGCCCGCGCGCTTCGGTGCTTGAAACTGCACCGCCTCCAGCAGCACACGCGTCAGTACCGGCGTGGACATCTTGCAGGTCGCCGCTTTGTGCGCCTGGGCGATGGAAGTCCACAAGGGGCCCAAGCCTTGTCTCTTCTTTGCAGAAATGAAATGTATGGCTGCAAACTTCAAGAACGTCAGCCGGGTTTCAATGGACCGCTCAAGCAATTGGCGCTGGTAGTCATCGACGGCATCCCACTTGTTGATGGCTAGCACCACCGCCCGCCCACTCTCAAGGATGTATCCTGCAATATGCGCGTCCTGGTCTGTGACTCCCTGGGTGGCATCCAGCAACAGCAGCACCACATTTGCCGATTCGATCGCCTGCAGGGTCTTGACCACCGAGAACTTCTCGATAGCCTCAAACACCTTCCCCTTGCGACGCAACCCGGCAGTATCGACCAATTCGAACCGCTGCCCGTTTCGCTCAAAAGGCACCGTAATGGCATCGCGCGTGGTGCCTGGCATGTCAAAGGCAACCAGACGCTCTTCACCCAGCCACGTATTGATCAGGGTTGACTTGCCCACGTTGGGGCGGCCGGCCACAGCCAGCTTTATCACACCTTTATCTATGCCCTGCTCGGAATCGTCAGGCTCCGGCAGATGGAGCGGCTCCAGGGCCAGATCCACCAGCCCACGAATCCCCTGACCATGGGCTGCGGACACCGGGTAGACGTCACCCAGGCCCAATTCGTAGAACTCTGCCAGCTGAACGCCCTGCACCATACCCTCGGCCTTGTTCGCCACCAAAATACACGGTTTGCCAAGCCTGCGAAGATAATTTGCGATGTCGTGGTCCTGCGCTGAAACACCCGCACGGGCGTCCACCACAAAGATCACCACATCGGCTTCCGCCACAGCCTGCTGCGTTTGCTTGGCCATCTCGCGATAGATGCCAGTGGATGCATCCGGCTCGAACCCCCCGGTGTCGATAACGATGTATTCGTGCTTGCCTTGCTTGCCGTTGCCGTAGTGCCTGTCGCGCGTCAACCCGGCAAAGTCGGCCACGATGGCATCTCTCGACTTTGTGAGGCGATTGAACAACGTGGATTTCCCAACGTTCGGACGCCCCACGAGGGCGATAACTGGCTTCATTGAAAATAACCCATCAATCAGGACGGAAGCCATAGATCCCGCCATTGCGGGTGACAGCCACCAAGGTATCCGCAGCAACAACCGGAGCGGCGGCGATGCCGGAGGCATCTGTGGTCAATCGATTCAACGGGCCGCCATCATCGCGAGACAGCAGATGCAGGAGTCCGGCATCATCCCCCACAACAACCGACCGCCCCAAAAGCAGCGGCGCCGTCAGCTTTCGAAACTTGAGCCGGTCCGATGCCCAGGCACGCGTGCCATCGGCTCGGCGCCAGGCAAGCACCGCACCATTGCTCTCAGTTCCAAAAATGAGTTCACCGTTGCCATGAATACCCTCTGTTCCCGCCGCAAGCTGCGTCCAAGCCACAGTGCCACGCGCCGTATTCACGCATCCCACGGATGCTTGAAATGAGCGCGCGCAGACACTATCGCCGACACGCGAAACACGACCGACCAAGTCCACGAGACGCTCCACATCGTTCGTACCACGGGCACTGGCCAGAGGGGCTTCCCATCGCACACTGCCATTGTCCGGATTGAGGCCCACCAAGCGGCCCGACAATCCGACCACCAGCGTGTCACCAACCGCCAGGAGCACCCCGGATTGACGCAATACCAAGGGCTCTCCGGGACGGGACTGGGTCCATAAACGCCGCCCCGTCGCAGCATCATAGGCAGCAACTGACCGGTCGGCAGACAACACAAAAATGCGGTTTCCTGCCACCAGCGGAGCGGTAAAGGTTTGTGCCTGCAAAGGCTTGCGCCACAGCTCGCGCCCTGCCTCCATTGCTACCAGCATATTGCTGCGAGAAACAACGGCAGTCCATTTGCCGTCGCTGCCCACCCCCGCGGACAAGGGTTCACCCAGCGAGGTACGCCAGAGATCAGCCCCCGATCGGGCATCCAGAGCAACCACCACGCCGTCCGCCGATGCGACGGTCACCACATGGCCAGCAGCGTGAATATCCAGGGGCAACCCTGCAACGCTACCGATGCGCGCCGTCCATACCTGGCGAACGCCCAGAACGGGAACATTGGGGCCAAGATCCGCAGGCACGGGCTTGGAACTACCACCCCAGAGCGAGCAACCGCTCAGCACTGCCCCAGCTAAAAGCACGGATGCCACACGCTTGACACGCAAGATCGACAACGGCGAAAGCGGAGCCAAGGGCGAGGTTAGAACAAATCTCATTTTTTGACCTTGTCGGATGTAACGGCCACTGCGACAGCGTCTTGAGGATGAACGCCCAATGCGTTGAGCTTGACTTCCACCAGGCGGCGGTATTCCACACGATCATCAAAAGCCTTGAATGCGCGGCTGTACTCGGCTATGGCTTGCTCCTGCTTTCCCTGCAGCAGCAAGATATCGCCCTTGCGATCAGCAACCACGGCCTCGAACTCGGCCGGAAACGATCCCGAAACTTGCTGGAGTGCGCCATCCAGATCCTTCTGATCCATGAGCACGCTGGACAGGCGCAACCTGGCAAGCGCCTTGTAGCCATCATCACCGGCATTTTCAACGATCCAGGTTAAAGCGTCCTTCGCCCCCGTCGCGTTGCTGGCATCGAGCATGAATTTGGCAAGCACCAGCCCTGCCTGCGCAGTCTGCGCCGTTCCTGCATATTTGGAGCGTAGATCACCAAACGCCTGCTCCATGCGAGCCTGGTCACCGGCGCGGGAAGCCACATCCACGGCATCAAAAAGTGCCGCGGCCTGCGTTGACTGGCGATTCTGCCAATACTGGTAACCATTCCAGGCGGCGAGAGAGCCAAATACCAGCAACACCAGGGAACTGATCAATGTTCCCCAGGTATTCCAGAAATGCTTGAGTTGATCAAGTTGTTCTTGTTCTTCGAGATCGAGATGATTGGCCATGAATATGCTTGCTTGAAATTAACTGGGAAATTGCAGGGTGCTGGCCCATTCGGACACGTTATCCAGGCAGTGCTCTGTCTGCGAACCACTGCGATCTCGTAATGACTTGCACAAAACCATGCCACGCGCCAACTCATCCGATCCAAACACAAGCGCATGCCGGGCGCCACTGGCATCTGCCTTCTTGAACTGGGATTTCATGCTTCCCATGCCTTCACCCGACGCAGGGGCACCATGCATCTGTACGCTGACACCATGCACCCGCAAGCGCTCCAGCGTCGCAATGGCCACCGGCAAAGCGGTCACATCCGGAATGACCGCGTAAACATCCGGGGCCACCGGTGGAATGGCGCTGCCCTGCTCTTTCAGAAGTTCCAGCACACGCTCGACCCCAAGGGCCCAGCCAACGGCAGGCGCGGCCTTGCCTCCTATCTGCTCGATAAGATAGTCGTATCGCCCGCCACCGCAAATGGTGCCCTGGGAACCCAGCTGGTCCGTGACAAACTCAAACACCGTCAGATTGTAGTAATCCATGCCACGCACCAAGCGTGGATTGACCCGCCAGGAAACGCCATTCGCATCCAAAATGGCCTTGACCACGTTGAAATGCTGCAAAGACGCTTCGCCGAGAAAATCAATCAGCCGCGGCGCCGCCTCCACGATCTGCTGCATCGCTGGATTCTTGGTGTCCAGAATCCGCAACGGGTTGCTATGCAGGCGCCGTCGTGCCTCTTCATCCAGAGCATCGACATGGCGTTCCAGATAGGCAATCAAAGCGGCCCGGTGGGCCTTGCGTTCGTCCGGTTGACCCAGACTGTTGATCTCCAGGCGCACATTGTGAAGACCCAGCTCTTTCCATAATGCATTGGCCAACAGAATCAATTCCGCATCCAGTTCCCCACCAGGAAATCCGAGCGCTTCCGCTCCGATCTGATGAAACTGGCGATACCGCCCCCGCTGGGGACGCTCGTGGCGGAACATGGGACCCATGTAGTACAGACGCTTGCCGCCGTCGTACAGCATGGAATGTTCAGCAACAGCACGAACGACTCCAGCCGTCGCCTCCGGCCGCAAGGTCAGTTGCTCGCCATTCAGACGGTCCTCAAAGGAATACATCTCCTTTTCGACGATGTCGGTGACTTCCCCCAGCCCACGAACGAACAGCGACGTCGGCTCGACAATCGGCGTGCGAATATTGCGATAGGCATACCGCTCCATGAGCGAGCGCACCTTGCTCTCCAGCCATTCCCACCGCGCGGAGTCGGGCGGCAAGATGTCGTTCATGCCTTTGACAGCGGTTAGCTTTTCAAGCTTCGACACAGGGGTTCCTTTTTCAGTACGCACTGCGGTATTTTCTTTATGGAGATGAAAGGATAAGAAACAGGGCGCGCCAACGACCTGCAGGTCAAGCGCGCCGGGACCGCGCTCACAAACTACGCGGTCGAAGACACTGCCCCGAACCGCTTCTCGATGTAGTTTTCAACGATCTGGTGGAATTCATTGGCGATGTTGTCGCCACGCAGGGTGAGGGCTTTTTCCCCATCAATGAACACCGGAGCAGCAGGTGCTTCACCGGTACCGGGAAGGCTTATGCCGACATCAGCGTGCTTGCTTTCGCCAGGGCCATTCACGATGCACCCCATGACCGCAATCTTCAGATTTTCCACACCGGGATAACGCACGCGCCACACAGGCATCTGCGCGCGAAGGAAATCGTCAATCTGTTTGGCCAGATCCTGAAAAGTGGTGCTGGTCGTGCGGCCGCAACCAGGGCATGCCGTCACACTGGGGACGAAAATCCGCAACCCCAGCGACTGCAGGATCTCCGATGCCACCACAACTTCCTGTGTCCGCGATTCGCCCGGTTGGGGTGTGAGCGAGACGCGAATGGTGTCGCCAATGCCCTCTTGCAGCAAGATCGACAAAGCGGTGGCAGAGGCCACGGTTCCCTTGGTACCCATTCCCGCTTCCGTGAGCCCCAGATGCAGCGCATAGTCGCAACGGCGTGCCAATTCACGGTAAACCGAGATCAGATCCTGAACGCCACTGACCTTGCACGAGAGGATGATCTGATTGCCGTCCAAGCCCATGTCTTCGGCACGACGCGCGGATTCCACGGCTGAAGTGATCAGCGCCTCGTACATCACCTGGCGCGCATCCCACGGTTGGGAGCGACGGCTATTGGCATCCATCAGGCTTGCAAGAAGTTCCTGGTCAAGACTGCCCCAATTGACACCGATACGAACCGGCTTGCTCCACCGCATTGCAGCTTCGATCATTTGACCGAACTGGCGATCACGCTTGTCTCCCTTGCCGACGTTGCCCGGATTGATGCGGTACTTCGACAATGCCTGGGCACAATCCGGGAAATCGGTCAACAGCCGATGGCCGTTGTAATGAAAATCGCCGACCAGGGGAACGCTCTCCCCCATGCGATCCAGTTGCTCCCGGATATAGGGGACCGCTGCCGCAGCCTCCGGCGTGTTGACGGTAATCCGGACAAACTCGGACCCCGCCTGGGCAAGCTCCTTCACCTGGATAGCTGTGCCGATAGCATCCACCGTATCCGTATTGGTCATGGACTGGACGCGCACAGGAGCATCGCCGCCCACCGTGACGACACGAGATCCCCACACCACCCTCGCCTGCCTGGAGCGTCGAAGGGCAGGTGTTGACACGGAGATTGGCGCGGTATTGGTATCCATTGTTTCCACTATCTCACCTCGAAGCGAGCGACATTCTCACGGGACACGGAGCCAAGCTCATAAGGCTTGCCACGCACAAAAACCTCGGTGGCATCCGCTCGTCCGATGACTACCGCCAGAGGCAGTGCACCCGACACAGAAACCAGCTCGTCGGGTGCCAAATTGCGCTGAAATACCACGGCACCTGTCGCATCCCGAACCTGTATCCAAGACTCGCTCCTGGCCTTGAAGGCAAGCACACCGGCAGGTGCATCGACAGCAGACGGGGGGGCGGCAGATGCTTCAGCCGAAGACAGGGCAGGAACAGGTGGCACCTCCCCCGCCAACTCCTTGGAGTCACTGGTAAAAGCCGCGACCTCCACGCCAGAGGTGGCACTCGCCGGCGCGGGAATTGCGGTGGCTGGGCGCTCCTGCGCCACATCCACCGCAGGTGTGGAAATCACGGCATCTGGCGCTCGTTGCTTGAACAATGCCAACAGATCACCTTCAAGACTGCGGGGCAAAAAAACCATCAACGCTGCCCCGATCAGCAGCATGCCCACCACCCACACCAGCGTTTTCGAGCGTGAAACGACAAACGGCGTAGACGATGATTTGCTTCGGAAGCCCTTGACGGTCGCATTCAGCCGCCCGTCATTGGTGGACAGCCTGGGACTTTCTCCTTGGGGGAGAAGCGCCAGAACCGGCTCAGGGTTGATCTTCAGGGTACGGCAAATGCTGGACGCCAAAGCCCGCACAAATACGATGTCCGGGAGGGCAGAAAAATCATCCGCCTCCAGGGCTTCGAGCTTTCCCACAGGGACCTTCGTGGCTCCCGCCAGAGCAGCAATGTGCACCCCGGCAGCTTCTCGGGCCTCCCGCAACAACGCGCCCGCCGTCACCCCTCGCGCATATTGGCCATGCGATCCAACCCCCGGCTGCTCGCCCATCAACTCACTCATTGAATGCCCCGCGTTCATACGCGCCCCACTCGCGCGACTCAGGAAACCGCTTGCGCAACTGGTCTGCAAGCTGCCGCGCGGCCACCGTGTCCCCCAAGGCACGCTCCACCTTGATCCCGAGCCACAAAGATTCCGAGTTGGCATATTCGCTGTTGTTGAGGCGCCGAATGTAAAACTGCGCACGACTCAACTCATGGCGTCGCAACAGCAACGCCGACAGGTGGTACCCCACCACGGGGTTTGCAGCATCCAGTTCATAGGCCTTGATCAGGGACTGCTCAGCTTCTGCATACTGTGCTGCACCCACCTGGCACAGTCCTCTGGCCATCAGCGTCTTGCCACGGGCAGCATATGCAGGGTTGTCCAGCGCACGGACAAACTGCTGATCCGCTTCTGCATATTTTTTCTGCTGGCATAAAAGCCAGCCAAAGTTATGCAACAAATTGGGGTCACCTGGACGCAATGCCTGCGCCCGGCGAAAGCTTTCTTCCGCCTGGGCAAAATCGTTGAGACGCAAATAGATAAGACCACGCAGGTTGTAGGCGTCCGCATAGTTGGCATCAGCCGCAAGCGACTGCTTGACCTCGTCCAGGGCCACGGCAGTTTGTCCCATCTCGAAATAATTCGATGCCAGCTCCAGGCGAATTCGCGCACGGCGCCTTGCATCAGGCTCGTCGGACGGTGTCACCAGATCCGCAGTGGAGTCCGGAGCAGAGGCGCCCCCATTGGCCGCACAGCCACCAAGAGCAAAACAAAAGCCCAGGACACCACAAGCCATCAGTGTCCGGTGCCAATAGTGCCGCCAGCGACCACCAGTCGATCCCACCATGTAGCGCTTCCTTGATAAGTAGCGACCTAAGTCACCTGTTTGAGCACGATTGTGCGTTGCTTTGCCATACGCTCCACCACACGCGTGCGGTCTTTCACATCGCCTGCCAATTGACCGCAGGCAGCATCGATATCATCCCCGCGCGTCTTGCGCACTGTCGTGACAATGCCCGCTTCGCTCAGCACTTTTGCGAAGATTGCCACCTGTGCCGGGGAAGAACGCGTGAGCCCTGACGCCGGAAATGGATTGAACGGAATCAGATTGAATTTGCAGTGGATCGCCCTGCCAATCGATGGTTTGACCAGTTCAATCAGTTGATGGGCATGCTCGATCTGGTCGTTCACCCCATCCAGCATGCAATATTCAAATGTGATGAAGTCCCTTGGCGCATGCTCGAGATAACGGTGGCACGCCTCCAGCAATTCCTGGATCGGGTACTTGCGGTTTATCGGCACCAGATAATCGCGCAAGGGATCATTGGGCGCGTGCAAGGACACAGCCAGGGCCACAGGGCAGTCCTGCGACAATCGATCCATCATGGGAACGACACCGGAGGTAGACACCGTTACACGCCTGCGTGACAGGCCATAACCATGGTCATCGAGCATGACCCTCAACGCCGGCACAAGGGCCGCATAGTTTTGTAGCGGCTCCCCCATCCCCATCATCACCACGTTGGTAATGATGCGGGAAGAAGATCCAAAGCGGGTGCGCAACGCGTGCTCGGCAAACCACAACTGCGCAATGATTTCACCCATGGTGAGATTGCGGCTGAAGCCTTGATGCCCTGTCGAGCAAAATCGGCACCCCACTGCACAACCGGCCTGCGACGATACGCAGAGTGTTCCCCGGTCATCTTCAGGAATGAACACGGATTCGACGGCATTGCCGCCACCCACGTCAAACAACCATTTGACCGTGCCATCAGCCGACACATGCTCACTGATGACTGGCAGGGCCTGCACATGAGCACAGCCCTTCAACTTGGTCCGCAACGCAACGGCCAGATCGCTCATGCCGTCAAAATCGCTGACGCCCCGCTGGTGAATCCAGCGAAAAAGCTGTGTCGCACGAAAACGCTTTTCTCCGAGCTGACCACAAAAACCGATCAACCCATCCAGGTCAAAATCCAGAAGATTGGTTGTCATGGCAGCCACGCCCTCGGTCGGTCACAGCTGTCCCCAGCACTTGATTTCTCCAGCGAGACCAGAACGAGTGTGGGGACAATCATGTCAGCGCGCGTAGACGTTCATGCCGGCGAAGAAGAAGGCGATTTCCACTTGAGCGGTCTCAGGGGCATCGGAACCATGCACGGCGTTGGCATCAATGCTGTCTGCAAAATCAGCGCGAATGGTGCCGGCCTCGGCCTTCTTCGGATCCGTTGCACCCATCAACTCGCGATTCTTCAGGATCGCGTTCTCACCTTCCAGCGCCTGAATCATGACGGGGCCGGAGATCATGAAATCCACCAGATCCTTGAAGAAAGGACGTGCCTTGTGCACCGCATAGAACTGCTCAGCTTCCAGACGGGAGAGGTGCGCCATACGGGCAGCGACAACCTTGAGGCCGGCGGCTTCAAAGCGGGCATAAATCTGGCCAATGACATTCTTGGCAACTGCGTCGGGCTTGATGATGGAGAGAGTACGTTCGATAGCCATATTGATTCCTGGTGTGATGTTGCTGTGATTTTTGCCCATAGGGCAAAGCTTTTGATTCTAACCGGGCAAGAAAACGCCAGCAGGTCTAGCGATTGCCTCCGCGACGGGATCCACCCCCCATACGGCGCTGATCCTGACGGTGGCGCGACAAACTGTCTACGCCAATGTAGCCCACCGATGTTTTCATGGGATCGGGTTGTGAGCTCCCGCGCTGGCGATCCGGGTTGCCGCTGCGCGCACCCGCATCATCCGATCGACGGGGCACCTGGCCACGCGACTTGCCCCCTCCGCCACCGGCACCTGCAGAACGCTTGCGAGCATCGCCCACGCGTTGCCCCCCGCGTCCGCCACTCCTGTCACCGCGACCTGAGCCGCCAATGCCTTCCTCGCCACTCACACCCCTGGCTTCCGGGCGCCCCGCCCCGGCAGCCTGCACCAGGGCACGGATGTCGCTCTCATCGAGCTCCAGCCAGCCCCCCCGTTTAAGCCCACGGGGCAAGACCATTGCTCCATACCGGATCCGGATCAGGCGGCTGACCGCATGGCCCACGGCCTCCAGCATGCGACGCACCTCGCGGTTGCGCCCCTCGGAGATGGTGACGCGATACCAGCAGTTGGAACCCTCCCCACCGCCGTCCTCGATCGAACCAAACGCGGCCATGCCGTCGTCCAGCCGGACACCGTCCAGCAAATGCTGTTTTTCTTCGTTGCTCAAGGCGCCCAGGACGCGTACGGCATATTCCCGCTCCAACCCAAATCGGGGATGCATCAGCTTGTTGGCCAGCTCGCCCGAACTCGTGAACAAAAGCAGCCCCTCGGTATTCAGATCCAGCCGACCAACCGACTGCCACTTCCCCTGCTGCAGCCGGGGAAGCTTGCGAAACACGGTCGGGCGGTTTTGTGGATCATCGTGGGAAACCACCTCCCCGACGGGCTTGTGATACGCGATGACACGCGCTGGCGGAGGATCGATGCGGTAACGAATCGGCTTGCCGTTCACCTTCACCTGATCGCCAAACTGCACGCGCTGACCGATGTGTGCCGGCTCGTTGTTCACCGAAATTCGTCCCTCGAGAATCAACTGCTCCATCTCGAGGCGAGAGCCCAACCCGGCCTGTGCCAGCACCTTGTGAAGCTTGGGCGTTTCTGCCTGGGGCAATAAAACGCGCTTGGGGGCCACGTCCTCGCTGTTGACCTCGTCGGCATCGAAACGCCCGGAAATGACGTCTTCGAACTGGTAGCCACCCACCGCAGAGGGGGAGGATCGCTTGCCACGCCCAGCGCCTCCCGCGTGGCGCGGACTCGCCGGGGGCCTCGTACCGGCCTGGCTGCGATCTTCTATCGCTGGCAATTCCGCAACGACGGTCTGAAACGCCACTTCCACGCTCTTCAGCGGGACCGACAACACCGCAGCAGACTCCGGCTCCACCGATTCTTTGGCGAGCGCAGCATGGGCCGCCACTTCCTCGACGGCGCCATCCGTTGGCGCCGCTTTCTTGCGAGATGTTTTTCGTGCCGCAGGCTTCTTCTGAAGCGTTGCCGCCTCGGAATTCTCCGTCTCATGCGGCATGTTCTTTACATCGGAAGTGGAATCGTTCATAAATTATTTCCCGAGACACCCCTGGGGGCATCCTCTTGTTCATCGTGGAGATTGGTCTCCACACTTGGCCCGGCCTGCATCTCCTGCAGCGCTTCCTGGCGTTCCAGCCCCGGCAACTGATCGCTCACCGGCGAAAAAGCTCCGGGGATACCGCCTCCATCCATCTCCAAAGCTCCCTGCAGGCTGGCTGCCGAGGCCATTGCCTCCAGTACCGAAGCACTGCCGGCAGGATCATCCAGCACAGGCAACTGGTCCAGTGACTGCAATCCCAGATCATCCAAAAACTGGCGCGTGGTGGCAAACAACGCTGGCCGGCCCACTGTTTCGCGGTGGCCAATGACCTCCACCCAACCCCGGTCCTCCAGTTGCTTGACGATCAGGCTGTTGACGGTGACACCCCGAATGTCCTCAATGTCTCCACGCGTCACCGGTTGACGGTACGCAATGATGGCCAGTGTCTCCAGCGTGGCACGTGAATAGCGCGGAGGTTTTTCCGGGTGAAGTTTGTCCAGGTATTCACGCATTTCGGGGCGGCTTTGAAATCGCCACCCGGAGGCCACCTGCACCAGTTCAACACCCCGCAAAGCCCAGTCCTGCTGGAGTTCCTGCAACAGGACTTTCAGCGTATCCGCCCCCAGTGCATCATCAAAAAGTACACGCAGCTCCCGTACCGCCATGGGCTGCGCAGCGCAGATCAGGGCGGTTTCGAGGACCCGTTTGGCATCCACCGTATTCATGGTTCAGCGATTCCGGGAAAAATTGGGCCACACAGCGATTGCAGGCACTACACCAACTGCAGGAGTCGATCCATGGTGCACCAGAAAGACACTCTGGAACAAAGCACCGCGCGGCGGGAAACCGCCTTCGGGCGAATGCGGTCGGGCAGACCGTCAGGGCGGATTGTAGCCCAGCCCCCACTGAGACAGCGCCTGCGCCATATCGGGCGGCAATGGCGCCTGAAACTCAAGCGCGAGGCCTGAGACCGGGTGCTGGAAACACAGCCGGTAAGCGTGAAGAGCCTGGCGCTCCAGTCCCGCAGCGGGAGCCCCTCCGTAAAGAGCGTCCGCCACCAGGGGGTGCCCTATGGATGCCATGTGCACCCGAATCTGATGCGTGCGCCCCGTATGCAAGGTGCACTCCACCCAGCAACCCATGTCATTGCCTTGAAGCCATCGCACATCGGTGCGCGCGGGTTTGCCGGCATGGCTGTCCAGATTCACCACAGCCATGCGCAAACGGTTGCGTGGGTCGCGCCCTATGGCGGCCTGCACCGCGCGGTTGCGCGGCCCCGTCCAGGGCCGGTGCGCCAGCGCAAGGTACTGCCGGTGCACGGTGCGCTGCGCAATCATGCGCACAAGTGCGTCCATCGTGGCCCGATCCCGGGCAACCACCATGAGCCCACTGGTGTCCTTGTCCAGCCGGTGCACGATGCCAGCGCGGGGCACCAGGTGCGCTTTTTCGTCGCGCGCCAGCAACCCGTTCAGCAACGTTCCACCCCAGTTGCCCGGGGCGGGATGAACCACCAGGCCCGCCGGCTTGTTGATCACGAGCAGATGCTCGTCCTCATAAACCACGTCGATAGGTAGCGATTGCGGGCGAAACGCCTGGCTCTGCAGCGTCGGGCGCAGCTCGATCACGAGCGGATCGCCCGCCTTCACCCGCGCAGCAGCCTTGGTCGCCGTATGACCGTTCAGAGAAACAAGCCCCTGCGACAGAAGCTGCTGGAGATAGCTGCGGGAAAATTCGGGCACAAGCTCGACCAACGCACGGTCCAGACGCGCGCCATGCTGGGCGACGCCCACCTCCAGATGGCGCAGTTCGGATTCAGCCTCGGCAAGACCACTGAATTCGTCCGAGAAACCCGCATCCTCCGCACTCTCTGACAACCCATCCCCCTGTGCGGTCACCAACGCCGGTTTTTCGTCCGGACCAACCTCGTGGAGCGCATGAGACACAGCGGACAAGCTCAGCGCGCCGGCAGGTAGCGGACAGGGTCCACGGGTTTGCCCTGGCGGCGAATCTCGAAATGAAGCTTCACGCGATCGGCATCCGTACTGCCCATCTCCGCGATTTTCTGCCCACGCCGCACGGTCTGGTCTTCCTTGACCAGCAGCGCCTGGTTGTGTGCATAGGCGGTCAGGAAGGTGTTGTTGTGCTTCAGGATGACCAGATTGCCATACCCCCGCAAACCGGCGCCCGCATACACCACCCGCCCGTCGGCTGCGGCGAGAACCGGGTCACCGGCTTTGCCGGAAATATCGTAGCCCTTGTTACGGGCCTCATCAAACCCCGCCAGCAAGGAGCCAGAGGCAGGCCAGATGAAAGGAACATCATCCTCCGACGAGGCGGCTGCGGGCGCAGGCGACGGGACGGGGGCAGGCACGGGCGCTGCGGTGCTGGCGGCCGGTTTGGGGGCACTGGCGACCGAAGAAGGGATGACAGCTGCGGAAGCGATAGGACGCGTCACCACACCCGTCTCTGTGACAGCAGCCGAGGGCGGCACGACGCGCAGCACCTGCCCCACTTCGATCAGGTTGGCATTGTCCAGGTTGTTCCAGCGCGCAATGTCCTTCCAGCCCTGCCCATTCTCAAGGCCGATGCGAATCAGCGTATCCCCGGCCTTGACAGTGTAATAACCCGGTTTTCCAGCGTTCTCGGCGCCCGGCAAGGGCTTGGCGGGCGCGACAACCACCCCGGGAGAGGAGGATGCCGCCGAAGACGCTCCACGGTCCTCCACAGGAGCCTTCGTCATCCGGGTTCCGCAGCCGGCAAGCACCAGCGCCGTCAACACGGCGGAAACACCAACGACATGACTACGCGATACCAACATAAGCATTCCCTTCAGGCAATCCCCGATTTTAGGGGGACAAAATGAACCGGCTCGAGAACGCTTTGTTTCAATCCGTGCGCGGTTTTGTCGATCACAAGCAACACTTGCTGGCCGCCGGCAAGCGCCATGGGCGCAACGAGGCGCCCTCCCGCGGCCAACTGGTCGCACCAGGCCTGCGGCACCGCCTCGCCACCGGCCGCCGCAATGATGGCCGCATAGGGCGCACCCTTGGCATAACCCTGCATGCCATCGCCAAACAACAAATGCACGTTGGCCAGCCGCAGATGGCGCAGGTTGTCACGGGCCTTTTCGTGCAGGCCGCGCAGCCGCTCGACCGAATACACCTCGCGTGCAACACGGCTGAGCACCGCGGCCTGGTAACCGCAACCGGTGCCAATTTCCAGCACCCGACCCAGCCCGCCAGCGCGCACGCCGTCGGCTCCCAAAAGCAGCTCGCACATGCGCGCCACCACGCTCGGCTTGGAGATGGTCTGGGCCAGGCCAATGGGCAGACTGGTGTCTTCGTACGCCTGATTCACCAGCGCACTGTCGACAAAACGGTGCCGCTCCACAGTGGACATGGCCTGAAGCACCACCGGCGAGGAAATACCGCCTGCAGCAAGCTTTTGCACCATGCGGGCGCGCACCGCTGCCGAGTCCAGCCCGACCCCCTGGGGCGCAGCGGGGACACTGGCGCGCATCGGCATGGGGGCGATTCTGGAGGGAGCCCCCCCCGAGCCGTCCAGGCGCGCAGGAAAACCGGGCCTGCGCTGCATCACCACTGCGGGGCCGCTGGTCCAGCAGCCACCAGGCGGGACGCGGTTTGCGCCCAATAGCCAAGATTGTCATGGTCCGTCAGGTCCACCTTCAGGGGGGTGACTGACACATGCCCCTGGGCCGTCGCGTGAAAATCGGTACCCTCGGCGTCGTCCTTGGCCGCGCCAGCACCGCCAATCCAGTACATCACCTCCCCACGCGGGCTTTCCTGCACGATCACGCGCTCGGCCGCATGGCGGCGCCCCAGGCGGCACAGCTTTAAAGGGCGCAATGCCTGCAGCGGCATGTTCGGGATGTTGATGTTGAGCAGCCAGGGCGCCTCGGCCACCAGGTTCTGCGCCATCATCTGCGCAACGATTTCGCGGGTCTTGTGCGCCGCCGCCTCGATCTCGCCCCAGCCCTTGTCCACCTGCGAAATCGCCATGGCCGGGATGCCGAACAGATACCCCTCCATGGCAGCGCCCACCGTACCCGAATAAATGGTGTCGTCGCCCATGTTGGCGCCGTTGTTGATGCCGGACACCACCAGATCAGGGCGGTAGCCGAGCAGCCCCGTGAGGGCGATGTGCACGCAGTCGGCCGGCGTGCCATTGACGTAGCGAAAGCCGTTGGTGGCCTGGTGCACATACAGCGGCGAATGCAGGGTCAGGGCGTTCGACTTGGCACTGTTGTTGTGCTCGGGCGCCACCACCTCGACGTCTGCGATGGTCTTGAGCGCGTCGTACAAGGCCACGATGCCCGGTGCCTGGTAGCCGTCGTCATTGGATAGGAGAATCTTCATGGTCACTGTGCGGATTGCAACGGATTGTAGGTGGCGCCCAGCCAGGATGCACCCGTCGCCCGTGGGACATCGCACACCCTTGGGCCACCCCTATCATGCAGGCCACCATTGACAGGAGACATTCCATGCACGCTTGGCTTTGCACCAACCCCACCGGCGTTGACGCGCTCGCCTGGACCGAACTGCCCACGCCCACGCCCCAAGCGGGCGAGGTGCTCATCGAAATCAAGGCGGCCAGTCTGAACTTTCCCGATCTGCTGATCGTGCAGAACAAATACCAGATGAAACCGCCTCTGCCCTTCGTGCCGGGCTCCGAATACGCGGGCGTGGTGCAGGCGGTGGGAGAGGGCGTCACCCATCTGCAAGTAGGCCAGAACGTGGCCTGCCTCTCGGGAACGGGTGGCTTTGGCACGCACACCATCGCCCCGGCGGCCCGGTGCATGCCCCTGCCAGAGGGTTTCTCGTATGTGGATGCCGCCGCCTTCATCATGATCTACGCCACCTCGCACCATGCGCTGGTGGACCGGGCCCAGCTCAAGGCCGGCGAGACGGTGCTGGTGCTCGGCGCCGCAGGCGGCGTGGGCACCGCCGCCATCCAGATCGCCAAGGCCATGGGTGCACGCGTGATCGCAGCCGCCTCCAGCGCCGAAAAATGTGCGCTGTGCACGTCCATCGGCGCCGACGCCACCATCAACTACAGCCAGGAAAATCTGCGGGACGCGATCAAGGCCCTGACCGACGGCAAGGGACCGGACGTGGTCTACGACCCCGTGGGCGGTGATTTTGCCGAGCCGGCCTTCCGCTCCATCGCGTGGCGCGGCCGCTACCTGGTGGTGGGCTTTGCCTCGGGCCCCATTCCGGCGCTGCCGTTCAACCTGGCGCTGCTCAAGGGAGCCTCCATCGTGGGGGTGTTCTGGGGCGACTTTGCCAGGCGCGAGCCCCAGGCCAATGCCGCCATGATGGGCGAGCTGGCCCAGTGGTACGGCCAGGGCAAGATCAAGCCCGTGATCGACCGCACCATGCCCATGGCCGAGCTGCCCGCAGCCTACGCCCACATGGGCTCGCGTGGCGTGATGGGCAAGCTGGTCATGGTCAACTGATGGATCACCAGACCAGGGGACTGCACGAAAAATCGCCGGCATCCGCCACCCGGCCTTTCCGGAAGGGCCACTGCAGCACATTCTGATTCAGCGCCGGCTGGCCCCGCTGGGCGAGAGCGAAACCAGCACCGAAACCATCCAGCGCACCGACAAGAGCATGTACCTGGCCAAGCGCTCGGGCAAGAACCGGGTCGTGGCCGCCTGAACCCGCCCCCCACCCCCCCCC
>JANJSZ010000197.1 GCA_024711405.1 Acidovorax sp.
CCTGCCGGATCGACCTGGATCTGTTTTTCCGACCAGGCTTCGCATGCAGTGATGTCGGGCCAGTACATGCTGGAGCAGACCCTGCACCTGGCCCCCGGCCATGAGTACGACCCCGCCGCGAGCCCGCTGGCGATCCTGACGCGCCTGACGGGGCGACCCCTGGTGGGGGTTTAGGGAGTCCCACCGAGCAAGGTCATTCGTTCCAGTAGCGCGCAATCCAGCGCGCGGGTTCCATGTGCCGAAAGCGCTTGTTGCGGCGGCCGGCGAGGGCATCGGGCGGATTGCACTCGCCATGAAATATCACCACCCGCGCATCTGCAGGCACGATCGGCTCGCGCCAATAGTTGCTGGGCCAGGCGGGAATGCAGCTGTACTTGAAGCTGGGGCACCAGGCTTGCGGCCAGTACTGCAGTTTTCCCTGGCGGTGCAGCCGGTGTGACAGGTAGGCCTGCTCATTGCGAAATTGCGAGCGTACCTCGTTGATATGGGTGCGGAAGTAGTCCAGCAGGTCGGCGTGTGCGCCCAGTTCGAAGCGGTAGATCGACGAGTTGCCGGTGATGCGCCCGAACTGCCAGGGACGCAAGTAGTCGCGGATGATGCGAAAGCTGCCGGGTTGCTCGAAAAAGCCATCGAGGCTGCCCACCACCACCACGTCCAGGTCCATGAACAAGGCCGTGCCGCGCAGGCCATGCAGATCCGCTTCGAAGGTGGTGAGCTTTTGCCAGGCGCCATCGCGCTCGCCGGGCGCCAGATTCAGGTCCAGATCGGGAATCGGCAGGCAATGCACCTCCTGGCGAATGCCTGTGCTGTCGTCGGTCAGGCAAACGAAGTGAAAATCACCCGTGAGGTTGCGGCGCACCATCGCGTACAGCCGATTGACATATTCGGGGCCGTATTTCGTGCCCCATTTCATGCAGATCACATGGCGCTGCTGCGCCGCGGCAGTGGGTGCGGCCATGGCGTCAGTCAGCCTGGCTTTTCTTGATCGACTTCAGCTTGGGCTTTTTTGCCCGCTTGATCTGCCCGCCGGAGGTGAGGCGCTGGTTGCCCAGCACGCGCAGTTGCTTGATTTCGGGCCGCTGGCCGCCGCGTTTGCTGTATTTGAGCACCTTGACGTCACGCGGGCCGGGCATGCGGTCTTCGTCCGGTGTGCGCTCCTTGGCGGGCTGGGGACGCCAGAGCACCAGAAGTTTGCCGATGTGCTGGATGGGGGCCGCGTTCAGGTCCGCCGCCAGCTGTTGGTACATCAGTTCACGGGCCGTGCGGTCATCGTTGAAGATGCGCACCTTGATCAGCCCATGGGCGTTCAGGGCGGCATCGATTTCTTTTTGCACCGCGGCGGTCAGGCCATCTCCCCCTACAAGGACCACGGGGTCGAGGTGGTGGGCATTGGCGCGATGTTCCCGGCGCTCTGCGGGAGTCAGTTGAATTTGGGGCATGGCCGTATTATGTCTGCGGCCCGTCACGGAGCGACTTCACCCCGTTGCGCGTGGTGAGCCCTTGACGCAATCAGCGGTGCCGATTGTCGAGAGACAATGGAGCGGTATGAAAGTTAAAACCCAAAGCAAGAAGGTCAACAAGGCCTGGTTGAACGACCATGTCAATGACACTTACGTCAAACTGGCCCAGAAAGACGGCTATCGCGCGCGTGCGGCCTACAAGCTCAAGGAAATCGACGAGCAGCTGGGGTTGATCAAGCCGGGCCACACGGTCGTGGATCTGGGCTCCACCCCCGGGGCCTGGAGCCAATATGTGCGCCGGCGCCTGTCGCCTGCAGGGGCGGCGGCCGGGCAGCTCAATGGCTGCATCATTGCGTTGGACATTCTGCCCATGGAGCCCGTCGAGGGCGTGACTTTCCTGCACGGCGACTTTCGGGAGCCCGAGGTATTGCGGCAGCTGGAGGACGCATTGCAGGGCCGGGCCGTGGATGTGGTGGTGTCCGACATGGCGCCCAACCTGTCCGGCATAGAGTCGGCCGACGCGGCGCGCATTGCGCATCTGGTGGAGCTTGCCGTGGACTTTGCCTGCCAGCATCTGAAACCTGAGGGCACGCTGGTGGTGAAATTGTTCCATGGCAGCGGCTATGGCGAGCTGGTGGCTCTGTTCAAGCGGAGCTTCAAAACCGTCAAACCGATCAAGCCCAAGGCTTCACGAGACAAGTCCTCCGAAACTTTCCTGGTGGGCATGGGTCTCAGAAATAACGCGTGAGTGGGGTGGGTTGGGGCCATGGCTTACGCAATTTGGCGCCAAAGTCCGTGCTGAGTCCATGGCAGGCAGGGGGAATAAGACCTCCCGAGGCTTGAAACACCTAAAATGGGCCATACGTAAGCCGTGACGGCTTTGTGACCGTTTTTTCCCGCGACTGGAGTCCTGCTTGAACAATCAGTGGTTTTCAAAAATTGCCGTGTGGCTTGTCATCGCCATGGTGCTGTTCACTGTGTTCAAACAGTTCGACACCCGCGCCGGTGCCAGTGCAGGCCATGTCGGCTATTCGGAGTTCCTGGAGGAAGTCCGCAGCAATCGCATCAAGAGCGCCACCATCCAGGAAGGTCAGGGTGGCACCGAGATCGTTGCGGTCACCAACGATGACCGCAGGATCCGCACTACCGCCACCTACCTTGACCGCGGCCTTGTCGGCGATCTGATCAACAACAACGTCAAGTTCGACGTCAAGCCGCGCGAAGAGGGCTCTTTGCTCATGACCCTGCTGGTCAGCTGGGGTCCCATGCTGCTGCTGATCGGCGTGTGGGTGTATTTCATGCGCCAGATGCAGGGTGGCGGCAAGGGCGGTGCCTTCAGCTTTGGCAAAAGCAAGGCGCGCATGCTGGACGAAAACACCAACCAGGTCACGTTCGCTGATGTGGCGGGTTGCGATGAGGCCAAGGAAGAAGTCAAGGAAGTCGTCGACTTCCTGAAAGATCCCCAGAAGTTCCAGAAGCTCGGTGGCCGCATCCCCCGTGGTCTGCTGCTGGTCGGGCCACCGGGCACCGGCAAGACCTTGCTGGCCAAATCCATTGCCGGCGAAGCCAAGGTGCCGTTCTTCAGCATCTCGGGTTCTGATTTTGTGGAAATGTTCGTCGGCGTCGGCGCGGCCCGCGTGCGCGACATGTTCGACAACGCCAAGAAGAATGCCCCCTGCATCATGTTCATCGACGAAATCGACGCCGTGGGCCGCCAGCGTGGCGCGGGCCTGGGCGGTGGCAACGACGAGCGCGAGCAGACCCTCAACCAGATGCTGGTCGAGATGGACGGTTTCGAGACCAACCTGGGCGTCATCGTGGTGGCGGCCACCAACCGCCCTGACATCCTGGACGCCGCCTTGCTGCGCCCCGGCCGCTTCGACCGCCAGGTGTATGTGACGCTGCCCGACATCCGCGGCCGCGAACAGATCCTGAACGTGCACATGCGCAAGATTCCGATCGGCCAGGACGTGAATGCCGGCATCATCGCCCGTGGCACGCCCGGCATGAGCGGTGCCGACCTGGCCAACCTGTGCAACGAAGCCGCCCTGATGGCTGCGCGCCGCAACGCCCGCACCGTGGAAATGCAGGACTTCGAAAAGGCCAAGGACAAGATCCTCATGGGCCCAGAGCGCAAGAGCATGGTCATGCCCGAGGAAGAGCGCCGCAATACGGCCTACCATGAGTCCGGCCATGCCCTGATTGGCAAGCTGCTGCCCAAGTGCGACCCGGTACACAAGGTCACGATCATTCCCCGTGGCCGCGCACTGGGCGTGACGATGAGCCTGCCCGCGCAGGACCGTTACAGCTATGACCGCGAGTACATGCTCAACCAGATCAGCATGCTGTTTGGTGGCCGTATTGCCGAAGAAGTGTTCATGAACCAGATGACGACCGGTGCCAGCAACGACTTCGAGCGGGCCACCCACATCGCCCGCGACATGGTCACGCGCTACGGCATGACCGATGCCCTGGGCCCCATGGTCTATGCGGAAAACGAAGGCGAGGTGTTCCTGGGCCGTTCGGTGACCAAGACCACCACCATGAGCGAGCAGACCATGGAAAAGGTGGACATGGAAGTGCGCCGCATCATCGACGAACAATACAACCAGGCCCGTCGCCTGATTGAAGAGAACAGCGACAAGATGCACGCCATGGCCAAAGCTTTGCTGGAATGGGAAACCATCGACACGGAGCAGCTCGACGACATCATGGCTGGCAAGGCACCGCGCCCACCCAAGGACTGGACGCCGCGTACGCCCCCATCCTCCGGCGATGGCCCCAGCGGTGGGTCGCCCGCGGTGACCACGGAGCCCGCCCCTACCGTTGCTTGACGCGGAAGCATCTTCATCACCAAAACGGGGCTTGCGGCCCCGTTTTTGTTTTCAACCCCCATTTTCCCGGAGTCCCATGTTCTGGCAAACCACCCGATTCACCCTGGATCTGACCCGCCCGCACACCATGGGTATTGTCAATGTGACGCCAGATTCCTTCTCCGACGGGGGGCGCCATGGATCCACTGCGGCGGCGCTGCGCCACTGCGAGCAACTCGTGAAGGACGGCGCCGACATCCTCGACATCGGCGGTGAATCCACCCGTCCCGGCAGTCCGGCCGTGGGTCTCGATGAGGAACTGGCGCGCGTACTCCCCCTGGTGCGCGAAGCGGTGGGCCTGGGCGTGCCGATCTCGGTGGATACCTACAAACCCGAGGTCATGCAGGCGGTGCTCGATCTGGGGGCCGATATCGTGAACGACATATGGGCTTTGCGCCAGCCCGGCGCGGCGCAGGTGGTGGCGCGGCACCCGCACTGCGGTGTGTGCCTGATGCACATGCACGGCGATCCGCAGACCATGCAGGTGGCGCCCATGGTGGGCGATGTATTGCCGCAGGTGCTCTCTTTTTTAGAGCTGTCAGCGCATAACCTGCAGGCGCTGGGGGTCAAGAAGACCAGAATTGTGCTGGACCCGGGCATTGGCTTTGGCAAAACAGTGGCGCAGAACTTCGCCCTGCTGGCGCGCCAGCGCGAGTTGCTGGCGCCAGGCTATCCGTTGCTGGCAGGCTGGTCGCGCAAATCGTCGCTGGGTGCTGTGACGGGGCTGGACGTGGAGCAGCGGCTGCAGCCCAGCGTGGCCGCTGCGCTGCTCGCAGTGGAGCGCGGCGCCCGCGTGGTGCGCGTGCACGATGTCCGCGAAACGGTGCAGGCACTGGCGGTCTGGCGTGCCATGGAATCAGACCCCGTGGTGGCTGGGTAAGGGCAGCCCGGTGCTATTGACAACGCATCGCGGGGAGTTGGCTGCGATGGGTCCGCAGGACGGGGGCGGGCGTGCCATGCGCTAGACTCAAAATTCACAATATCAGTGCAAAGCCGTTTCCATGACTCAAAAATACTTTGGTACCGATGGCATTCGCGGCACCGTCGGGCAGTTCCCCATCACCGCTGACTTCGCATTGCGTCTGGCGCATGCCGTCGGTCGGGTATTGAAACAGGCCGAAGAGCGCCCCACGGTGCTGATTGGCAAGGACACGCGCATTTCAGGCTACATGCTGGAGAGCGCCCTTGAGTCAGGCTTCAACTCTGCGGGGGTGGATGTGGTGCTGCTGGGGCCGATACCCACACCGGGTGTGGCTTACCTGACCAGGGCGCAGCGGGCCAGCCTGGGGGTGGTCATCAGTGCCAGCCACAACGCGTATCCCGACAACGGCATCAAGTTCTTCAGCGCCCAGGGTACCAAGCTGCCGGATGCCTGGGAACTGGCCGTGGAAGCCGCACTGGATGAGTCCCCCAAGTGGGCTGATTCGGCCTCCCTGGGCAAGGCCCGCCGCCTGGACGATGCGGCAGGCCGGTACATCGAGTTCTGCAAGAGCACGGTCCCGCACGCGCTGTCCTTGCGAGGCCTCAAGATCGTGGTGGATGCCGCCCATGGTGCCGCCTACCAGGTGGCTCCCAAGGTGTTCCATGAACTCGGCGCCGAAGTGCTGACCATAGGCTGTGCGCCGGATGGTCTCAATATCAACCACGAGGTGGGGGCCACCCATCCCGATGCACTGGTACGGGCGGTGCGCGCCAACCATGCGGACTATGGCATCGCGCTCGATGGGGATGCCGACCGGCTGCAGATGGTGGACGCGGCGGGACGTTTGTACAACGGGGATGAGTTGCTGTACCTCATGGCGGCCGATCGCATGGGGCGCGATGAGCATGTGCCTGGCGTGGTGGGCACCGTGATGACCAACATGGCCGTCGAGGTTGCTCTGCATGCCCGTGGCGTGAAGTTGGTGCGGGCGCGCGTGGGCGACCGCTACGTACTGGAAGAATTGGCACGCCACCACTGGGTGTTGGGTGGCGAGAGCTCGGGCCACCTGTTGGCGCTGGACCGCCATACGACGGGCGACGGCATTGTCAGTGCCTTGCAGGTGCTGCAGGCATGCGTGCGCAATGGGAAAACCATGGCACACATGCTGTCTGACGTGGTGCTTTACCCCCAGGTGCTCTTGAATGTTCGCCTGGTGCCGGGGCAGGACTGGAAGTCCAACAAATTGCTTGCACAGACCACCCAGGCTGTTGAGCAGGAGTTGGGTTCCACCGGGCGCGTCCTGATCCGCGCCAGCGGCACGGAGCCCCTGCTGCGGGTGATGGTGGAGGCGCGTGATGCGCAAATGGCCAGTCGCTGCGCACAGGCGCTGGCCGATGCGGCGCGCGCGGGCTGAATTTTTTGTGCCCAAAGGACAGGGAAGCGCCGGAGCGTTTTCCTGAGCGCTCAGATCGTGAACACGTACTAAGGGCCAGTGCGAGAAATCAGGCGCAGGGAGCTCCGGCATTTCGCTCGCGCTCTTGATGGCACTGCTGAGCCTATGGCAAGTATTGAGTGGCCGCAGGGCCATCCCTGGTCGCCGACACCGTCTCGTTGACGGCGGCTGCCCGGTGCCGCCATTGTTTTGCGGGCAATGCGTCATGCAATCGACATGACAACGACATGGCGTTGTCACAGGAAGCTTTCACACTGCTTTGCGAGGAAGCGGTGCCCGAATGGGTAGCCATTTCCGGAGAAAGCCATTTTCCTGCCCCTCGGAGACGTTCCATGAATGAGTTGACCAACCTGCCGCTGTTACCTGCTTCACAGCCAACCGGGGGGGCGCAGGCGCGCGCAGAGGGCAAAAGCAGCGTTGCCCCGTTGATGCAGGTGCAGGGCAATATTCAGGTGGGTTGGGCGCGGCACCTTGATGAAGTGCGTCAGGCGCAGCGACTGCGCTTCGATGTCTTTGCCGCAGAAATGGGCGCGCGGCTGGCAACGACCCTGCCGGGCCACGATGTGGATCTGTTTGACGACTACTGCGAGCATCTTTTGGTGCGCGATGTGCCAAGCCAGCAGGTGATCGGAACCTACCGGGTGCTCACCCCGGCACAGGCAAAGCGTGTGGGGGGAACCTACAGCGACAATGAATTTGATCTGACCCGCTTGCGCAGTTTGCGCCCCCGCATGGTTGAGCTGGGCCGCAGTTGCGTGCATCCGGACCATCGCCATGGGGGTGTCATTCTGGCCCTGTGGGGGGCGCTGGCGGACTTCATGGTGCGCAACCAGCTCGATACGATGATTGGCTGCGCCAGTATTCCGATGCTGCACAACGGCGTGGTGAGCGGCGATGCAGCCGCCAGCATCTGGCAGCAATTGCGCCAGACCCACATGGCACCCATTGATTTCCATGTGCGGCCCCGGTTGCCATTGCCGGTAGAGCAACTCGATGGCTCTCTGCTGATCGAGCCACCTGCCTTGATCAAGGGCTATCTGCGCCTGGGGGCCCGGGTTCTGGGGGCGCCGGCCTGGGATCCGGATTTCAATACGGCCGACCTGCCGATGCTGATGCGCATTGCCGATCTGCCCTCCCGCTATCGCAAGCACTTTCTGGGGGTCTGATGCGTACGGCGTTCGACGCCTTGGGACCGTGGGGTGCAGCCTTGGACATGGAGGGAGTCGCCAGCCATCCGGGTGACGTGCATGTGCCCGAGCTGCACCGTTTCCGGGCGGTGTTCATTTCCGATCTGCACCTCGGAACTCCGGGCTGCCAGGCAACGGCGCTGCTGGATTTTCTCAAGCACCATCCCAGCGAAACGCTTTATCTTGTGGGGGATATCGTGGACGGGTGGCAGTTGCGTCGCAGATGGTTTTGGCCGCAGGCCCACAACGATGTGGTCCAAAAACTGTTGCGCAGTGCCCGCAAGGGATGTCGCGTGGTGTTCGTGCCGGGCAATCATGATGAATTTGCCCGTGCGTTTGTCGGCCATTCGTTCGGCGGTATCGAAGTGGTTGCCGATGCCGTGCACCTGACGGCCGATGGCCGACAGCTTTGGGTCACCCATGGCGACTACTTTGACGGAGTTATCCAGTGTGCCAAGTGGCTGGCCTATCTGGGGGATAACCTCTATGAGTTCACTCTCAAGCTCAATCGGCACCTCAATTCGTTGCGTGCGCGCATGGGCTTGCCGTACTGGTCGTTGTCGGCCTATCTCAAGGGCAAGGTGAAAAAGGCGCTCAATTATGTAACGGACTTCGAGATCGCCGTTGCGGCAGAGGCGCGCCGGCGGGGGCACCATGGCGTGGTTTGCGGACATATCCACCGTGCAGAAATGCGGGAGATCGACGGCATTCTGTATTGCAACGATGGCGACTGGGTCGAGAGTCGTACCGCACTGGTGGAGCATCTGGACGGTCGATTGGAGTTGTTGCAATGGCCTGCGCGGCCCGCGGTGCCATCTGTAGCCCCGGTCTCGGAATTGGTTGCATGAAGATTGTTCTGGTGACGGATGCGTGGCATCCGCAGGTGAACGGGGTGGTGACGACTCTCATGGAGTTGGTGCAGCAACTGCAGGGGTTGGGGCACGAAGTCCATGTGATTCACCCAGGCCAGTTTCGTACCCGCCCTTGTCCCGGCTATTCGGGCATCGATATCGCGGTTCGACCGGCAGCGTCTTTGGGGCGCGCCATGGACGCCATCAAACCGGACGCCATCCACCTCGCCACGGAGGGTCCTCTTGGATGGGCTGCCCGAGGCTATTGTCTGCGCCACAAGCTGGCTTTCACCACGGCATTTCACACGCGATTTCCTGAAATATTGAATGCAGCCTTGCGTGTTCCGCTGGCATGGGGCTATGCGTTGTTCCGGCACTTCCATCGTCCGTCCTCGGGAGTCATGGTGCCCACGCAAGGAGTCCTGCAAATGCTGGAGCGTCGTGGGTTTCGCAATTTGCGCCAGTGGACCCATGGTGTGGATACGCAGGCGTTCCCTTTCCAGGGGGAGGCTTCACCCAGCCCCCTGGTTGGCGCATTGGCCCATCCCGTGAGCCTGTATGTGGGTCGAATTTCGTACGAAAAGAACATTGAGTCCTTCCTGCAGATCAAGATGCCCGGCACCAAGATTGTGTGTGGCGTGGGCCCATTGGCGCAGCGGTTGAAGGAGCGTCATCCCGAGGTGCGGTGGATGGGTTTGCTGGATCGGCAATCCCTTGCGGCACTGTATGCCTGTGCCGACGTGTTCGTGTTTCCCAGCCGCTCAGAGACCTTTGGGCTGGTCATGCTGGAGGCCATGTCCTGCGGAACCCCCGTGGCGGCGTTTCCGGTGGATGGTCCGCTGGAAGTTCTGGGGGCGCTGGAGCCACAAGGTGTGCGGGGTGGTGTTTTGCATGACGACCTGCTCTCGGCATGCCAGGCTGCATTGGCTGTGCCGCGTCACGAGGCCCGTCGCAGGGCACTGGATTTCACCTGGGCCAATGCAACAAAACTTTTCGTTCAGCATCTGGTTCCCGCACGATCAGATGGATTGCTGCGCCTTATGTCTGTCATATAAAGCGTCACATGGATTGACACAAGATTGTCATATTCGTATTGAATACTGGGGAAGTCTGTACAACCCCTGATTGCGTGCCCATGTCTCCACTGTCCCCTGACGCTGTCGTGGCCTCATCGCGCGCCAAACTACCTGTCGTCGCAGCGGGTTCTGGCACCGCAGTAATGCCGGATCGGCAGCCCGCAGCGCAGGCGAAGCAACTTCCTGTTGTGGACCTTCTGGACAGGGATCACAGCATTCTGGCCTTCAATGAGCGTGTGTTCGACTGGGCTGTCCGGACCGACGTGCCGCTGCTGGAGCGGCTGCGCTATCTTTGCATCGTGTCTTCCAATCTGGATGAGTTCTTCGAAGTGAGGGCCGCGCCGCACATCACCGCTGCCAAAAACGGTGAAACCAAGGGGCTTTACACCGAAGCATCCTTCGAAACTCTGTCAGCCCAGGCGCATGATCTTGTGGCGCGGCAATACGCTCTGTATAACGACTCGCTGGTTCCCGCTTTTGCGGCGCACGGCATTCGCATTGTTGCGCACGGTGAGCGGTCGGAAGCGCAGAAACGCTGGGTTCACGACTACTTCATGCGCGAGGTGCGACCGCTGCTCATTCCCGTGGGGCTGGATCCTGCCCATCCATTTCCGCAGGTTGCCAACAAATCCTTGAATTTCATCGTGCGGCTCAAGGGTCGCGATGCGTTTGGGCGGGAGAACGAAATTGCCATCGTCAAGGTCCCCCGCGCCTTGCCGCGGTTGATCCGCATGCCGGCCAGGGTTGCGCCCAAGGAGGCTTTGTTCGTCAGTCTCTCCAGCATCGTGCGTGCGCATTTGCACGACCTTTTCCCTGGGCGGGAGGTCACCGAGTTTTCGCAGTTCCGCGTGACCCGCCACTCCGATCTTGCACTGGACGAAGAAGATGTCCGCAACCTGAGAACAGCGCTGCGCCAGGGTTTGCAGCACCGCCATTATGGTCAGGCGGTTCGGCTGGAGGTGTCTTCCGGTTGTTCCGCGTTTCTTTCGGATTTTCTGCTGGAGCAGTTTGAATTGCCAGGCGCGGCCCTCTATCGTGTCAGTGGGCCTGTGAACCTGGTGCGCTTGACTCAGTTGGTGGATCTGGTCAACGATCCCGCGTTGCTGTTTTCCCCCTGGCGTTCTGCCTGGCCGCGGCAGATTCAGCCCGGTGTTTCCATTCTGGAGCAATTGCGGCACCGCGATATCCTGATGCACCAGCCGTTCGAGAGCTTTGACGGTTTGCTGGCCTTTCTGCGCGAGGCGGTCAATGACCCCCAGGTGCTGGTTATCAAGCAGACCATTTACCGCACCGGTTCAGACTCTGAGCTTATGGATCTGTTGACCGAGGCAGTGCGCCGCGGCAAGGAGGTCATGGCCGTGGTGGAACTCAAGGCGCGCTTTGACGAAGAAGCCAATATCAACTGGGCTGAAGCGCTGGAATCCATTGGGGCCCAGGTGGTTTACGGTGTGGTGGGGCTCAAGACGCATGCCAAGATGCTGCTGGTCACCAGGCGGGAGGGGCGTCAGCTTCGTCGCTATGGTCATTTGTCCACGGGCAACTACAACATGCGCACCGCACGCCTGTACACCGACCTGAGCTATCTCACCGCGGACGAAGAAACCACCGCCGACATGGACGGGGTGTTCAACCATCTGGCCAGCCAGAATCGCCCACCCAAGTTGCGCAGGCTGCTGTTGGCGCCGTTTCACCTGCACCGCCGCATGCTGGAAAAAATTGAGCAGGTGGGGCTGGCAGCCAGCCGAGGGGAAGATGCACGCATTGTGGCCAAAATGAACGCCCTGACGGACGAGGCATTGATCCGGGCGCTGATCCTTGCCGGGCAGCGCGGGGCTCGGATTGACCTCATTGTGCGGGGTGCCTGCATGCTGCCGGCCCAGTTGCCTGGAGTCACTGAAAATATCCGTGTGCGTTCGGTGATTGGCCGTTTTCTGGAGCACACACGGGTGTTCTATTTCCGCTCAGGCAGCCAGGAAGATTTGTACCTGTCCAGCGCCGACTGGATGAACCGCAACATGATGCGGCGGGTGGAGCTTGCCTGGCCCGTGACGGACCCGGTTTTGCGTCAGCAGATCGTGGACGAATGCCTGGTCGCCTATCTTCACGACGACAAGGACGCCTGGACGCTCAAGGCGGATGGAACCTATGAGCGTGCCAGCCAGCCTATCGCCGGCCGGGGGGCTCAGAATGCACTGATGGTGCGATACGGCGGCATGTCGGCTGCGGCTCGCCAGGATCAGGGAGCGGCGTGATGGACCTCATCCTCTGGCGTCACGCTGAAGCCGAGGAGGCGGCTGATGGTGTGGATGATGCGGCGCGTCCTCTTACACCGCGAGGCGAGAAGCAGGCGGCACGCATGGCCGCTTGGCTGGACCGGCAATTGCCGGAAGGTTTGAGGGTGCTCGCAAGCCCGGCTCGGCGTACGGAGCAGACGGCCAGGGCTTTAGGGCGCAAGTTCAAGATGCGTGCCGAGCTTCTGCCCGGGGGCAGCGTGCAGGACTTGCTGGAACTGGCCCAGTGGCCGCGTGCCCGTGGAACCGTGCTGATCATCGGGCATCAGCCTGTGCTCGGACAGGCGATTGCTCAATTGCTGGAAATGCAATCCCCCGAATGCACCGTGCGCAAGGGCGCCGTGTGGTGGCTTCGCCAGCGCCAAAGGCTGGACCATAGCCAGACCGTGCTCATGACAGTGCAGTCCCCGGAATTCCTCTGACCTGCGATCACCGGGCCATTCCGGTACTGCCCAGCTCACTTTCCTGGCTTGCGGACTGTTTTTGCCGAGGGCTTGGCGGCTGGAGTCTCCGCTTTGGGACGCCCCGTCTTGATGGACGGAACCGCTTGCAAGGCATTGCGCAGGGCTGCGTCCGACAGTCCTGCCAGCACCTTCAGGCCGGCGCGCAGCAGTTCGCTTTTCTTGGCTGGCTGGGCGAGCAAGTTCGCGCGTTGCTTGAGTGTCTCGATGACAGCGTACTCGTCCTTGGGGATGGTGAAGCTGTCGCGAACCAGTTTGGGTTTTTTGGCGCGAACTTCCTTGGCTTGCAACGCGGGCGCAGGAGCCGGTGCTGCCTTGGCAGGAACTGGTGTTGGCGAACGCTTGACGGGTTTGGCCGGTGCCTTTTTGGCAATTGTCTTGGGTGGACTCGTCGTTGATTTTTTTGCACCGGACACTGTTGCCGTTGCCACTGTGCTCGCTGCTGCGGTCTTGGCGGCAGGTTGGGTGGGCGTTGTGTTGGCGCTTTGGCCTGGAGCGGTGCTGGAAGTGGTCATGGTGAATGAATGAATGAATAAACGGTATAAACAGTTTATACCGTTTATTGCATCGCGTCACCCAAGACGGAGTTCCAGCTCCCAGGGCGTTTTTTGCCAGGCCACCAGCTCTTCCCGCAGCAGGTAGGCCGATTGGGGGTAGGCAGCCGACCATCCGGCCCGGGTGCTGACGGTGTGGCGCGTGCCCAGTGCGTGCAAGGACAGGCCTTCCACATCCGGGTCGCGTCGTGCATGGCAGAGCGCGACCGCCATGCGCAAACTCAACAATTGCAGGGCAAAGCCAGGGTCATTGATCAGGTCTGTCTCCAGCTTGCGGACTTTGCCCCGCTGCCCCAGCACCAGCGCACCGAGCCGGTGCAGTTCGGACACGGCAAACCCTGCCGCGTCGGTGTGATCCAGGATGTAGGCGCCATGGCGGTGGTATTCGCTGTGAGAGATGATGCCGCCAATCTCATGCAGGCGAGCGGCCCATTGCAGCTTCCATGCGGCGCGCTCGCTGTTCTGGGGGGCCGCCTGGGTGAAGAGGTCGGATGCAACGCGTGCCACCCGTTCGGCCTGTGCTGCGTCCACCGAGAAACGCTGCATGAGGCCTTTCACCGTGGTGGTTCTCAAGTCGGTCTCGGGCTGCTCGCGGTCCAGCAGGTCGTAGAGTGCACCCTGGCGCAGCGCGCCCTGGGCCACTTGCATTTGCCGGATCTCGAGAAGATCAAAAACAGCCCGCAGCACGCTGATACCGCCGCCAATCACTGCCCGTCGATCTTCCTTGAGCCCCTCCAGGCGAACGCGATCTGCATGGTGTGCGCGCAGCAGGCGGTCGTGCAGCCATTCCAGTCCTTCCAGGGTGATCAGCCCCTGCGGGCCACCCGCGGCAAAGAGGATGTCCCCTACCGCTCCAGCCGTACCCGAAGACCCATAAGCGATATCCCAGGTTTCCGGCCGGAATGTGCCCAGCGCCTCATCGAGCACCGCCTTGGCCGCGATTTCTGCGGCCATGAATGCCTGCCGTGTGAACTGGCCATTGGCAAAGTAGCGCGTGGACCATGCCACGCTGCCGACCCGGAACGACGCCACCGTGTGGGGGTTGAATTGCTGGCCGAGAATGAACTCCGTGGACCTGCCGCCAATGTCCACCACGAGCCGGCGTTCGTCCGATTGGGGAAGCAGGCGTGCAACCCCCTGGTAGATCAGTCGAGCTTCTTCGGGGCCTGACACCACATCAATGGGGTAGCCCAGAATTTCTCCGCCGCGGATGAGGAAGTCTTCCCGGTTGCGGGCTTCGCGAAGGGTCTGGGTTGCCACGGCGCGCACTTGCGCGCGCTCAAATCCCGCCAGGCGCTCGCCAAAGCGCGCCAGGCAATCCCAGCCACGCTGCATGGCTTCGGGGGTGAGATTGAAGTCTTCGTCAAGGCCATTGCCCAGGCGCACGGTTTCCTTGAGATATTCCATCCGTTGGATGTGACCGTGCTCGTAACGGCCGATTTCAAGGCGAAAGCTGTTCGATCCCAGATCGACAGCTGCGAGCAGTGTTCCGTTGTGCATGTTTCTGCGCGTGATGCGCTTGATCTCCAGCGGGCAGCATAGCACCCGCGCCCCTTTTCTCGGACCTGTATCAACCGATGATGCGCCCGTCCTGCGTCAGCATGCTTTGCGTGACGTAGGCGTTTGAACGCTTGGTTCCTTGATAGGCAACGGTATACCCGCCCACATTGACGTCGGCGCGCCTTTGCAATGCCGAGAGCATGCTGGCGCGCGTCAATGGCCCTGAAATTCCGCCCAGGATTTCGGCGGTATAGCGCGCTGCAATGAACCCGGCCAGACCTTGCGGGGAGGGGGCCTCGTCAAAGAATCGGCTTAGCGCGGCACGGTATGCGCGCACCACGGGCAGGCTGGATGTGATCAATGGAACGGGCTGGGTGGCAATGATGGAGATACCTTTGGGCGTGCCTCCCATCTGGGCCAGCACCTGCAGGTTCACATCGGCCAGGGCCACGACAAAGCACTGGCGGCCTGCCGGGGCAATCAGCTTGCTGGTGAATGCATGCAGCTCTGGTGTTCCGCCCACGAACAAGATGATGGTCTGGGTTGGATTGATGAGCTGATTCGCTGCCGGACCTTCTGTGCCCGGAAGCGGCAATAGCTGTGCTTGCAGACCCAGGCTCTTCGCTGCCTGGAGAACATAGGCTTGGGATTGGTGTTGTACCTGTGCGGAAGCAAACACCACGCCGATCTGCTTTACGCCCAGGGATGCATGGGTCTGGATGGCATGCGCTATCTGAATCTGGTGGCCCGGGAACACCTCGAACACTGTCTCTGCCTCGTTGTCGGTGACGGCGTTGTGCAGCCACGGGGCCACGAGTGCCAGGGGGGATGCCGAACCCGCCGAAGTCTGCAGGGTCACAAGCCCGGCGGCTGCGGCATTGCCCACGCAACCAGACAGCGCTATGCACTCGGGTTGACGATGGGCGGCCTGCCATGCGGCCGCGAGGCCTTGGGGTGTGCCATCGGTCTCGATGGTGACGTGCCGCACGGTCCGTCCGCGCACCCCGCCGCGGGCGTTCAGGTCTTGCCAGGCAGATCGGGAGCCCACCAGAAAATCGCGGCTCACATCCTGCTGGCCGAAAGTCAGGTCAACAATCTGAGCCACCACCAGCGAGCGTTCTCCGTCGCTATTGCGAGAAGGGCTCACTGAGGAGGGCTGGGCCATTACTTCGCCTGCCATGACGGCACTGGCAGCAGCGGACCATTGAATCCAGTGTCGGCGATTCAGTGAAACCGCGGGAATGTCGGAGAAGTACATGGCCATTGATGGTCTGAGCGGTGCTTATTTCTTCGGCGGCATCAGCACGCGGTCCACCACATGCACCACGCCATTGGTGGCCGCGATGTCGGCTTGCTCCACCATGGCGTTTTCAACGGTCAGGAACGTGCCAGCGCGCGCCAGCGCGATGTTTGCGCCCTGCACGGTCTTGAAATTGCCTGGCTTCACTTCGGTAGAGGCCAGGCGCGATGGCACGATGTGGTAGCTGAGCACGGATTTCAGCAGCGCTTTGTCTTTCTTGAGTGCTTCCAGGGTCTTGGCGGGAACTGTCTTGAATGCCGCATCGGACGGTGCAAAAACAGTGTAAGGGCCTGCAGCCTTGAAGGTTTCCGTCAGGCCGGCTTCTGCAACCAGGGTGTTGAAAGTCTGCAACGAGGGTGTTTTGGCGACCGTGTCGGCCAGAGTCTGGGATGCTGGCGCGTGCGTGGCGCAGGCGCCCAAAGCGGTCACTGCCACCAGGGCGAGGGCAGATTGAAGTGCATGACGGCGAAACATGGAATTCTCCTGGAAGTAGATAGCCGACGCATGTCGGTCGCAGGAGACTACGCAACAGCCATGACAAAAATATGACGATTTGATTCAATGCTGCCCCGTGGGAACGGGAAAATAGGTGTGTGACAGGTATTGGTAAATGTCACGGTGTTGTCATATATGGCACCTAGAGTCGCGGCATCCCAACTTTTTCAACCCCAAAGGTATCTTCATGAAAATGTCCGTGATCCGAGTTCTGGTGGCTGGTGTGGCTTCTGCTGGCGCATTTTCTGGCGCCATGGCGCAGCAAGAGGTTACGGGCGCTGGCGCCACGTTTCCGGCGCCGCTGTATTCCAAGTGGGCTTCTGAGTACAACAAGGCCACAGGTGTCAAGGTCAACTACCAGTCGGTGGGCTCGGGTGCGGGTTTGCGCCAAATTGATGCCAAGACCGTGGCGTTTGGCGCTTCTGACATGCCCTTGAAGGACGAGGACCTGGAAAAGAAGGGGCTGGTGCAGTTCCCTACCGTGATTGGTGGCGTGGTGCCAGTGGTCAACATCAAGGGTATCAACCCCGGTCAGATCAAGCTGACGGGCCAGGTGCTGGGGGATATCTATCTGGGCAAGATCACCAATTGGAGCGATCCTGCCATCAAGGCGCTGAATCCTTCCGTGCCGCTGCCGGACGCCGCGATTGCGCCGGTGCGCCGCGCTGACGGTTCGGGCACCACCTTTGTTTTTACCAATTACCTCAGCAAGGTCAATCCCGAGTGGAAGGCCAAGGTGGGTGAGGGTACCGCCGTGAACTGGCCTGTGGGTGCGGGTGGCAAGGGCAACGAGGGCGTGGCCGCTTTTGTGGGCCGTCTGCCCAACTCCATTGGGTACGTGGAGTACGCCTACGTCAAGCAAAACAAGATGACTTACACGCTGCTGCAAAATGCAGCGGGCAAGTTTGCCTCGCCGGATGACGTGGGCTTCAAGGCCGCAGCTGCCGGCGCTGTCTGGCCCAAGAGCTTCTATCTGATTCTGACGAACCAGCCGGGCGATGCTACTTGGCCCATTACCAACCCCACTTTCATCCTGATGCACAAGGTGCAGGAGAAGCCTGCGGACGCCGCTACGGCTCTCAAGTTCTTCGAATGGACCTACAAGGCGGGTGACAAGACGGCCGCTGATCTGGACTACGTGCCCATGCCCGAGATCGTTAAGAGCAACATCCTGAAATCCTGGGGTGATATCAAGGACACCTCTGGCAAGGCTGTGTCGTTCAAGTAATCTGCGGGGCCGGCACCCTGCCGGCCTTTTGATTTAACCTTTCAAGGCTACCAACGTGTCTACTACGATGCCGGCTCGCCAGAGTTCGCCCTCAGAGGCGGCCTCTGGCATCAAGCGGAGCACGCCTCCACCCCGCAATCCGCTGATATCAGGCATGTTGGCTGACCGAATTTTTGGATGGCTCGCGCGTGGCGCGGCCATCCTCACGCTGTTGTTGCTGTTGGGCATCATGGCGTCGCTGGTGGCGGGTGCCTGGCCCTCCATTTCCCAATACGGCCTGAGTTTCCTCACCCGCAGCGTCTGGGATCCCGTTCAAAACGAGTACGGCGGCCTGGTCATGATCTATGGCACGCTGGCCACGTCGTTCATCGCGTTGCTGATTGCCGTGCCTGTGAGTTTTGGTATTGCCTTGTTCCTCACCGAGCTGTCTCCCGCCTGGCTGAAGCGGCCCCTGGGAACGGCGATCGAGTTGCTGGCCGCCGTGCCGTCGATTGTGTATGGCATGTGGGGGTTGATGGTTTTTGGCCCCATCCTCGCGCGTTTTGTGCAGCAGCCCTTGCAGTCCTTGTTTGCCGGTATTCCCTATCTGGGCGCGCTGGTCTCGGGTCCCCCGGTAGGCATTGGCATTTTGTCGGCGGGCATCATTTTGGCCATCATGATCATTCCTTTCATTGCTGCGGTGATGCGGGATGTTTTTGATGTCACGCCAGCACTCCTCAAGGAGTCGGCTTATGGTCTGGGCTCGACCACCTGGGAAGTGATGTGGAAGGTGGTGCTGCCCTATACCAAGACGGGCGTGCTGGGGGGCGTCATGCTGGGGCTGGGGCGTGCGCTGGGGGAAACCATGGCGGTAACGTTCGTCATCGGCAACATGAACCAGCTCGATTCCCTGTCGGTTTTCGAGGCCGCCAACAGCATCACGTCGGCCCTGGCGAATGAATTTGCAGAGGCTGGCGAAGGCCTGCACCAGGCGTCACTGATCTATCTGGGGCTGGTGCTCTTCTTCATCACCTTTGTGGTGCTGGCCTTGTCCAAGATCTTGCTGTCACGCCTTCAAAAGAACGAAGGAGCCCGCACATGACCACCTCGCAGCCTCTTATCTCGGCGGCCGATGTCGCGCAAGCGCGCCAGGCCCGCTACAACGGCCGCAAGCGCGTCAACCAGATTGCCCTGACCCTGTCGTTGGCCGCCATGGCATTTGGCTTGTTCTGGCTGGTATGGATCTTGTGGGAAACCGTGCGCCTCGGGGTCGGTGGGTTGAGCCTCACCCTGTTCACCGAAATGACGCCACCGCCCAACGAGGCGGGGGGCATTTCCAACGCCATTTTCGGTTCCCTGGTGATGGTGGTGCTGGCCACTTTCGTGGGAACCCCCATCGGTATCATGGCCGGGGTTTACCTGGCCGAGTACGACGTGCGCAGCTGGCTGGCATCCACGACACGCTTCGTGAACGACATTCTGCTGTCGGCACCCAGCATCGTGATCGGCCTTTTTGTTTATGCCGTGGTGGTGGTGCGTTTCAAGAGCTTTTCGGCCTACGCCGGGATTCTGGCCCTGGCATTGATCGTCATTCCGGTGGTCATCCGGACCACTGAAAACATGCTGATTCTGGTGCCGGCCAGCCTGCGCGAGGCGGCCTACGCCCTGGGCACACCCAAGTGGAGGGTGATCACCATGGTCACCCTGCGTGCGGCGCGGGCCGGCGTCATTACGGGGGTATTGCTGGCGGTGGCGCGCATTGCGGGTGAGACGGCGCCCTTGCTATTCACGGCGTTGAGCAACCAGTTCTGGAGCTCGGACTTGTCCAAACCCATGGCCAGTCTGCCCGTCACCATTTTCAAGTTCGCCATGAGCCCCTATGAAAACTGGCAGCAACTGGCCTGGGCGGGGGTGTTCCTGATCACACTGGCCGTTCTCGGACTCAATATCCTCGCGCGGGTTCTGACCCGGCAGAAATAAGCAAGGAAGACTTTCATGCCCTCCACTCTCCAAAAATCACAACCGGGCCCGTCGAAGATCACGGTCAGGGACCTGAACTTCTATTACGGCAAGTTCCACGCCCTCAAGGCCATCAATCTGGATATTCCGGAAAACAAGGTCACGGCCTTTATCGGACCGTCCGGTTGTGGCAAGTCCACGCTGTTGCGCACCTTCAATCGCATGTTCGAGCTGTATCCCGAGCAGCGTGCCGAAGGCCAGATCGTGCTGGATGGCGAAAACCTGCTGACCACCAAGCAGGACGTGGCGCTGATCCGGGCCAAGATCGGCATGGTGTTCCAGAAGCCAACGCCTTTTCCCATGTCCATCTACGACAACATCGCCTTTGGCGTGAAGCTGTTTGAAAGCCTCAGCGCCACGGACATGGATGACCGCGTGGAGTGGGCATTGCGCAAGGCGGCGCTGTGGAATGAGGTCAAGGAC
>JANJSZ010000239.1 GCA_024711405.1 Acidovorax sp.
TGATCACCGTGCCGCCACCGCAGATGGTGGCCAACATGCGCGTGGGCAACATGGACGGCTTCTGCGTGGGCGAGCCCTGGAACCACCGCGCCATCATGGACGGCATCGGCATCACGGCCAACACCACGCAGGACATCTGGAAGGACCACCCCGAGAAGGTGCTGGGCACCACGGCCGACTTCGTGAAGAAGCACCCCAACACCACGCGCGCCGTGATGATGGCGGTGCTCGAAGCCAGCCAGTGGATCGACGCGAGCCTCTCGAACAAGATGAAGATGGCCGAAACCATTGCCGGCAAGGCCTATGTGAACACCAGCGTGGATGCGATCAACCAGCGCATCCTGGGGCGCTACAGCAACGGCGTGGGTGGCGGCCAGGGCAAGACCTGGGACGACCCCAACCACATGAAGTTCTTCAACGACGGCGCGGTGAACTTCCCCTACCTGTCGGACGGCATGTGGTTCCTCACCCAGCACAAGCGCTGGGGCCTGCTCAAGAGCCACCCCGACTACCTGGCCGTGGCCAGGCAGGTGAACCAGGTGGACCTGTACCGGTCGGTCGCCAGCGCCATGAAGGTCAATGTGCCCAAGGACGCGCTGCGCACCAGCAAACTCATCGACGGCGTGGTGTGGGACGGCAAGGACCCCGCAAAGTACGCCGACGGTTTCAAGATCAAGGCCTGACGCCCGGCCCCATCCCCCCGCACGCCAAGCACGCAGGAGATCACCATGGTCAGCGCAGTCTTCCACTCGCCGCTGGAGCACGCACCAGCAACACCGTCAACCGCTATCGCAAACATAGCTAACAACGCTCAAACCGCAAGCACTTCAGCCGTAAAAGCATCCAAACCAACCCATTCGTCCACGCCAGCCCGTGCCGCGCGCGACGGGGCCGCGCTCTCGCGGGCCTTCTGGCTCGCGGTGCTGCCGCCCGCGCTCGGCCTGGGGCTGCTGGTGGGGCTGTGGGCCCTGGTGTCGGCCAGCACGGGCGGCAGCATTCCCACGCCGCACGAGACCTGGCTGCAGGCGCTGGAAGTGTTCAGCAACCCCTTTTACCGCAACGGCCCCAACGACCAGGGCGTGGGCTGGAACGTGCTGGCCTCGCTGCAGCGCGTGGCCGTGGGCTTTGGGCTGGCGGCGCTGGTGGGTATTCCGGCAGGCTTCGCCATCGGGCGCTTTGCCTTCCTGGCGCGCATGTTCAACCCGCTCATCAGCCTGCTGCGGCCGGTGTCGCCGCTGGCCTGGCTGCCCATCGGGCTGCTGGTGTTCAAGGGCGCCAACCCGGCCGCGATCTGGACCATCTTCATCTGCTCGATCTGGCCCATGGTCATCAACACCGCCGTGGGCGTGCAGCGCGTGCCGCAGGATTATCTGAACGTGGCCCGCGTGCTGAACCTGAGCGAGTGGAAGGTGCTCACCAAGATCCTGTTCCCCTCGGTGCTGCCCTACATGCTGACCGGCGTGCGCCTGGCCGTGGGCACGGCGTGGCTGGTGATCGTGGCGGCCGAGATGCTGACGGGCGGCGTGGGCATCGGCTTCTGGGTGTGGGACGAGTGGAACAACCTCAACGTCAAGAACATCATCATCGCCATCTTCGTGATCGGCATCGTCGGGCTGCTGCTCGAAGCGGCCCTGGTCAAGCTGGCCACGGCCTTCACGTTCGAAGAGGTGAGGACTTGACCCACCCCTGAGCCGCGCCTGCGGCGCGTCACCCCCTCCAGGGGGCGCCACCAGTGGCCCGGCAACGCCGGTTCCACGGTGGCCTCGGAAAAACCAGGAGAACCTCATGCATACATCTCTTACCACCAAGTTCATCGAAGTCCAGGGCGTCGAGCAGACGTTCAAGACGGCCAAGGGCCTGTTCCCGGCGCTGAAAGGCATCCACCTGACCATCGCCAAGGGCGAGTTCGTGGCGCTCATCGGGCATTCGGGCTGCGGCAAGTCCACGCTGCTGAACCTGATCGCCGGGCTGACCACGCCCACCCACGGCGCGCTGCTGTGCGCCAACAAGGAGATCAAGGGCCCCGGGCCCGAGCGCGCCGTGGTGTTCCAGAACCACTCGCTGCTGCCCTGGCTCACCTGCTTCGACAACGTGTACCTGGCCGTGGAGCGGGTGTTCGGCGCCCGCGAAGGCAAGGCGCAACTGAAGGCGCGCACCGACGCCGCGCTGGCCCTGGTGGGCCTGACGCACGCAGGCCAGAAGCGCCCCGGCGAGATCTCGGGCGGCATGAAGCAGCGTGTGGGCATCGCCCGGGCGCTGTCGATGGAGCCGCAGGTGCTGCTGATGGACGAGCCCTTTGGCGCGCTCGACGCGCTCACCCGCGCCAAGCTGCAGGACGAACTGCTGGAGATCGTGGCGCGCACGCACAGCACCGTGGTGATGGTGACGCACGACGTGGACGAGGCCGTGCTGCTGTCCGACAAGATCGTGATGATGACCAACGGCCCCGCCGCCACCATTGGCGAGGTGCTGGCGGTCGATCTGCCGCGCCCACGCTCGCGCGTGGAGCTGGCCGAGGATGCGCGCTACGTGAACTACCGCAAGGCGGTGATCGACTTTCTGTACACGCGCCAGGGGCATGTGGAGAAGGCCGCATGAAACGCCACCCATTCGCCCCTGTGCTGGCATAGAAACTGCGTGACTTCCGCGCGGCCACGTGGTCGCGCACTGGCCTGGTGCAACGACGCACTCCCGCCTCCCCCGACAAAGGTGTCCCTGCCAACCACTGCTTGCCCAGTGGCGGCACGGACGCCTTTTCTGTTTTTGGCATTGCATACGGACCTCAAGGCACCGCCATGTTCAACCTCCGCGATTTTCACCACGCAGGCCATGCCCCCACGCTGTGGGCCTCGTTTCTCTACTTTGCCTTCTCCTGCGGCATCTGGGTCATCAATGGCGCGATGGCGCCTTTCATCAGCGAGACCTACCAGCTCAGCCCCGCGCAAAAAGGGCTCATGCTCTCCATCCCCATCTTCGCTGGCGCCCTGATGCGGTTTCCGCTGGGCGTTCTGGCCCAGTACATCGGGCGCAAGAACGCCACGCTGGTGGAGATGACCGGTATTGCGCTGGCCATGGGCTTTGGCTATTTCTTCGTGGCGAGCTACCACGACCTGCTGGCCATGGGCGTGCTGCTGGGCATTGCCGGAGCCAGTTTTGGCGTGGCGTTGTCACTGGGATCGGGCTCGTTCCCGCCCCGCTACAAGGGTCTGGCCATGGGGTTGGTGGGCGCGGGCAACGTGGGCACAGCCGCGTGCGCCCTGCTGGCGCCGCCGCTGGCGCAGCAGTTCGGCTGGCAGACGGTGTATGGCTTTGCGGCCATCGGCATCGCCCTGCCCATGCTGGTGATGGTCTTCTGCGCACAGGAGCCGCCCGACAACAACCACCATGCCAGCCTGCGCGAGCACGTGGCCTGCCTGTTCGAAAAGGACGGCTGGGCGTTCAGCCTGATCTACGCCGTCACCTTTGGCGGCTTCATCGGCCTGACCAGCTTCTTGCCCAGCTATTTTCACGACCAGTTCGGTGTGGGCAAGGTGCAGGCCGGGCAACTCACGATGCTGGCCGCCTTTCTGGGTGCGGCGCTGCGCATCGTGGGCGGCTGGCTGTCTGACCACTGGGGTGGCATCAACACCCTGACCGGCGTGCTGGCCGTCACGGCCATCAGCCTGGTGCTGTGCGGTCTGGCCGAAGGCTCGCTGCTGACCACCATGCTGCTGTTTCTGCTGTGCTTTGCCGCACTGGGCGCGGGCAACGGCGCGCTGTTCCAGCTGGTGCCGCTGCGCTGGCCGCTGGCCACGGCCGTGGCGGGCTCGATGATCGGCGAGATCGGGGCCTTGGGCGGCGGCCTGATTCCCAACGCCATGGGCCTGTCGCGCCAGTACACCGGCACCCACCTGTGGGGCTTTGTCCTGTTTGCTGCCTGTGCCGCCGCCATGCTGGCGTTGCTGCGCACCATGCAGCCCCGCTGGACCAGGACCTGGGTGGACAAGGGCGGCCGCGCCCGTCCAATGCCAGCCTGAACGCGGCCGCACCGCACGGGCGCCCCTGGCGACTCTGGCAGCTGCAGCCGCAGGCGCGACCACGGCCACGCATCTTGTGGTCCGACCGCGCGGCAGGGGTGCACGCTGCGAAACACGCGCACGCAATGCGACGTGATGGCGCGCATGGCGCGCGGCCACGGCTTCGCCCGCTTTGGCGAGCCCGGCGCCCGGCGACACCCGCCGCGCCGGCGTCAGGCGTGCTTAGCGCCCGCCGCCAGTGATGTAGTGCTCGAGCTGCTCGATGATGAATTTCTGCTCGGAAATGATGTCCTTGACCAGGTCGCCAATGGAGATCAGACCCACCAGCTTGCCACCATCGACCACCGGCAGGTGGCGCAGGCGGTTTTCGGTCATGAGCGCCATGCACTCCTGGCTGGTCTGGGTGGGGCCCACATACATCACCGCCGTCGTCATGACATCGCGCACCAGCGTGGCGGTGGACTTGCGCCCCAGCAGGGCGATCTTGCGGGCGTAATCGCGCTCGGTGACGATGCCCACGATGGTGTCACCCTCCATCACCAGCAGCGCCCCGATGCGCTTGTCGGCCATGCGCTGGAGCGCATCGAACACCGAGTCTTGTGGTGCGATGGCGTAAATGGTGTGGTCGCTCTTGGATTTGAGAATTTCGGCAACGGCTGTCATGGAGGACCTCCCTACAAAAATGATGGCGGACGTGAAAGAGTTTCAACGCATCCTGCCTTGTGCGCAATACCGGCAGCGTCAAGGGCCCTGCCTGGCGGCATCTGGCAACGCCACGGACTTGCTTGGCGTTGCCCATTATTTTGAAGCCATATTGGGCAAAATTGCTTCCCCACAAAGCGCCAAGAGCGCTCAAAAGCAGAGCAGATGGGTGGCACCCTAGCGCCGCCCGCCCAGCAGGCCGCCGCCCATCTTGAGCAGGTCGCCCAGGCCTACCTGGCCGTCACCGTCCTGGTCGAGCAGGTTGCCCAGCAAGCCGCCACCCAGGCCCCCTTGCTGCTGCACGCGCGCCTGCTCCTGGCCCAGCGCCTGACCCAGACCGCCGGCGTCCATGCCGCCCGCGCGCATGCGCTGTGCCAGAAACGACATCACGATGGGCGCCAGCATCTGCAGCAACTGCCCGGCGTTCGCCCCCAGCCCCGTGGCCTGGCCCAGGCCGGCCTCGGCACGCTGCTGGTTGCCACCGAAGATGTGGCCCAGGATGGCCGCGCCATCGGGCTGGCCGCCGCCACCGCCTGCACCACCGCCCAGCAGCGAACCGAGCAGGCCACCCAGGTCGGGGCCGCCGCTGTGGTCGCGCTGCAAGGCGCCAAAAAGGTCCATCGCGCCCTGGGGCTGGGCCGCATTGCGCCCCAGCGTGCCCAGCAGCAGCGGCAGGGCCGCGCCCACGGCGCTCTCGGCCTGCGCCGGGCTGGTGCCGAGTTGCTGGGCCATCTGCTGCAGCGGCGCACCCTGAAGCTGGGCCATCAGTTCGTCAACAAGAGAGGCAGGGGAGTTCATGACAGGCATCCTTTCAAAAAATGCATGGGCCACCGGGCCCGGCAGACATGGTAGGCCCAATGGGTGATATCGCAGTGCACGGTGACCCCTTGCCAAGCCAGCAACCGGGTCAGGAACAAGGGATTTACCCCTTATTACAATCAGGGTTAACCCTTGATTTGTTGCAGCCCACCCGGCCGTTGCAGACCGTTGCACGACGTGCGCGCCCACCTGCGCGCTGTGCACGCCCATCGCCACGTACCGCGTGGCATTCACGGGCCCTCCCCCCATTCGACTTTTCAGCCGCCGTTGCGCTGCCCCGCGTGCTGCACGCCAGCACCGCGCCGCCGCGACCGCTGCGCCTTCCAAGGATATGCACCATGCAGGCCATCGCCCGTCTGAGCCAGTTCGTGGGCAAAACTTTTGCCATCTGGGTTCTTCTGTTCGCCGTGCTGGCGTTCTATGCCCCCGCCCAATTCAAGTGGATCGGCCCTTACATCGTGCCGCTGCTGGGCATCATCATGTTCGGCATGGGCCTGACGCTGTCCAAGGACGATTTCAAGGAAGTCGCCAAGCGCCCGCTGGACGTGGCCATCGGCGTACTGGGCCAGTTCATCATCATGCCGGGCCTGGCCTGGGCGCTTTCCAAGGCGCTGAACCTGCCGCCCGAGGTGGCCGTGGGCGTGATCCTGGTGGGCTGCTGTCCCGGGGGCACGGCATCGAACGTGATGACCTTCCTGGCGCGCGGCGACGTGGCGCTGTCGGTGGCCATCACCTCGGTGACCACGCTGCTGGCGCCGGTGGTGACGCCCGCCCTCATCTACCTGCTGGCCAGCCAGTGGCTGGAGGTGAGCGCCTCGGCCATGTTCTGGTCCATCGTGCAGGTGGTGGTGCTGCCGATCGCCTTTGGCGTGCTGGCGCAATCGCTGCTGCGTGACAAGGTGAAGGCGGCGGTTTCGGTGCTGCCAGTGGTGTCGGTGGCCGCCATCGTGGCCATCGTGGCGGCGGTGGTGGCCGGCAACCAGGCCCGCATTGCCACCAGCGGCCTGATGATCTTTGCCGTGGTGGTGCTGCACAACAGCCTGGGCCTGCTGCTGGGCTACTGGCTGGGCAAACTCACGGGCATGGAGGTCTCCAAGCGCAAGGCCTTGTCGATCGAGGTGGGCATGCAGAACTCGGGCCTGGGCGTGGGGGGGGGC